>DASWSC010000249.1:0-9629 GCA_036402855.1 Candidatus Elarobacter sp. | reverse complement strand
ATGACTCCTGCGCGCTGGTCGGCGGCCGCGACGCAAGCGCTTCTGAGCAATCCGTTCAATCCGTTCACGTACACGCTGCCGGGCCGCATGCTGCACGCATCGGCGGAGGTGTTCTCGGGGGTCGTGCGGCGCCGCGGGAAGCCGGCCTGGAACGTCCCGGCGGGGATCGAGATCCTCGACGACCGGCCGTTCGGACGCCTGATCCGGTTCGACACGGGAGAGCGCGGCGCGCGCCCGCGCGTCCTGCTGGTCGCGCCGATGTCGGGCCACTTCGCGACCTTGCTGCGCAACACGGTCGAAGTGCTGATCGACGAGCACGACGTCTACGTGACCGACTGGAACGACGCGCGCGAGGTCCCGCTCGAAGCCGGGAGCTTCGACCTCCAAGACTACGTCGCGTACGTCGCCGACTACATCCGGCTGCTCGGACCCGACGTGCACGTCGTCGCGGTCTGCCAGCCGGCGCCGGCGGTGCTGGCGGCGGTCTCCTTGCTCGCCGCGGACGACGATCCGGCGCAGCCGCGCTCGATGGTGCTGATGGGCGGGCCGGTCGACGTACGCGTCGCGCCGACCGCGCCGAGCGAGCTCGCCGGGACGCACCCGCTCGCATGGTTCGAGCGGGAGCTCACGATGCGCGTTCCGCCGTGGTATCGCGGCGCCGGGCGTGCGGTCTACCCGGGGTTTCTCCAGATCGGCGCGTTCATGTCGATGAACCCGAAGCGTCACGTCTCGGCGCACTGGGAGATCTTCGAGGACCTCGTGCGCGGCGACGGCGAGTCGGCGCAGAAGCGGCGTGCGTTCTACGACGAGTACCTGAGCGTGATGGACATCCCGGCGGAGTTCTATCTGCAGACGGTCGACGAAGTGTTCCAGCGGGCGACGCTCGCGAGCGGGACGATGACGTGGCGCGGCCGCACCGTCGAACCGGCGGCGATCGCGAAGACCGCGCTCCTCACGATCGAAGGCGAGCTCGACGACATCTCGGCGCCCGGCCAGACGCTCGCCGCGCAGGCGCTGTGCACGGGGATCCCGCCGGAGCGGCGGCGCAACGTCCTGCAGCGCGGCGTCGGGCACTACGGGATCTTCAGCGGCCGCACGTGGCGCACCGAGATCGCGCCGCGGATCGCCTCGTTCGTGCGGGAGTTCGGCGCCTAACCGTCCACGTTTCCACAGCGACCTGCGTTCTCCACAACTTCGCATCCCCACAGCGAGGCCACAGCCTCTTCGCAAGGCCGTTCGCATGGCGCGCCCCGTAGAGTCCGGACGATGGCCGGCTCGATCAGCCTCGTCTTGAGCAAGGGAACGCATCTCATCGACGCGCCTGCACGCGACCGCGTCCTCGATGCGATCGAGCGCGGCGAGCGCACCGTCGAGATCCCGGTCGACCGCTACGCCGACGGCGCCGCGACGACGGCGACGATCGTGACCGCGCACGTCGTCGCGTTCTTCCCGCACGACGACTGCGACGACACGGAGCTTCCGCTGAACGTCTCGCCGTTCGTGCGGCGCGCGTAGCGCGCGCTCAGGCCGTGCGCGTCTCCTCGGCGATGCGGACCAGCGCGGCGAGCGAGGCGACGCGCTCCATCGCCTTCCACGCTGCCGCGTCCGCGCGCGCCGCGCGCTGGTCGCCGCCGTGGAGCGTGACGACGTAATCGCGAAGGTAGTCCTCGCGGCTGCTGCGCGCGCGCGCGCGCCTCTCCGCGCAGGCGAGGCATACGGGGATGAGCAGGCGGTTCACCGCGAAGGCGAGATCGCGCTTCGTGAGGTGCTCCCTCATCGGCGCCAGGTGTTCGAGCGGGACGACGTGACCCGCGCGCAGCGCCGAGTCGGCGAGCTCGCGCACGACGATCTCGCGCAGCGCCGGCGGCAGCTTCAGCCGCCAGCTCCCGTAGGTGACGGGCTCGCGGTGCTTCTCGATCGCAAGCCCTTCGGCGAGCTGCGCGCACGCCGCCGCGCGCCAGCGCTGGAGCCAGGTCCAGACCGCGCGATCGCTGCGCGCTGCGAGATCCGGCCGGTACGGGTGATCCGCCGGAGGCGTGAGGCAGACGCTGCAGCGCTCGGCGTCTTCGATGACCTCGGCGCAGCGACGGTCACCGGCTTCGAGCGACCGCTCGGGCGCGTCGCGCGGAATCTCCTCGACGATCCCGCCGGCAGCCGCGGCGAAGCGGCCGCGCCCGCGGAAGTCGTCGCGCTTCCGGTAGGCGCGCAGGTGTCCGTTCTCACAGCTCAGGGCGAGCGGACCGTAGCGCGTCTCGGCACGCGCGAACGCGGCCGTCGACCCGCAGCCGCCGGCGCGGCAGGCGGGCCAGGGTCCGGGCAGTTCGGCGACGCGGGGCGTGAACACGGGACTCCCGGCCTACGCTGCCGCGCGCGCCGGCGCCCCCGGAACGTACGTTCGCGCTCCTGCGAGCTAGGGCAGCGGGCCGAGCAGTCCGAGGCGGGCGCATTCGGCGACGAGCGCCGAGCGCGTCCGCACGCCCATCGTCGAGTAGACCTTCAGCGTTTGATTGCGGATGGTGTGGAAGCTGCGGCCGAAGTCCGCGGCGATCTGCTTCGAGGTCTTCCCTTCGCAGATCGCCAGCATGACGCGGCGCTCCGCCGGGCTGAGCGCTTGGTATCCGCTCGAGCGCCGGACGCTGCGTCGCTCGACGTCACGCCGCAGCCAGCTCTTCGGCGCGCTCGCCGTTGCACGTCGCGCCGCGTCGCGAGCGCCCTCACCCGGCGCGACGTCGTCGAGGAGCAGCGCGGTGACGGCCTCGCGGTAACGAAAGCCCATCGAGGTCCAGAGATCGAGCGCCTCGCGCAAGACGTGCCCGGCCTCGCGAGCGCGTTTGCGCGACGCCTCGAGGGCGCCGCGCGCCGTCAGTTCGGTCGCCTGCGCGCGCCGGTCGCGTTCCGAGCCGGGCCCGTTCCGCCGCTTGCGCGCGCCGGAGAGATAGCGCGCGAGCGTGGGTCCGGCGGTAGCGGGCTCGAGCTGGTACGCTTCGAGGGCGTACTCGAGCAGCGCCATGCGCTCGTCGGCGCTCGCGTCGGCCCAGCGCCGTCCGCGCAGCGCGTCGCCCGCGAGCTGCAGGTAGATGCGCGCCGCGCCGGCGTCGCCGCAGATCCGGAAGTACGAAGCGCGGTTCACCTCGGCGACGGCGATCAGCCGCGCCGACGGAGCGATCGCGCGAGCGCGTTCGAGATCGGCCAGTGCGCCCGGTTCGTCGCCGTCGAGCATCTTCAGCCACGCGATGTTCTGCAGCGTGAAGAAGAGCGATTCGGACGCTTCGGCCCCCGCGCGGTCGGGGACCGCGGCAAAGTGCTGCAGCGCGCGAACGTCGAGCGTCTCCACGGCGATGCCGGAGAGCGCGTGCATCGTGCGAGCGCGCGCCCACTCGTCACGCTGGCCCCAGGCGTCGAGCGAGTCGAGCGCGTCGGCGAAATGCCGTCCCGCCAACGCGTACCGCTCGCGCTCGATCTCGATCCACCCGGTCATCTGCTGCAGCGAGGCGCGCGCGAAGCCGGCCGCCGCATCGACGTGCCGCGCAACGACCGCTTCGGCGCCGTCGAGATCTCGCGCACCCCACAACGCGACGGCCAGATGATACGCGAGCTCTTCGCGCAGCGGAGACGCCGCGGCGGCGAGCAGTGCGCGCAATTCCGTCGCGGCGCGTTGTCGGTCGCCGTGCCGCGCGTCGAACGCGGCGCGCAGCCACGTCTTCGGCTCGCCGCGGGCCGGCCGCCGCGCCGCGACCGAGCGCTCGAGAAGCTCGCGTTCGCCGGTGCGGATGGCGGTCTGCGCCGTGATGTCGACGAGCTCCGGCGACGTGTCGCCGCCGGCGATTCCGGCGAGGGCGATGCGCGCCGCCAGCCGGAGGTCACCGGCGCGATAATGATCCAGCGCGACGTAGGCAATCTCGGACGGCGCACTCGCGGTTTTCCGCGCAGCGCCGCTCCGGGGGTCGGCCATTGATACCTCAGCGTTGAACGCGCCGCCGCCCGCGCGCCGCCAGTATTGCCGATCCGTTACTGCGGGTCGGGCCGGAGTCCTTTGGCTCAAACGCACCGGCCGGTCCGGCATGGCGTCCCGGCTAAGCAAGGCAGGTGCGCGCAGCACATCCCGTTGCAATCGGGTTGAGGCCATCAGTGGACTTCCAGTTTGCCGCAACGGCGTTCGCCACCGCGATCACGATCATCGACCCGGTCGGGATGATTCCGCTCACCTTGGTGACGACCGCGGCGGCTCCGCAACGACGTCAGCGCGTGGTGAACGAAGCCGTCGCGGTCGCGGCCGCGGTGATCCTGCTGATGGGCTTGGTCGGACGCCCGCTTCTCGCGTATCTCGGGATCACGCTCCCGGCGTTCACGATCGCCGGCGGGATCCTGCTCTTCCTGATCGCGATCGACATGCTGTTCGCGCGCCCGACCGGCGCCAAGCAGACCAAAGAGGAAGCGCGCGAGGCGCGCGAGACCGAGAATCCGGCCGTGTTTCCGCTCGCGGTTCCCATGATCGCCGGACCGGGGACGATCGCGACGGTGTTGCTGCTCGCCGGGTTGACGCGCGGGGACGAGATGCGCATCCTCACCGTGTTCCTCGCGTACGCCAGCGCGCTCGCGCTGACGTGGCTGTGCATGAGCGCCGCGACGTACCTGCAGCGCATCATCGGCAAGACCGGGATCCACGTCGTCACGCGGCTGCTCGGGATCATCCTCGCCGCGCTCGCCGTGCAGTTCGTCATCAACGGCCTCGTCGGGACGCCGTTCTTCGCACGCTCGCCCGGCGGGGAGCGCGGCTCGGTCTTCACGCTCGCGCTTCCGAGCGCGCGTCCGTGAGCGCCCCGCGGGTCGTGATCGTCGAAGACCACGCGCTCGTGCGCGCCGGTCTGCGCACGTCGCTCGAAGCGGCGGGGATCGAGGTCGCCGGCGAAGCGTCCGACGGGATCGAAGGCTACGACACGGTCGTGCGCGCCCGCCCCGACGTCGCGCTCGTCGATCTCGGGCTCCCGGGCCGGGACGGGATCGCGCTGACCCGCGACCTGAAAGCGCTCGCGGACGGACCGCGCGTCGTGATCCTCACGATGCACGAGCTCGACGACGAGGTGCTGGCGGCGATCGGCGCCGGCGCAGCGGCGTACTGCGTCAAGGCGTCGGACCCGGCGACGGTGATCGACGCGATCCTGACCGTGGCGGCCGGCGGCGCGTACTTCGACCCGCGGATCGCCCATGTCGTCCTCCGCAAGCTGAGCGGTGCCCAGGGACGGCCCGGCGACTCCCCGTTGACGCCGCGCGAGACCGAGGTGCTGCGGCTCGTCGCCGATGGAATCGGCAACGCCGAGATCGCCGAACGCCTTGCGATCGGCCTCGGCACGGTGAAAGGCCACATCGCCGACATCTTGGAGAAGCTGTCGGCGTCCGACCGAGCGCAGGCCGCGGTCACCGCGTATCGCCGCGGCTTGATCCCGTAGCGCGTCAGCGTCTCGTCCTACATCGGTAGCGTGTCGAGCCGGGCCGATGCCGCCCTGCCGAGGGGCAGGACAAGCGGCAGTCTCTCGGCAAGGCTGCGCCCGTACGAGGACAGCCCGCCTGGGGCGACGGGCGCAGTGCCCGGAGGAGCGCGGATGAAGACGACTCGACGGAAGGTGCTCGGCGTTCTTTCCGGAGCCGCGGGAGCAGCGGTGCTGCCGAACGCCTCGTTCGCGCAGCAAACGCCGGCGCCGGCGAAGACGGCGCCCGCGGTGGAGAAGGTCCTCGGAATCGGCGGCTTCTTCTTCCGCGCGCACGAGCCGAAAAAGCTCGCGCAGTGGTACCAGGATCACCTCGGCGTTTCCATCATTCCGGCGAGCTACACCGACACGGTATGGCGACAGGAAGCCGGCCCGACCGCGTTTTCACCGTTCGCGGAGAAGACCACGTACTTCGGCGACGCGACCAAACAGTGGATGTTGAACTTCCGCGTGCGGGATCTCGCGAAGATGGCCGCCCAACTGCAGGCAGCGGGTATCGCGGTGAAGATCGATCCGGAGACGTACCCCAACGGCCGCTTTGCGCGCATCCACGATCCGGAAGGAAACCCGATCGAGCTCTGGCAGGCCATGGAGCCGAACAGTTCTCACTAGCTGCCGCGCACACCAGGCTGCTACAAGACGTGTTAGCCGGCTTGAGCCACCCTTATCAAGTTGACAGCCCGTGAAGAAAAGTAGCCGCTAAGCAGGCCATAGACCGCGGACAGCGCGCCTATGAAGATCGGCGTAGCGATGAGTTCTGCATGGGACGCACTCATGACCGCGTACACGTACTTGGTGAAGAATATGGCCATCATCACGACGAGCGGAACCCAGCTACCAGGGATGAAGAATTTTTCGCCCGTTGCCTCGCGGCGAATCGCCTTATCCCTGAAAAAAGCATAACCCGCCACGGTTGCAACGGCCATCGCCACACCCCACGCGACCAGCGGTATCGTTCTGAGACCGAAGCTCGAGTTGATGCCGGCGAGTGAGAGGGCGATCATGCCCGCGGGCAAGAGCAGCGCGGGAATCTTGCTTACCGTGCGGGTGCGCGTCTGCATGAGACCAAACCCAAGCAGCACGAAGAACAATCCGTAAACCCAGATGGGCGTGTGAGCAAGAATCTGGAGTATCAACGTCTTCTCCGCTTCGGGTGTCGTTGGCAAGGCGTAACGTACGAGACGCGACACCGATACAACGCTGACGTGCAACGTGTGTACAGCGTCATGGTGCGACGACAGCCGCGGATTGCCTCGTCGATCCGGCGCCTGCTCGCCTCGCCCAGTCCGTACGCAAAGCCCGTCATGCGCGTGATGCGGCCGACGTGAGGACGCCTTCGCTGCTCGACCTCGTGCGGTATTTTCTCGTGCTCGGCGCGACCGGGTTCGGCGGCCCGGTCGCCCTCGCGGACTCCATGCGGCGCGACCTCGTCGAGAAGCGCGGCTGGATGGACGAGGCGGCGTACGACCGCGGCTTGGCGATCGCCACGGCGTGCCCCGGTCCGATGGCCTACCAACTCGGCGTCTACTGCGGCTACGTGACGCATGGCATTCCGGGCGCGCTCGCCATCGCCGTCGCGTTCGCGCTCCCGCCGTTCGCCATCGTCGTCGCGATAGCGGCCTTGTACGAGCGGTTCGCCGGCGCGGGAGTGGTGCGCGGCTTGTTCTACGGGATCGGCCCGGTCGTGGTCGCGCTCATCCTGCGTGCGAGTTGGAACCTCGGTCGCAAGACGCTCAAGCGAGACTATGCCGCGTGGGCCGTCGCGCTCGCGGCGTGCGCCGTCACCGTCGCGCTCCAGCGAGAGCTCGCGTGGCTGTTCCTAGCAGCGGGCCTCTTGGGCGTCCTCGCATTCGCGCCTCGCGCGATGCCCACCGCGCCGTCCGTCGCCGCGCCGAGCGCGGCTGAGGCACCGAAGGCGCGCGCCTTCACGCTGACGACACTGCTCGGGCTCGTCGCTCCGCCCGCGGCGGGGCTCGCGCCCGCGCTGTTCTGGTTCTTCCTCAAGACCGGGTTCCTGGTGTTCGGCAGCGGCCTGGTCGTCGTGTCGTTCGTCAAGACGTACGTCGTGGACCAATATCATTGGCTCGACGATCGGACGTTCGTGGACGCCGTCGCCATCGGCATGATCTCACCCGGGCCGGTCGTCATAACCGCCACATTCGTCGGCTACGCGGTCGACGGGTTCGCCGGGGCGGTAGCCGCGACGGTCGGGATCTTCTTGCCCTCGATCGCGCTCACCGTGGTCGCGACCCCGCTGCTGCTGCGCTGGGGAGGGCACCCGCGCGTCGCGGGGTTCGTGCGCGGCGTGACCGTCGCGGTCGTCGGGGTGCTCGCCGGGACGACCTACCTCATCGGTCGTCCGGTGATCGTGGACCCCTTCACCGCGGCGCTGCTGCTCGCCGTGCTGGCCGCTCCGCTCGTCGCGAAGCGCGTGCCGGACCAGGCCTACGTCGCACTGGGCGCGGTCCTGGGCATCGCCATGCGGCACTGAGCCCGCCGTGACACCCTATAGCGTCAGATATGATATATTGACGTAGGATATGGCGGATGGAACATCAGATGTGATGGACGACCTAATGGGTACGTCACCGGCTACGCTTCGGAAGCGGATCGGACGGCACGCCCGGGAGGCCCGCTTGGCTGCTCGACGCGCGCAAGCTGATGTCGCGCGCGCCGCCGGCGTGTCGTTGCCGACGCTGCAGCGCTTCGAGGCGGGAGCCAACGTCAGCGTGGACGTCCTCGTCCGAATCGCCGTCGCACTCCATGCCGAACGTGATTTGCGGGATCTCTTTCCGCTGCCCGACGCGCGCACGATCGAGCAGGTCCTGGAACGCCGCCGGCTGCCGCAACGGGGGCGTACGCGGTGACGCTGGTACTGCGCGTCTCGTTTGCCTTTGCGCCGAATGATCAGGTTCCGGTCGGCCGCCTCGCGCTCGACGGCAACGTCGTCGTCTTCGAATACGACGCCGCGTTCGCAGCGTCCGGACTTTCGCTCAATCCGGCGTTCGGAACCATCGGGCCTGGCTTACTTCACCCGCGCGATCGGCAAGCATTTCGGGGACTGCACGGAGTGTTTGCAGACAGCCTCCCCGACGTGTGGGGCGAACTTCTGTTGGAACGACGGCTCCGCGACGCTGGTGTCTCGATTCCATCGCTGACGGTCTTGGACCGTCTTGCGCTCGTCGGTCGCCGCGGCCGCGGCGCGCTCGTGTACGAGCCCGCTGCTACGATTGATCCTGATGGTGCCACGACAGGCGAGCTCGACCTGAATCACCTTGCACACGACGCGAGCGAGGTACTCGAGGGACACGAAAGCGCGGTTCTGCGCGAGCTCGAACGGCTCGGCGGATCGTCCGGCGGCGCACGGCCGAAAGTCCAAGTGGCGCTCGATGATTCAGGACACGCCCGTGCCGATGACGCCGGAACTCTGCCGCCGGGATTTACCGAGTGGATCGTCAAGTTCCGCGGTCCCCTCGATCGGGCCGATATAGGTCCGCTTGAAGCCGCATACGCCGAAGCAGCGCGGCACGCCGGAATACACATGCCCCGTACGCGGTTGATCTCCGCGCAGAGCGGTCCCGGGTATTTCGCGACGGAGCGATTCGACCGGAAGCCGGCCGGTGGTCGCGTGCACATGCTTTCGATCGCCGGGATGCTCGACGCGGAGTGGACGGTGCCGTCGATCGACTACGAGATGCTCTTGGGGGCGGTGCGCGGCGCCACTCGCGACGAGCAGGCCGTACTGCAGATGTTCCGGCGAATGGTCTTCAACGTCTTGGCGGTCAACCGCGACGATCACACCAAGCAGCACGCCCTTCTCCTCGATCGCGACGGCGCGTGGCGCCTCTCGCCGGCCTACGACCTCACGTTCGCCTCCGGGCCTGGAAACGAGCACTACTTAGCGGTGAATCGGCGGGGGCGCGACGTGCGGCGGCGCGATCTCATTGCCGTTGCTGACACGCAATCCATGAGCGCCCGGAACGCGAGCGCAATCATCGACGAGGTGGCGGTCGCGATCGAGGAGCTACCCTCCATCGCGACCGACTTCGGCGTCACAAGCGCGACGCTGCGCGATCTGAAAGACGCTATCGCGCGACAGCTTGCGCTCGCAAGAGCGGGCGCCTGAGCGAACCACGCGGTCGC
>DASWSC010000248.1:0-10541 GCA_036402855.1 Candidatus Elarobacter sp. | reverse complement strand
GATCGTCCGCAGCAGCTCGCGCGGCTGCGCGCGGACGCGCTGGGCGTGCGCGAGGTGGCAGGCATCGTGATACGCGACGCGCAGCGCGATCGGCTTGCGCGGCGCGCGCGGCTCGAGCGTCGCGAGATACTCATTGACGTCTCGCACCTTCGCCGCGAAGCTCTGCGCTCGCGCGCGCATCGTCTCGTCGCCGGCGAACAGCTCGCCGTACTCCTTGAGCGTCGAGCCGCAGCCTGCGGCGTTGATGATGATCGCGTCGAGGCGTTGCTTCTCGAAGCGCTCGATCAGCGCACGGGCGAACCGCTTCGCCTCGTCGGGCCGCCCGCTGTGGAGCGAGAGCGCCCCGCAGCAGCCTTGACCGCGCGGTACGATCACGTCGCAGCCCTCGGCGCTGAGCACGCGGATCGTCGCGGCGTTGACGTTCGGGAAGAACGCGCGCTGCACGCAGCCGGCGATCAGCGCGACGCGCGCGCGGCGCGCGCCTTTCGCCGGCGTCTTCGCGGGCAAGCGCGCGAAGACGTCACGCAGGCCGACCGGCGGGGCCATCGCGATGAGCTGGCGCAGCCGTGCCGGAAGCAGCTTCCCGAGCGGCCCGGCCGCGGCGCGCGCCGCACCGAGCTTCGCGCCGAGCGCGACGCCGGGAACGAGCGCGCGCAGCCGCTTCGGGTACGGAAACAGCGAGAACACCAGCTCGCGAAACGCGCGGTCGCTCGCCGAACGCGGCACCGCTTCTTCCACCCGCGCGCGCGTCGCTTCGATCAGCAAGTCGTAGCGGACGCCCGACGGGCACGCGGTGACGCAGCCCATGCAGCCCAGACACGCGTCGATGTGGCCGGCGACCACCGCGTCGAGCGGGATCGTCCCGTCGTCGACGCCCTTCATCAGGTCGATGCGGCCGCGCGGCGAGTCCATCTCCTCGCCCCACGAGACGTACGTCGGACATGCGGGGAGGCAGAAGCCGCAGTGCACGCAGTCCGCGATCAGATCGCGGTACTCGCGATGCGGCGACGCCGGGTCCTCGTTCGCTTTCGGATCGGTGACCGGGACGGACACTCAGAGCCCTCCGATGAAACGGCCGGGGTTGCAGAGGCCGTGCGGGTCGAAATTGCGCTTCAGCTCGTACATGAGGGGAAACGACGGCGGCGGCGGTCCCCACGCGTCGATCAGGCCGCGCGCGTCGAGCGGCATCGCGTCGAAGACGACGTGGCCGCGGCCGTTCGTGGCGCGGGTGACCAGCTCGCGCAGATCGCGGACGTGCCAGTCGGGGCTCGCATCCGAGCCTCCCGCGAACGCCGCGTCGCTGAAGGCGTGAAAGGCGACGCCGGTCAGCGGATAGGCGACCGGAACGGCCAACGGCGACGCGGGGACGGCGCTCGCCAGCGTACCGACGTGCTCGGAGGGCGGCGTGACGACGTGGACGCGCCAGTTTCCGTCGCGCCGCACCGCGCGCTCGCGCTGCTCGTACGCTTCCCGCTCCAGCTCGCTGAGCTCCGTCGCCTCGGCGTCGCTCTGCGGCGCAATATCGTCGAAGAGGGTGCGCATCTGCGCGTCGACCCCGGCCCGCGTCCCGACGAACGTCACGACGAGCGCGCGGTAGTTGTAGAGCGCGACCGACTCGGGCTCGAGCTTGCACGCGGTCAGGCGATCGAGCACCGTGCCGATCGACGCCTCGTGGTCGAACCTGAGGACCGCCGCCCGTGTCGCCGCGGGGATCGGATAGAGACGGAACGTCACCGTGACGATCGCTCCGAGCGTCCCGAGCGAACCGACCATCAGCTTCGGAAGGTCGAACCCGGCGACGTTCTTGACGACCTTCCCGCCGCCGCGCGCGCGGACGCCGTCGGGGCGGACGATCCCGACGCCGACGATCAGGTCTTTCGCGGTCCCGTAGCGCAGGCGACGGCGACCGTAGGTGTTCGTCGCGACGACTCCGCCGGCCGTCGCGCGGTCGCGGTCGGCCGCGTCGAGCGGGAGCATCTGACCGTGCGGTTCCAGGACGCGGTCGAGCTCGGCGAGCGTGATCCCCGCTTCGACCGTGATCGTCTGGTCTTCCGGCGCGTAGTCGACGACCTCGTCGAGCGCCGTCGTGCGGATCACCGCGTCCAGCGAGGTCGGCGCGTTGCCGAGCTCGAGCCGCGTCCCGCCGCCGACGAACGCGAACGACTTGCGCGCGGCGTGCAGCTCGCGCACCGACTCGGCGAGCTCGCCGCACGAGCGCGGCGTCAGCACGTCGCGCGGCACGACGCCCGCGATGCTGATGCCGTGTCCGGCGGCCGGGGGCGGGTGCGTCATCCGCGTCCCGCTTCGCCGCTGACTTCGGTCGCGTGCGCCAGGTACGCGCCCGGCTTGTCGCCGCACAACCGTGGGGTCGGGAACATCTTTCCGGGATTGAACCGCTGCTCCGGATCGAACGCGGTGCGGACCATCTGCATCGTCGCGAGATCGTTCGGCGTGAACTGCTCGCCGAGGTAGCACGCCTTGTCGTGGCCGACGCCGTGCTCGCCGGTGACCGAGCCGCCGTAGCGCAGGCAGACGCGCAGGATCTCGCCGGCGACGTGCTCGGCCGCCTGTTCCTGGCCGGGGATGCGCGCGTCGTACAGGACGAGCGGGTGCAGGTTGCCGTCGCCGGCGTGGAACACGTTCGCCACGCGCAGTCCGGCCTCGGCACCGAGCGCGGAAATCTCGCGCAGCACCGGCGCGATGTCCTTGCGCGGGATGACGCCGTCCTGGACGTGGTAGTTCGGCGAGATACGGCCCATCGCCGCGAACGCCGATTTGCGGCCCTTCCAGGCGAGTTGCCGCTCCGACTCGTCGCGCGGAGCCCGCACGTCGAGCGCACCCGCCGCGCGGAGGTGCTCCTGCGCGCGCGCCGCCGTCTCGTCGACGTCGGCGGCGACCCCGTCGACGTCCATCAGCAAGAGCGCGCCGACGTCGAGCGGCCAGTCGACGCCGGTCGCCGCGACGATCGCCTCGATCGCGAGCTGGTCGCACATCTCGATCGCGGCCGGGATGATCCCCGAGCCGATGATGCGCGAGACGGCGTCCCCCGCCTCGTCGGTCGACGGAAAGGTCGCGAAGATCGTCTGCGTCTTCTCCGGCGAGCGCAGCACGCGGACCAGCACCTCGGTGACGATCCCGGTCATCCCCTCGCTGCCGACGACGACGCCGGTCAGATCGTAGCCGAGCGCGTCGGGTTCGCCGGCGCGCGAGCCGATTCGCACGATCTCGCCGCCGGGCGTCACCACCGTCAGCCCGATCACGTGGTTGACGGTGAAGCCGTACTTCAAGCAGTGCGCGCCGCCGGAGTTCTCGGCGACGTTGCCGCCGATCGTGCAGACGCTCTGCGAGCTGGGATCCGGCGCGTAGTACCATCCTTCCGCTGCGAGCGCACGGGTGATGTCGAGGTTGATCACGCCGGGCTGGACGCGAGCGACACGGTTCGCCAGATCGACCTCGAGGATCGTCCGCATCCGCGCCAGCCCGATCACGATCGAGCCTTCGCTCGGGAGCGAGCCGCCCGAGAGTCCGGTCCCGGCGCCGCGCGGCACGACCGGCATCCCCAGGTCGGCGGCCAGCTTCACGCACGCCGCCACTTCGTCGGTGGAGCCGGGCAGCACGACGATCTCCGGGGCCTGCCGGTAGCCGAGCAGACCGTCGCACTCGTACGTGCGCAACTGCGCCGGCGAGACGATCGCGTTCTTCGCGCCGACGATCGCGGCGAAGCGCGTATGAAGCAGCTCGCTCGCGAGCGACGCGACCGGGATGCTCGCGTTCACAACGCCGCCGCCGGTGCGGGGTTCGCCGCCGCGGCCGCGGCAAGCCGCATGACGGCGGCGCGCGCGTTGGCGATGTGCTCGGCGGTGCGGGCGGCCGCGGCGTTCTCGTCGTGCGCGTTCAGCGCATCGACGACCGCCTCGTGCTCGGCGATCGTCGCGCGGCGCCGCTCCGCGTCCGAGAGCGAGAGGAAGCGGTACGCGATGAGCTCCTCGCGCAACTCCGTCAGCATCCGCTTGAGCCGCTCGCCGTTCGCGCTCGCGAGGATCAGGTCGTGAAACGCGGTGTCGTGCCGTTCCATCTCGTTGGCGTCGTCGACCGCGTCGCGCATCCGTCCCAGGCACTCGCGGACCTTGCGCAGTTCCGGCTCGCGCATCGCCCGCGCCGCCCGGCGAGCGGCCAGGGATTCGAGCGCCTCGCGAATCTCGAAGACGCACGCGACCTCGTCGCTGCGCAGCTCGCGCACGACGCTTCCACGCATCCCTCGGGGCTCGAGCAAGCCCTCGGCCTCGAGCCGGCGCAGGGCCTCGCGGACCGGGGTCCGGCTCGCCCCGAGCTTGGTCGCGAGCTCGGCTTCGATGACCGGCGTCCCGGGCGGGAGCTCGCCCGAGATGATCGCCGTCCGGAGACGGTCGTGGATCCGGTCCCGGAGCGGCAGCGCGCGGCGCAACGGCTGGAGCGACTTGCCCTGCATGGCCAAACGGTACCCAACCGAAGCCTCGGCGTCAACATTTGGGATACCGTATCCTATTGACAGCGGACCGGCCGAGCGGTATCGTAGGCGCACTTCAGGATACGGTATCCCAAATAACGCGACGCCGGAGGACTCTCCCATGCTGGCCGATCCGATCGCCCCGCCCCGCACGATGACCGCCGCCGAAGCGGCCGTCCGGGTCATGGAAAGCGAGGGCGTCGAGCTCGCCTTCGGAATCCCGGGAGCGTCGATTCTCCCGCTCTACGACGCGCTGCGCCGCTCCTCGATCCGCCACGTCGTGACGCGCCACGAGGAAGGCGCGACGCACGCCGCCGACGGCTACGCCCGGGCGACCGGGAAGGTCGGCGTTGCGATCGCGACGTCGGGTCCGGGCGGGACGAACTTCGTGACCGGGCTCTACACCGCGCTCGCCGACTCGATCCCGATCATCACGATCACCGGCCAGGTCCCCGTCTCGCAGCTCCACCGCGAGGGGTTCCAGGCGGTCGACATCGCCGAGATCGTGAAGCCGGTCGTGAAGAAGTCGTTCATCGTCAAGGAAGCGGCGCAGATGCCGTGGGTCTTCCGCGAGGCGTTCCGCATCGCGCGCGACGGCCGCCCGGGGCCCGTCCACATCGACCTCCCGCAGGACGTCCAGCAGCAGTTGGTCGCCTACGATCCCGCGATCGACGAGCCGCTTCCGCTCTTCAAGGCGGCACCGGCGGCGGCGAAGGTCCGGCGCGCCGTCGAGTGGCTGGCGAACGCCGAGCGTCCCGTGCTGATGCCGGGCGGCGGTGTCCTGATCGCCGAGGCGTGGGAACCGCTGGTCGCGCTCGCCGAGCACCTGCAGCTCGCCGTCTCGCCGACGCTCATGGGAAAGGGCGCGATCGACGAAGACCACCCGCTGCACATCGGGACCGTCGGGATTCAGACGAGCCAGCCGCACGCGAACGCGCTGTTCCTCGAGAGCGACGTCGTCTGCGCGGTCGGCGCGCGCTTCGCCACGCGCCACACCGGCGATCTGCCGACGTACCGCGGCAACCGCCGCTTCGTCCACGTCGACGTCGAGGCGACGCAGCTCGGCCGCATCTTCGAGCCCGACCTCGGCATCGTCGCCGACGCGAAGCTCGCGCTCGAGGCGATGCTGGCCGAAGCGCGGCGCGCCTATCCGGACGGCGTTCGGCGCGACGGCTGGGTCGCGCGGATCGCGGAGCTGCGCGCGTCGCACGTGCGGCGCACCGACTTCGACGCCGTCCCGATCAAAGGACCGCGCGTCTTCGGCGAGTTGAACGCGCACTACGGCGCCGACACCACGTTCGTGACCGCGATCGGGCTGTACCAGATCTGGTCGGGACAGTTCCAGATCACGCACAGACCGCGGCGCTACTTCGTCTGCGGCCAAGCCGGGCCGCTGGGCTGGGAGATCAGCGCGGCGACCGGGATCAAGCTCGCCGAACCGGAGCGCGAGGTCGTCGCGGTCGTCGGAGACTACTCGTTCGAGTTCCTGATGGAAGAAGTCGCGGTCGCGGTGCAGCACCGCGTGCCGTTCGTGATCGTGATGGTCAACAACGCGCACCTCGGGCTGATCCGTCAGGCGGAGCGCGGCGCGTTCGGCTTCGACCAGGACTTCGAGGTCACGATCGGCTACGGCGAGGACGGCTACGGGATGGATCACGTGAAGGCGATGGAGGCGATGGGCGCCGCCGGCGTGCGCGTCCGCCGTCCGGAGGAGATTCGCGCCGCGCTCACCTGGGCGCGCACCGAATCGGAGACGCGCGGCTTCCCCGTGCTGGTGGAGATCCTCACCGAGCCGAAAGAGAATGCGGCGATGGGCGCGTCGATCGCGTCCGTCAAGGAGGTCTACTGACGATGCGCTTCGCCGCGAACCTCTCGTTCTTGTTCCAGGATCTGCCGCTGTACGACCGCATCGACGCGGCGGCCGAGAACGGCTTCCGGGGCGTCGAGTACATGTTCCCGTACGACTACGACGTCGCCGAGCTGAAGCGGCGGCTGCGCTCGAACGCCGTCGAGCAGGTGCTCTTCAACTTGCCCGCCGGCGATTTCGCGATGGGCGAGCGCGGCTTCGCCTCCGATCCGTCGCGGGTCGAGGAGTTCCGGCGTGGCGTCGACGAGGCGGTGAAGATCGCGCGCGAGCTCGACTGCCGGCGCGTGAACTGCCTCACCGGGATCGCGATCCCCGGGCTGGATCCCGCCGTCGCCCGCGCGACGCTGGTCGCGAACGCACGCTACGCCGCCGCGGCGCTGGCCGAGATCGGCGCGACCGCGCTGGTCGAGCCGCTCAACCGGATCGAGACGCCGGGATTCCTGATCGGGACGACGGCCGAGGCGTTCGCGCTGATCGCGGAGACGCGCGCGACCAACCTGATGCTGCAGTACGACGTGTACCACGCGCAGCGCGTCGAAGGGAACATCATCGCAACGATTCGGAACCACATCGGCCGCATCGGTCACGTGCAGATCGCCGACAGCCCGCTACGGAACGAGCCCGGCACGGGCGAGCTTGCTTGGGAGCGGATCTTGCCCATCTTCGACGAGGCCGGCTACGAAGGCTGGATCGCGGCCGAGTACAAACCTTCGCTCCCCGTCCCCGAGACGTTCGCCTGGCTCGACGCCTTCCGCCGCACCGAGGTCCCCGTACGCTGAGATGACCGATCACGCGCAGCACAACCCCGCCGTCGGCTTCATCGGCCTCGGGATCATGGGGAAGCCGATGGCGAAGAACCTGCTCGCCGCCGGGTATCCGCTCGTCGTGCTGAACCGCTCGCGCGGCGCGGTCGACGAGCTGGTCGCGCTCGGCGCGAAGGCGTCGACGACGCCGCGCGAGGTGGCGGCGGCGAGCGACGTCGTGATCACGATGCTCCCCGACTCGCCCGACGTCGAAGCGGTCGCGCTGGGCGCGGACGGTCTCGTGCACGGCATGCGCGACGGCGCGCTGTGGATCGACATGAGCACGATCGCGCCGGCGACCACCGAACGCGTCGCCGAGGCGCTCGCCGCGAAAGGCGTCGTCTCGCTCGACGCGCCGGTCAGCGGCGGCGAGAAGGGTGCGATCGACGCGGCGCTCTCCATCATGGCGGGCGGGAGCGACGATGCGTTCGCGCGCGCGAAGCCGATCTTCGAGGTACTCGGGAAGAACATCGTCCACGTCGGCGACCTGGGCGCGGGTCAGGTGACGAAGGCGTGCAACCAGATCGTCGTCGGCGTCACGATCGAGGCGGTCGCCGAAGCGCTCGCGCTCGCCGAAGCCTCAGGCGTCGATCCGTCGAAAGTCCGCGCCGCGCTGCTCGGCGGCTTCGCGCAGAGCAAGATTCTCGACGTTCACGGGCAGCGGATGATCGACCGCACGTTCAATCCCGGCTTCAAGTCGAAGCTGCATCGCAAGGACATGAACATCGCTGCGAACGCGGGCGATCAGCGCGGGCTCGACCTGGCCGCCGCGAAGCTCGTCCGCCGGCGTTTCGACGCGCTGATCGAGCGCGGCGACGGCGAGCGCGACCACAGCGCGCTCTTCACGCTCTACCGCGACGGCGTCGCGGTCAGCGGCACGTCTGCGCGATCTTGACGATCGTCTTCGCCGCCCGCGCCTCGCTCTGCGCGATCGCTCCGGCGTCGGTCGCAGACGCCACCTCCTTCTCGGGTGAACGCGGCGCGACGGTTGGGCCTGCCCCGGGGTTCCCCGCCTCCAGCAACACTTCCGACGCCGGTTTGGTCGTCGGCAGCGCGAACGAGGCGGGCGTCGCGAGCGCGCGCGGCCCGTCGGGGCGCCGCGAGGTGTCCGGGCCGCGTCCGCTGCCTGCACCGTTGCTCGCTGCGTTCGCCTTCGCCATCGCCGTGATGCCCTCGTCCTCGTTGAAGAGCTGGCTCCAGCGCTGCGCTTCGATGAACCCCGAGAGGGCGTTCAGCTTGGCGTTCTCGGCGTCGTAGAGCTGCTGCAGCGCATCGCGCAGCTCTTTCGCCGCCGGGTCGGTCTGGTTCGGCGCGACGCGGCTGTCCCCGAGCGCCTTGCTGATCGCCAGCACGTCCTTCGCGATCGCCGACTTCTTGCGGTCCAACGCCATCAGGATCATCGTCGAGCCGCCGTCGTTCAGGCGGCGGCCGCCCGGAACGAGGCCGAACGCGTGCAAGTCCCCTTTCGCCGCCTCGAACGCCGCGCTCGCATCCATCGCCGCGCCGATCGACGGCGCGACAAGGTCGCGAATCACGACGCACGGGAGCCGGACGGCCTTGGTGCGGCCGATCTCCGGAAGGCCGCTCGCATCCGGAGCGGGCGACGGCTGCTGTCCCGGCGCGATCTGTGGCGCCGCCGCGCAGAACACGGCGGTCGCCGCGGCGGTCACTGCGAAAAGCTGAACCCGGCTGGCCATGTACCCGCTCCGTCAGGCGAAAAGCGAAATCCCCGTCGAGACACTTCTGCGTCACTCCGCAGTCCACTGCAAGAGAGCGCGGCGGCTCGCCTTTCAGAAGGACGCTTTCGCTCGGGTCTCCGGGGAGGCCGAGCGGCAGCGTTCAAAGCTTGCAGGGCGATTTCAGTGGAGCGGTCTGCGATCCAAACCGAAGAGCGATGAATGCACCGGCCACCGCAGGCCCGCTGTTCTGCGCGGGCCTCTCGTTGAAGTAGCCGAGCCCGATGTTCAGTGCAACGGAGCCCACCCGGCCGGGGTAGTCCGCTTGGACGGACACAGTGCTTCCCTGCTGTGGTAGCGGGATGCCGCTTGGAAATGCCGCATTCGCGTACGCCGCGCTGATCACCGGACAGCCGCTGTAGATGAAGTACGCCGAAACGGAACCGGGAAGACCGCCCGTCGTCCCGACGTTGCGCCCAGGATTGGAAGCAACGTCGCCTCCGAGCGCGGGCGAGTCGCTGACGCCGAACTTCAGCTTTCCGGTTTGAACGTTCACTCCGCCGACAGGATCGTGGGTCGGCACCAACCCGCATGCGAACGCGGCTTTCTTCGCCGCTGTCTGTCCCGCCGGGATGCAGTTCGTCACCCGCCCGTCGTCATAGCCCAGGGCAAACTGCGCGCTCACGTTTCGCTGCCCGAACAGCGGCTCGAGCGGTGATTGAAGGAGGATGTTGTCAAGCTTCTCCGCCCGTCTAGTGAAAGCGGCGTTCGGCCGGAGCGGCGCGTTGGTGTCGACGGCGGTCACCGCCGCGCCATAGTTCGGCACCACACCTTGCTCGAGCGCGGCCAGGCGATCAGAGACGATCTGCGTCTGGTGTCCGGCGGTGATCAGCCAACCGGGCGATCTCAACAAGGGGACCGTGACCTGCCAGCCGACGTGGCTCGCGAAATCTCCATCGGTGTCCGTCTCGCGGAAACCGAACACGTCGAGCGCATAATACCGCGCTGCGGCGCCGCGCGCGAGCGCGAAAGTAAGGTGCGCCATCGGTCCGCTCATCGGCGCGAGCCACGTCACAGAACCCACGGACGGCGCGAACCGTTGGTCGTTCATCTGGACGCCGACCGATTCTCGGACCTGGAAGAAATACGGGGACTCCTCAGCGGCGCGGGACGTCGTGACGATCGCGGATTCTCCAAGGAAAAGACTGCTCGCCCACACGGGCTGTGCCCGGACGGCACGGAATTGGTCGTTCTGCGACGTGGCGAAGAAATCAACGCTCGATGCTCGATAGCCGGCGTAGGTAGGGCTCGAGTTCTTGAACACGTGCCACCGCAGCGCCAGGCCGAGATTGTCGTCGATCGTTCCAGCGTTTCCGGAGTACCCGTGCATCACTTGCAACTGCAGGCGCGGGTCGTTCGCGCCACCGCTTTCGACGACCGGGCCGGGAGGCGGTGGCGGCTGTAAGGGCAGCGGAGCTTGCGCTCCGACCTCTGTCGCCCTTGGCGGTCGCGGCCGGGGTGACGGCTCGGGGCTCGGCGGCGGGGTGAGGAGGCGCAGGGTCACGAGCTCCGCCCCGGAGTACTGTGCGGGCGCCTGGCTCCCGTAGACCGCGGACGCGTCGAACGCCGCTGAGGAATGGCTATACGCGTATCCCGAGGCAAGGCTGCCAAGTTTGCCGACGACGTAGGGCTGCGCGTCGAAGAACCGC
>DASWSC010000247.1:0-2626 GCA_036402855.1 Candidatus Elarobacter sp. | reverse complement strand
CGCGGCGAGGATTCCGGACGCGCTCGAGCTCTTCTCGCGCGGGGCGCTGCCGATCAGCTCGCGGTTGTTCGGCGACTGGAAGAACCCGAAGCCGAGCCCGCAGACGATGCCGTGCAGCACGATGTGCAGCGCGCTCGGATGCGCCGGCAGCGCCGCGTACGAGCCGAGCCCGATGGCGAACACCGCGAGCCCGATCGTCGCCAGAATACCGACCGGGAAGCGGTCGGAAAGACGGCCGGCAATCGGTGCCACGACCGCGATCGAGAGCGGCCAGGCGGTGAGCAGAAGTCCGGACTGCAGCGGTGTGCGGTCGAGCGCGACCTGGAAGTAGAACGGCAGCGTGACGATCGCGAGCCCCTGCGCGCAGAAGGTCGCGAACGACGTCGCGGTCGCGAACGAGAACGGCGCGATACGGAAGAGATCCAGCGCGATCATCGGGCGCGGCAAGGCGAACTGCCGGCGCACGAACCAGATCCCCGTCGTGACGCCGACGACCAGGCGCAGCGCGACCGTCCACGGCGGTTCGTGCCGGCCGAGCCCGTCCAGGCCCCAGATCGTCAGCGCCAGTCCGAGCGCGCTCGTGATCACGCTCGGGACGTCGAGCCAGCCGCGGTTGCGCTCGTTGCGCGGGAGCGAGCGGTTCAGCGCGACGCTGAGCGCGCCGAGCGGAACGTTGATCGCGAACAGCCAGGGCCACGGGAGCACCGCCAGGATGAATCCGCCGATCGTCGGCCCGGCCGCGGCGCTCGTCGCGACGACGAACCCGTTGATGCCGAGCGCGCGGCCGAGCTGCGCGCGCGGAAAGATGTCGCGCAGGAGCGTCGGCGCGATCGCCATGACCGCCGAGGCGCCGAGACCTTGGAACGCGCGGGCGGCGATCAGCACCGGCAGCGAGCGCGCGAGCGCGCACCCGAGCGATCCGGCGATGAACACGACGACGCCCGCGCGGTAGACGCGCGACGGTCCGCGCAGTTGGCCCAGCGCGGCGAAGGTCAGCAGCGACGAGGTGATCGCGAGCTGGAAGCCGTTGATGACCCAGATGGATTCGGCCGGCGAAGCGCCGAGCTCGCGCGCGATCCTCGGCAGCGCCGTGTTGGCGATCGAGCCGTCCAGGACGGACATCGCGACGACGATCGCCAGCGTGAGGTACGCGACCCGCCGCCGCGGCAGCGGCAGGCCGTCGGGGTGGTCCGGTGCCGTGCTCAGTGCTGCGCTTCGAGGGTGGTGATGCGGCGTTCGTGGTCGTCGAGGCGCGTGTCGCGGTCGTCGAAGCGGCGCATCATGCGCTGCTCCAAGCCGACGAAACGCCGGTTCATCGAAGATTCGAAACGGTCCACGCGGCCGATGACGCCGTCGATTCGGTCGCCTAGCCGCTTTTCAACGCCGTCGAACCCGGCGGCCATCACTTCGTGTAGGCGCTTGAAGCCTTCGAGAATTCCTTCATCCGTCATGGAGCTAGTACACCGCAACCTCGTTGCCGCCGTGTATCCCCCAGATGGCCATCATGTGAACGCTTGTTCGGCGTGATAGGAGCTGCGCGAGAGCGGGCTGGCGACGACCTGGACGAAACCCTTCGCGTCGCCGAGCGCCTTCAGGTGCGCGAACTTCGCCGGCGTCACGAACTCCTCGACGGTGAGGTGCCGCTTCGTCGGCTGCAGGTACTGGCCCATCGTGAAGATGTCGACGCCGATCGCGCGCGCGTCGTCCATCGCCTGCGCGATCTCGTCCTCGGTTTCGCCGAGGCCGAGCATCAGCGACGTCTTGGTGTACGTGACCTTGCCGGATTGCTTGGCATGCGCGAGGATGCTCAGCGACTGCGCGTAGTTCGCGCGGCGGTCGCGCACGCTCGATTGCAGGCGCGCGACCGTCTCCAGGTTGTGCGCCAGCACTTCGGGCTGCGCATCGAGGACGATGTCCAGCGCGGCGAGGTCGCCGGCGAAGTCGCCGGTCAGGCACTCCACCTTGGCCTGGGGAACCTTCTTGCGGATCGCGCGCACGGTGTTGGCGAAGATCGCCGCGCCGCCGTCGGCCAGGTCGTCGCGGTCGACCGCGGTCAGCACGAGGTACGTCCAGCCGAGCTCGGCGACGGCTTCGGCGACGCGCTTCGGCTCCATCCAGTCGACCTCGCCCTTCGGCGAGCCCGTCTTGACGTTGCAGAAGTGGCAGCCGCGCGTGCACGTGTCGCCGAGGATCATGATCGTGGCGGTCCCGGCGCCCCAGCACTCGCCGATGTTCGGGCACATCGCCTCTTGGCAGACGGTGTGCAGCTCCAAGCGGCGCACCTCGCCGAGCACGTGCTCGTACGACTCGCCGGAGGGCAGGCGAACTTTCAGCCACTCGGGCTTGCGCTTGGGCGGTTCCGGTGTGATGAGATCGATGGACGTCATGCGGATTCGCGCACGGGATTCGACGGAAACGGAAGCGGAGCCCCCGGCGGGATCACCACGCGCTCGAACTCCACGCCGAACGCCCCCGCCAGCGAGTCGAGGAGCACGTCGCGCGCCTCCGCCCACCACACGTCGCGCCCGGTCTGCGCCGAGATCGAGGTGATCCCGAACTGCGGCGTGCCGCACGGGGTGATCAAACGGTCGTAGTCGAGCGCGGTGCACGCGTTGAGCGCGAGGCC
>DASWSC010000246.1:0-6890 GCA_036402855.1 Candidatus Elarobacter sp. | reverse complement strand
CGACGCTCGTGATCGGACCTCCGCCGTAGCGCCGGTCAGCGCGACGACGGTGCGAGCGCGATGCGCACGAGGTCGGCGACCAGCGCGGGACTGACGTTCGTGCGCGCGATGCGCTCGGCGTCGCCGAGCGCGGCGAGCAGCTTCGCGAACGAGGCCGGCTCGCGCGGCGGAAGCTCCTCGAGCCGCGAACGCTGATCGCGGGCGAGGAGGGGAACGCTGCCGCCGAGGCCGAGCGCGATCCAGTCGCGGGCCAGCGTCTTCACCGTCTCGAGCCCGGCCTCGAGCGTCGGTCGCACCGCCCAGCCGCCGGCGTCGGCTTCGCCGCCCGTCGCCGCCGCGAAGAACCACTCCACCACGGCGTCACGCGTCGCCCCTTCGCCTTCGTCGAGGTACGCGAGCGCGCGCGTCGCGCTGCCGTTCGCCACGTCGGCGGCGCGGCGCGCATCGTCGCCCGGGACGCCGCGGCGTTCGAGGACGCGCACGACCTCCTCGTCGCTCAGCAGCGGAAACGTCACCTCGACCAGGCGCGAGCGGATCGTCGGAAGGATGCGGCCCCCGGCGCTCGTCGTGACGAGCAGCAGCACGCCGGCCGGCGGCTCCTCGAAGAATTTCAGCAGCGCGTTCGCCGCCTCGCGCGTGAAGTCGGCGTCGCCCAGGATGAAAACGCGCTTTCCGCCCGCGTATGAATGCATCGAGAGCTGGCGGACGAGATCGCGCGCCGTCGCCTCCTCGCCTTCGTGGAAGCCTCCGGCGTCGCGGTCGCCGATCTTCACCTGGCCTTCCGCCGAGTAGAAGTCCGGATGCGTCCCGGCCGCGACGCGCGTGCACCCGGTGCAGATCCCGCACCAGCCGAGCAGCGTCCGCTTCGGCGTCACGCACAGCAGCGAGCGCGCGAGCTCTCGCGCGAACGTCTTCTTTCCGACACCGTGCGGGCCGGTGAAGAGATAGCCGTGCGAGAGCGTCGCCGCGCTGAGGTGCTCGAACAGCGCGCGCGGCTGCGCGGCCCCGACGACGTCGAAGTTTCCGTCGATCATACGATCCGCACGTTTCGCCGCCGCTCCAGCTCGTTGCGCGCGTGCTCCGCGAGCGCGTCGGGCGGCTCGGTACCGTCGAGCACGACGAAGCGGTTCGCGAAGCGCTCGGCGAGCTCGAGGTACCCGTTGCGGACGCGCGCATGGAAGGCGGCGCCTTCGCGCTCGAGACGGTCGGCGGCGCCGCGCGCGCGGACGCGTTCGCGCGAGAGCTCGACGGGGATGTCGATCAGGAACGTCAGATCGGGGGCGATGCGGTGCGTCGCGACCAGGCAGATCTCCAGGACCGCTTCGAGATCGAGCCCGCGGCCGTACGCCTGATACGCCGCGGTCGCGTCGAAGAAGCGGTCGCACAACACGATCGTTCGCTCCTTGAGCGCCGGAGCGATCACGTCGGCGACCAACTGCGCCCGCGACGCATTGATCAGGAGCACCTCGGCGATCGGGTCCACCTCCAGCGCCGGGTCATGGAGGAAGACGGCGCGTAAAGAATCACCCAGGGGCGTCCCCCCTGGTTCCCTGGTGACCAGGACGAGATCGCCGCGACTCCTAAGATCATCGGCCAGCGCTGCGATCAGCGTCGACTTTCCGGCGGCCTCGAGCCCTTCGAAGGTGACGAGCACGGGCCGCTCTTCGCGATCGCTGCTCGACGGCCATCGCGGAGAGACAGGATGCTCAACGAGTTCGTGAGACGGCTCGGTGCGGGAAAGGGCGACCGCCGCGCGGCGGAGCGCCAGCGCCGGCGTTATCCGATCGCGTGGCTCAGAGGCACGGCCCTCGTCCCGGCGATCGGCCTGGAGATCAGCGAGAAGGGCATCCTCTTCGCTTCGATCGAGCCGCCGCCCGGGAACCACGTCGACGTCGCGATCGACGTCGGGAAGCGCCGCGTCCGTGCCCGCGTGAAGATCGCGCGCCAGGGGACGATGGCCCGCGAAGGGACGGACTGGGCGATCATCGCCGGCGTCTTCGAAGGGATCGCCGCCGACGACTGGGACGCGATCGTTCGCTTCTGCAAGAACCTCGCCGACCCGGCGAACCGCGCCGCCGACCAGCTCGCGTCGCTCGCCGGCGACGACGACGACGCATACCGGCTGCTCCCGCTGCGCGTCCAGGAACGCATCGTCGCGGTTCTGGTCGAGGCCGGACGCCTCGCGCCGGGCAGCAGCGCGAAGAACCCGCTCCTGCGCATGTCGTACATGGGGAAGTCACGCACCGGCGCGCACCGCCTGGCCGTTCACAGCCGCCGCCTCGTCGACGGCGAGGTGCTCCAGTTCGACTCAGGGCTCGACGTCGACGACGCGGGACACGTCTCGCTCGACCGCTGACGGCGAGTCGCTAGACGTCGGGGCCTTTGAAGATGCGCACGCGGCGGTTCGGTTCGAGCCCCGTCGAGCGGGACTGCACGCGGTAGCGTTCGGCGAGCTGGTGCTGCATCCGGCGGATGTACGACGTCTGCGGCGTCAGCTCGATCGCGCGCGAGTCGAGCAGCACTTGATAGACGGCTTCCTCGGCCTCCCGCATCGCGATCTCCTCGACGTCGATCGACGGCAGGTTGAACACGTCCTTGAGCGCGTTCTGGATCTGCGTCGTCGTGTTCGTCTTGATCGAGTAGATCGGGACGTTCTCGGCGGCGATCTGCTTGAGGCGGTCCGACTCCTTGCGTTCGAGCGTCTTGAGCGTGAGGACGACGTCGGCGTCGTCCCACTTGCGCGCGATCGAGGCGTGGACGCGGAGGTTGTGGACCGCGCGCTCGATCTTGTTGCGCGAGACGCCGTACGGGAAGATCATCAGCGGCTTCGCGTCCTCGGGGACCGCTTCGCCGGCGGCGCCGAAGATCGCCGCGTCGTCGTCTCGCGGCTGCGTGCGCAGCTCGCGAACCTTCTCCGCCGAGATCGCCTCGGGGTTCGCCTGCTGGAGGATGTCGATCGCGCCACCGGCGGTACGCTGCCGTACCTCCGGCTGGGGCTGGTACCCGCGCAGCAGCGCATCGACGACGTCGCCGACGTTCTGGTGGATCGCGAGCCGGTCGCGGTCCTGGATCTCGACCAGGACGTCGAAGGTCGGCGGCTGCTTCCGCTCGAGGACCGTCTTGCGCGTCCCGCGGCGGCGCGCTTCCTCGTCGGAGAGCGTCACCGCGCTGATTCCGCCGAGCAGGTCCGAGAGGGTCGGGTTCATCAGGAGGTTCTCGAGCGTCTGCCCGTGCGCGGTGCCGATGAGCTGCACGCCGCGCTCGGCGATCGTGCGCGCCGCGAACGTCTCCGCCTCCGTGCCGATCTCGTCGATGACGATGACCTGCGGCATGTGGTTCTCGACCGCTTCGATCATCACGCCGTGCTGCAAGTGCGGATCGGGGACCGGCATGCGGCGTGAGTGACCGATCCCGGGGTGCGGAACGTCACCGTCGCCGGCGATCTCGTTGGACGTGTCGACGATGACCACGCGCTTGCGCTCTTCGGCGAGAACGCGCGCGCACTCGCGCAGCATCGTCGTCTTGCCGACGCCCGGGCGTCCCAGCAGACAGATCGATTTTCCGCTGCGGATCACGTCCAGGATGATGTCGATCGTGCCGTAGACGGCGCGGCCGACGCGGCACGTCAACCCCACGATGCGGCCGGTGCGATTGCGAATCGCGCTGATGCGGTGCAGCGTCTGCTCGATCCCGGCGCGGTTGTCGCCGCCGAACGGCGAGAGCCGTGAGGTGACGTGCGCGATGTCTTCCGACGTGACCGACGTGTCGCTGAGGAACACGAAGTCGTCGTCGAAGCGCGCCTCGGGCGGACGGCCGAGGTCGAGCACGACTTCGATGACGCGGTCGAGGTTCGGGAGACGGACGAGCGCTTGGCGGATCGGGAGGGGGAAGATGTCCAGGAGCTGCGTGAGCTCCCAGTTCGGCACGAAAGACTCGGCGTTAACGGCCAACCTGTCTCCTCGTCGACGTCTGTCGGTTGTCGATCGTCGCACCCTCCGCCGCCGGAGAACCGCGACGGAGGCACGGCTTCCCGCCCGCCTGCTCGAACACCTGGGGCATATGTTCGTTTTGATACCCGGCACCGCGCAAAACGTTGCGGTCGCTCCCTCTCCTAAAGAAGGTCCGAACCGCAGCCGATAACGTAACGCGCCGCATGCCGAACCGCTATCTCGAGGACTATCCCGTCGGCGCGACCGCCGAGCTCGGCAGCACGACGGTGAGCGCGGAGGAGATCGTGGAGTTCGCGCGGCGCTACGACCCGCAGCCGTTTCACACCGATCCCGAGAAAGCGAAGTCGTGGCCGTACGGCGGGCTCATCGCAAGCGGCTGGCACACGGCGTCGATGATGATGCGCATGGTCGTCGACAACTTCATCGACGGTGAGACGAGCCTCGGTTCGCCCGGCGTCGGTCCGATTCAGTGGAAGCTTCCGGTGCGCCCGGGCGACGTGCTGCGCGTGCGTGCGCGCACCGTCGAGAGCCGCGTCTCGCGGAGCAGACCCGATCGCGGAACGCTCACCTTCGAGATCGAGGTCGTGAATCAGAACGGCGACGTGGTGATGACGGTGGAGAACTGGATCGGGATCATCAAGACGCGACCTCCGAGCTGAGCGCGCCCAGCGCCGCCCGGTACTCCGCTTCGAACCGCGCGACGAGCTCGGCCGTCGTCGGAACGTGCGCGATACCGCCGACGCCTTGGCCGGCGCTCCAGATGTCGCGCCACGCCTTCGCCTTCTCGTTCGCGAAGTTCATCTTCGAGGGATCGCTCTCCGGGAGCTGATCGGGGTCGTATCCGGCGCGCGCGATCGAGGGGCGCAGATAGTTGCCGTGCACCCCGGTGAACAAGTTCGTGTAGACGATGTCGGCGGCGCTCGCCTCGACGATCATCTGCTTGTACTCCGGCTTCGCGTTCGCTTCGGCCGTCGCGATGAAGGCCGAGCCGACATACGCGAAGTCCGCACCCATCGCGCGTGCGGCGAGCACCGCGCGGCCGTTCGCGATCGCGCCCGAGAGCGCGAGCGGACCGTCGAACCAGGCGCGGATCTCCTGGACCAGTGCGAACGGGGACCAGGTTCCCGCGTGCCCGCCGGCGCCCGCGGCGACGGCGATCAGACCGTCGGCGCCTTTCTCGATCGCCTTGCGCGCGAACGCCACGTTGATGATGTCGTGCAGGACGATCCCGCCGTACGAGTGGATCGCCGCGTTCACCTCCGGGCGCGCGCCGAGCGACGTGATCACGATCTTGACGCGGTGCTTCACGCAGACCTCGAGGTCGTGCATCAGCCGCGGGTTCGACTTGTGCACGATCAGGTTTACCGCGAAGGGCGCCGACGGACGGTCCGGGTGCGCCGCGTCGTGCGCCGCGAGCTCGCGCTCGATGCGGTCGAGCCACTCGTCGAGGACGGGCTCGGGGCGCGCGTTCAGCGACGGAAACGCTCCGACGATCCCCGCCTTGCACTGCGCGACGACGAGCTCCGGCTGCGAGACGATGAACAGCGGCGCGCCGATGACCGGCACGCTGAGCGCCTGCGGTGAAAGGATCACCGCCGGTGCTCCGCGCCTACGCCGCGATCTCCTCCGCTAGAGCATCACCAGACCGAGCCGCACGCCGAGCGTCACCGCTTCGGTCCGCGTCGTCGCGCCGAGCTTCGCGAGGATCGCGGCGACGTGCGCCTTCACGGTGTTCTCGCTGATCGCGAGCCGTTCTCCGATGCGGCGGTTCGACAGGCCTCCGGCGAGCATCGCCAGCACTTGCCGCTCGCGCTCGGTCAGCGGCTCGGCGACGGCCGGTCGCGAGAGCGCGCGCGCGGGCGCGAGCGCCTCCCGAACCCCTGCGTCGAGCACGACCAGGCCGGCGTCGATCGCGTCGAGCGCCGCGCGCAGCTCGCGCGCGTCGGCCTGCCGGGAGAGCACCGCCGCCGCGCCGGCGCGCAGCGCGGCGAGCGCGATCTCGGCGTGCGGATCGTCGAGCAGCAGGATCGTCGGGACGCCGAAGCCTTCAGCGATCGCGGCCTGCGCCTCGCGCGCTCCGGCGGCGTCGCGCACGACGAGGTCGGCCGCCTCGCGCGGGATGAGCTCGACCGCGTCGCCGAGCATCGCCGCGATCCGTTCGCGCGCCGCGTCCGGCGCGTCGATGGCGATCCGTGCGCGGTCAGGCAGCGCGCGCGCTCGCTCGGTGCACGAAGCGCATCACCTCGTCGCTCGGCACCGCGAGCGCGAGGTCTCCGGCGACCATGCTGTTGATCCCGACGACGCGCCCGCGCACGTCGGCGAGCGGGCCGCCGGAGTTTCCGGGCGCAAGCCGCAGATCGGCTTGCAGCAGCCGTCGATCGCCCACGCCGGGCGGGGTGTGCACGATGCCCATGCTGATCGCATTCGGGATCCCCAGCGGATGTCCGACCGCGACGAGCAGCTCCCCGGCGCGCAGATCGCTCGGGTCGCGCACGGTCGCGGCGGGCAGGCCGCGCGCCCCGATCCACAGCAGCGCGAGGTCGCGTCGCGCGTCGCGCCGCACGACGCGGGCGGTGAAGCGCCGGCCGTCGCTGAGCACGACCTCCGCATACGGTCGCGTCGCGACGTGCGCATTGGTCACGATCGCGCCGCCGGAGCTCCAGATGACGCCCGAGCCCGCCCCGTCGCGGCCCAGCCGCACGGCGACCGTGACCGCACCGACGCGCAGCGCGAGCGATTCGAGATCGCGCTCGACCGGCTCACCGCCGAGGACCGGCACCTCAGTCGCTCTCCGGCCGCTCGCCGACCGTCACGTCGAGCCGCATCGGCGCGCCGCCCCGGACCACCTCGACGGCGAGCGGCTTCCCGACGGTCGCGGCGCCGAGCCGGCGGTGGACGTCGCCCGCGTCTTCGATGCGCTCGCCGCCGAGCGCCGTGACG
>DASWSC010000245.1:0-7465 GCA_036402855.1 Candidatus Elarobacter sp. | reverse complement strand
CGCGAAGCCGCACCCGAGCGAGAGCAGCGTGACGAACACGCCGCCGAGCCGCGCGGTGCCCGAGACCAGATTGCGGTTGGCGAGCTCGTTGAGCGCGGTCGTCAGCGAGTAGCCCGGCAGCAACTGCACGATCCCCGCGATCAGCACGACGTACAGCGCGACCGGCCCGGCGAAGCGCTCCCACAGCCCGACGATCACCGTCGCGATGAAGGCCGCGGAGACTTCGAAGATACGGTCGACGCGCAGCCAGCGCTGACCGGCCGCGGCGAGTGCGCCGATGGCGACCGCGACGACGCCGGAGACGAGCACTTCGGGCTCCGCGCCGCCGAGCAGCAGCGCCGTCCCGCACGCGAGCAGAACGTACGCCGCGATCGTGAGCGCCGGCGGATCCGGACGCGCCGCCGTATCGATCGCGCGGACGTCGGCGAGCGCGCTGCCCGCGGACTCTCCCCGGCGGACGCGCCGCACGACCCCTTCGAGCTGCGCGAGCTTGCGCAGGTGCAGCTTCCCCGGCTCGAGCCGTAGGATGACGAGTCGCTGCCCGAAGCCGGAGCCGACCGCGAGCGTCAGGCTCGTCGGCAGCGCGTTGGCCTGCACCGCGATCCCGCAGCTCGTCGCGACGTCGCGCAGGCTCTGCTCGAGCGAGTCGGTCGGAACGCCGGCCTGGTGGAGGCCGCGTCCCAGAGCTAAGAGCAGCTCGGTCGCGTCGTCGCGCGGTACGTCCACGACCGGCTCGTTCGCCGACCGAGGTGCGACTGTCCGCCCGCGGAAAGTTTCCGCCGTGGCTTTCTACGTTCGAGCGGGCCGCCTGCCCGCCAAGCGGCACACACAGTTCCGGTCGCCGGAAGGCGGGCTGTACGCCGAGGAGCTGATGTCGACGAAGGGTTTCGAGAGCGTGTACTCGCTGTCGTACCACCTGCGCCCGCCGACGGCGACGCTCGACGTACAGCCGTGGGAGCGCCCGATGGTGCGCTTTCTCCCGAACGACCCCGTCCGCAACCGCCACTGGTTCACCGGCCGGCTGCAGAAGAGCGGCGACGCCGTCGAGGCGCGCGTGCCGCTGGTCGGCAACGACGACATCGTGCTCTCGACCGCCGTCGTCACCGATCCGATGACGTATTTCTTCCGCAACGCGGGCGGCGACGAGATGCTCTTCGTGCAGCACGGCGAGGGCGTGCTGGAGTCGCCGTTCGGGGTGCTCGAATACCGCGCCCACGACTACGTCTACGTGCCGATGGGGACGACGTACCGGCTGCAGCCGCGCACGCCGACGGCGCTGTTCGTCGCGGAGTCGTCGGGTCAGATCACGATCCCGCGGAAATTTCGCAACGAGTTCGGCCAGCTCGCCGAGCACGCGCCGTACTACGAGCGCGACTTTCGGGCACCGGTCCTCCAGGAGCCGGTCGACGACGTCGGCGAGTTCGACGTTCGGATCACGGCCAAGGGCCGGCACGCGAAGTACACCGTCGCGAACCACCCGTTCGACGTCGTCGGGTGGGACGGGTACTGCTACCCGTGGGCCTTCAGCGCCGACGAGTACGCGCCCGTGACCGGAAAGCTGCACCAGCCCCCGTCGACGCACCAGATCTGGGACGCCCCGGGCGCGGCGTTCATCCTCTTCGCGCCGCGGATGTTCGACTATCACCCGCTCGCGATTCCGGCGCCGTACAACCACGCGTCGGTCGATTGCGATGAGATCATCTACTATGCGTCGGGAAACTTCATGTCGCGCCGCGGGATCGAGGAGCGCTCCGTCACGCTGCATGCGGCCGGTGCGCCGCACGGCCCGCAGCCCGGCGCGGTCGAAGCGTCGCTCGGCAAGGCTTCGACCGACGAGCTCGCCGTCGCGATCGACGCCTACGGCCCGCTGCGCGTCGCCGAGACGGTAACCGGCGTCGAGGACGTGCAGTACTTCAAGAGCTGGGTCGCACAGCCCGCCGGCACCTGACCTTCCGTGGCGCGGTTTCGCTGGTCGCACGCGGTCGTCGTGGCTTCGATGTGTCTCGCCGTTCTCGCGGTCGCGCCGGAGATGCGCGCCGACGATCCGGTCGGGGCGGTCCGCCGGGCGGCGGATACGTACGCGGTCGCGACGCGCGGCGTCGTCGCTTTCGACGTGACGACGCGCTCGGCGGTTCGGGGCGGTCCGTACCGGCGCGACGACCTCGAGTCCGCGGCGTACGTCGTGACCGACGGCAAGCCGTCGCGCAAGCGGGTGCTGAAGCTCGTGGAAGGACGCCACGTCGCCGATGCCGCCGAGCTGCAGCGCGCGAGCGCGAAGCCGGATGGGCCGCTGAGCCGCTTCGGGATGCGGCTGCCGTTTGCGAACGGGTCGGTCGACGCCTACGCGTACGAGCCGGCGCGCGCGGAGGACGGGCTCACCTCGATCGCGTTCCGCGCGAACGTCCGTGACGAGTCGCACGGCGACGGCAGCATCGCGATCGACGAACAGCACCGCCCGGTCCGCGTGGTGTTCCGCCCGGCGAAGCTGCCCGAGCACGCGTCGGAAGCGACCGTCACCGTCGAGTTCGGAACGACCGCGACCGGGCGCTGGGACGTCACGCGGATCGCCCGCGCGTTCTCCGGACGGGTCGGGATCGTCGGAGGCCGCGTCGATTCGGTCAGTACATACGACGCGTATCGCGCCTTTCCGACCGCGGATCTCGCGAACGCCGCGATCGACCGGGAATAAACGCGCCGGCCGGCGCTAGGAATCGGCGATGGCGCAGTCGGGGCGGCTCGTGCCGGCGAGCGCGAAGCGTTCGAGCACGACGTATCGCGCGCCGGTCTGCTCGGTGAACGACTGGTAGAGCGCGATGGCATCCACGGCAACGGGCGGCGCGCTCGGCGGCGCGACCGGCGGTAAGGGGTGTCGCCCATCCGTGCGCGCCAGCGTGACATGCGGGTCGGCATCGCGCTCGAAGGAGAAGCCGAGCGGGAGCAGCGCGCCGCGCACCGCAGCGCCCAACGCCTCGAACGCCGGAACGCGGGCGGCCGGACCGGTCCAGGCGATGCGCGCCTTTCGCGCGGACGGGTAGGCGCCCACCGCGTCGAGCCGTACGGCGAACGGGCCGATGCGCGGCGCGACGTCCCGAAGCGCCGCGGCGACGGCGCCGGCGCGTTCCTCATCGACGCCGCCCAGAAAGGCGATGGTGAGGTGATAGTTCGCCGGCGCGACCCACCGCCCGTCGAAGCCTGCGATCCGCAACCGCTCGGCGACGCCGGCACACGCGGCGCGCGAGGCGTCGTCGAGCTCGACGGCGACGAACAGCCGCTGCCGTGCCGTCACCGTGGGAAGAGCTTCTCCAGGGTGATCGGGAGGTCGCGCACCCGCATTCCCGTCGCGTGGTGGACGGCGTTCGCGATCGCGGCGGCGGTGCCGGTCATGCCGATCTCGCCGATCCCTTTCGCGCCCATCGGGTTGACGTGCGGGTCGTCCTCCTCGATCCAGGACGCTTCGATGCTCTTCGTGTCGGCGTTGGTCGCGATGTGATACTCGGCCAGATCGTGGTTCACGAAGTGGCCGAACCGCGGGTCGAGCACCGTCTCCTCGTGCAGCGCCATCGACAGGCCCATCGTCATCCCGCCGATGAGCTGTGAGCGGCCGGTCTTCGCGTTGATGATCCGCCCGACGGCGAAGACGCCGAGCAGCCGCGGCACGCGCACCTCGCCCGTATCGGCGTCGACGCGAACCTCGGCGAACTGCGCGCCGAAGGCGTGCATCGAGTAGCGCTCCGCCTCGGGATTCTTCCCGGTCTCGCCGTGGGCTTCGAGCCCGTCGGCGGGAACGACGCCGCCGTAGTCGTCGCGCAGGCGCGCGCGGAGCTTCCGCGCCGCGTCGACGATCGCCGAGCCCCACGACACGATCCCCATCGAGCCGCCCGCGTTCGGCGCCTTCGGCAGGGACGAGTCGCCGATCTGAAGATCGACTCGTTCGACGGGGACGTCGAGCGCGCCGGCGGCGATCTGCGTGAGCGCCGTCCACGTCCCGGTGCCGATGTCCGATGCGTCGATCAGGACGGCGTAGCGGCCGTCGCGACCGGCGCGGATCAGCGCCTGCGAGGGACGGCGGCGCGTCGGGTACGTCGACGCCGCGACGCCGGTGCCGGTATACCAGCGCCCGTCGCGGTGCGCGCGCGGCTGGGGGTCGCGGCCCTCCCAGCCGAAGCGGCGCGCGCCTTCGCGCAGGCATTGCACGAGGCCGCGGCTGCTGAACGGGTGCTTCGTGTCCGGATCGACCTCGGGCTCGTTGCGGATGCGGAACTCGATCGGATCGAGTCCGCACGCGATCGCCGTCTCGTCCATCGCCGACTCGAGGGCGTACATCCCGGGCGTCTCGCCGGGTGCGCGGAAGATCGAGGGCGTCGGCACGTCGAGCTTCGCCAGACGGTGCGTCGTGAGGCGGTTCGGCGCGGCGTACATCATCCGGGTCGCCACCGCCGTCTGCTCCGCGTACTCTTCGAGCCGCGACGTCTGCTCGACGACCTCGTGCGCGATCGCGGTGAGACGTCCGCCGGCGTCGGCGGCCAGGCGGATGCGCTGGATCGTCGGCGTCCGGTAGCCGACGAGCGAGAACATCTGATGCCGTGTGAGCGACAGCTTCACGGGGCGCCCGGTGACCTTCGCCGCCATCACCGTGACGATCACGGGCGGGTGGGTGAACGCCTTCGATCCGAAGCCGCCGCCGACGTACGGAGAGATGATGCGCACGCGCTCCGGCGGTAACCCGAACGCGCTCGCGACGTCGTCGAGGATCCCGTGCGGTCCTTGGTTGGCGTCGTAGAGCGTGATGCCGTCGTCGTCCCAGATCGCGACGGTCGCGTGCGCCTCGAGCGGGTTGTTGTGATAGTACGGGGTCGTGTACGTCGCGTCGTGCCGCACGGTTGCGGCGGCGAACGCCGCGTCGACGTCGCCCTCCCGGGTGTCGGTCGCGAAGCCCGCGTTGACTTTTTCGGGCGCGTAGAGGTCGGGGCGGCCGGCGCTCAGCTCGACGTCGTGCTCGTGCTCTTCGTACGTGACTGCGATCAGGCCGGCCGCGTGGCGCGCGACTTCCGAGCTCTCCGCCACGACGGCTGCCACGATTTCCCCGACGTACGCGACGGCGTCGCTCTGCATGACGCGCAGCGTAGCGTCCTCGTCGGAGATCTCGATGCGCGGGGCGTTCTCGTGCGTGATCACGGCGATCACGCCGGGGAGGAGCCGTGCCGAGCCGGCGTCGATCGACGCGACCCGGCCTTTCGCGATCGTGCTCTGGACCAAGTGCAGGTAGCCGGCGTGTTCGGCCGGGTACTCGAACGCGTACGTCGCCCGGCCCGTCACCTTCAGCGGCCCGTCGATGCGGTCGAGCGGCGCGCCGATCGCGCCCGCGGCGATCACCGCGCATCCTCCGCGAGCTCGAGCAGCGTGCGCACGACGGCGTTGCGCGCGAGCGGGACCTTGAACGCGTTCCCCTCCAGCGGGCGCGCGTGCGCGAGCTCCGCCTCGATCGCGGCGCGGAAGGTGCTCTCACCGGCCGGCTTCCCGCGGAGCGCATCCTCCGCGTGTCTCGCGCGCCATGGTCTGTGCGCGACGCCGCCGAGCGCGATGCGCACGTCGCGCACGCGGCCCCCTTGCACGTCGAGCGCGGCGGCGACCGAGACGAGCGCGAAGGCGTACGAGGCGCGGTCGCGGACCTTGCGGTATCGCGAGCGCGCGGCGAACGCCATCGCGGGCAGATCGACCGCGGTGATCAGCTCGCCGTGCTCGAGCACCGTGTCCCGCTGCGGCTCGTCGCCCGGGAGCCGGTGGAACTCGGTCAGCGGGATCGCGCGCTCGCCGCGCGGTCCTTGCACCTGCACCACGGCGTCGAGTGCGGCGAGCGCGACCGCCATGTCGGACGGGTGCGTCGCGATGCACGCCTCGGAGGCGCCGAAGATCGCGAGATTGCGGTGATACCCGTCGCGCGCGGAGCAGCCGTCGCCCGGTTGCCGCTTGTTGCACGGCTTCGTGACGTCCTGAAAGTACAGGCAGCGCGTGCGCTGCAGCAGATTACCGCCGGTCGTCGCGAGGTTCCGGAGCTGTCCCGACGCGCCCGAGAGCAGTGCCTGCGAGAGGACCGGATACCGCGTCCGGATCGTCGGGTCCGCGGCGAGGAGGCTGTTCTTCACCGCCGCGCCGATCCGCACGCTGCCGTCGCCGCGCACCTCGATGCGATCGTAGGGAAGCCGCGCGACGTCGACGAGCAGCTCCGGCGTCGCGACGCCGAGCTTCATCAGGTCGACGAGGTTGGTGCCGCCGCCGAGGAACGCGCCGCGGGGCGTCGCGGTGAGCGTCGCGACTGCGGCCCCGGCATCCGCGGCCCGCTCGTAGCGGAACGGCGTCATCGGCGCGCTCCGGCCGGCGCGCGCCCGGCGGCGACCTCGGCGATCGCGGGGACGATGTTCGCGTACGCGGCGCAGCGGCACAGATTCCCGCTCATCCGCTCGCGGATCTCCTCGTCGTCGAGCCGCACGTCGCCGGTGAGGTCTGCCGTCACATAGCTCGGCCAACCCGCCTCGGCTTCGTCGAGCATCCCGGCCGCCGAGCAGATCTGCCCCGGGGTGCAATAGCCGCACTGGAACCCGTCGTGCGCGATGAACGCCGCCTGCAGCGGATGGAGCGTGCCGCCGCGCGCGAGCCCCTCGATCGTCGTGATCTCCGCGCCCTGGTGCGCGACCGCGAGCGCCAGACAGCTATTCGCGCGGCGCCCGTCGATGAGAACGGTGCACGCGCCGCACTGGCCGTGGTCGCAGCCTTTTTTCGAGCCCGTCAGTCCGAGCCGTTCGCGCAGCGCGTCCAGCAGCGTCGTTCGCGTATCGACGGAAATGCGGTGCTCCGCCCCGTTCACGCGAAGCGTCGTCTCGGCGTCCATGATCCTGAACGTGTACCCGCGGGGCGTCGCCCCGGAACCGGGCGGGTCCCCGCCTGGCCGCACAAGGGACGACACGCGTGCGCGCGAACCGGGCGGGGAAAGGAGACCCCGTGCCCGCGTACTACTTGATTCCCGTCCTGCTCGTCGTCATGAGCGTTGCGCTCGTCGCCGTCATCTACTGGGGCGCCTGGGTCGAAGAACGCCGCAACAAAGCCCGCGCCTAGGGCTTCGTCCGCGGACCGCCTTGCGCGCTACGCGACGTGCGCGGGCGCCAGATCGTGCTCTTGCAGCACCATCCCGGGCGTGATGATGTGCTTGTTCATCCCGAGCGTCGAGGGATCGACGCCGAGCGCCAGGGCGACCAACTGCGGCAGGTGGAAGATCGGCAGATCGGTCCGTCCCCAGCGCGAGACCGCGTCGGCCTGGTAGCCGTCGAGCGCGAGGTGGCAGAGCGGGCACGGCGTGAGCACCGCTTCCGCGCCCTGGTCCTTGGCCATGCGCATGTTCTGGCCGACCATGTTCGCCGCGATCCCGTCCTTCTCGAGCTGGACGTGGAAGCCGCAGCAGCGCGTCTTGCCG
>DASWSC010000244.1:0-4100 GCA_036402855.1 Candidatus Elarobacter sp. | reverse complement strand
CGCGCGCGCGGGTTCGCGGCTACCTCCTCGTCGCTCGCGACGATCGGCTTGCGCGTGACGGCGTGCGCGCGCGGGTCTTCCTTGAACGTCTGCTTCACGATCCGGTCCTCGAGCGAGTGGAAGCTGATGACGGCGATGCGTCCGCCGCTCGCGGTCCGTGCGAGTGCGGCGTCGAGACCGGCGCGGAGGGCGCCGAGCTCGTCGTTGACGGCGATGCGGAGCGCCTGGAACGTCCGCGTCGCGGGGTGGATACGGCTGCGGCCGGCGGAGCGTTGCCCTCCGGGGGCACCGACGGCGCGCGCGACGACGCCGGCGAGGTCGGCGGTGTCGCGCACCGGCGTCCCCGCGTCGCGCAGCGCGACGATCGCGCGCGCGATCCGGCGCGACTTCCGCTCCTCGCCGAGCTCGTAGATCGTATCGGCGATCTCCCGCTCGCCGCGCGTGGCGAGGAACTCGGCGACCGTCTCACCGCATGTCGGGTCCATCCGCATGTCGAGCGGCGCTGCTGCGCGGAACGAGAAGCCGCGTTCGGCCTCATCGAACTGCATGGAGGAGACCCCGAGGTCGAACAAGATCCCGTCGATCGTCGAGAGAGACAACTCGTCCAAGGTCCGCGAGAGCTCGCGAAAGTTCGATCGTACCAGGGTGAACCGCGAGTCGGAGAGCGAGCGCGCTTCCGCCGCCGGATCCGCGTCGAGCCCGACGAGCCGGCCCGAGGCGCCAAGCCGCGACAGTATCAGCGCCGAGTGCCCACCGGCACCGAACGTTGCGTCGACGTAGGTTCCGTCCGGCCGGATCGCCAGCGCCTCCACAGACGGCTCGGCTAGGACCGGAATATGCGAAGGCAATCAAAACAGCCCCAGTTCCGAGGTGAAATCGGGAAGCTCGCCGCGCTCGCGCACGTGCTGTGCGTAGCGGTCCCGCGACCACACCTCGACCCGCGTGAGCGAGCCGATCGAGATCACGTCCTTGTCGATCGCGGCGAAGGCACGCAGCGCCGCCGGAATCACGAGGCGTCCGTTGGCGTCCGTACTGAGCTCCTCGGTGTGCGCGAAGAGGTGCCGCACGTAGCTGCGGTAGCGCGCGTCCTTGACCGGAGCCGCCTCGATTCTGCCACAGACGTCCGACCAGGTCGCCGCGGGGTACAGCGCGAGACACGGATCAGGCTCTCCGATGGTGAGGAAGAACCCCGCGCCGAGACGCTCGCGGAAGCGTGCGGGCACGACGAGGCGGCCTTTGTCATCAAGGCTGTGCTCGACCGAACCGGTGAAGAGCGGACGATCCAACATAGGATCTCCACTACGTCCCACTTCGCACCACTGTGACCCACTATATCCCACTCCACCACCATGGGCAACGGGATGCGGACCATAACTTTACGTCCAGCCGACCACTCGAACGCACGTTCGAGCGCTGAAGCCGCGTGATCGCGGCGCTCGTCTTCGCCGCCGCGTTCGCAGCACCGCTGGTCGTGCGGCCGGAGGCGGCGGGCGCGCCGGGGCCGCGTTTCGTGCGGCTGCGGCTCGACGTGAGCTCCTACGGGATCCGCGGACCGGGCGAGATCCTGATCGATCGCGCGGAGGGCCGATTCGTCCGCCGCTTCGAGACCGGCCCGGCCTCCGAACGAGAGGGGTTCGACGGCGTGCGGGCCTGGCGCGCAGACGCAACCGGGATGCCGCGGATCGAAGGCAACGCCGACGAGCGCGGCGACATCCTCGCCTGGTCGTACCTTCTGGCGCGTGCTCCGGCGGACGCCGCGGGCGGGCCGCTCCGACCCCACGGCGCCGGCGACTGCCCGGTGCGGGTCCGCTATCGCGGCCTGAGCCGCGCGGTCGACGTCGGCATCGACCGGCGCAGCGGCCTGGTCGTACGGGTCGTGCGCCGCCTCGGCGACGGCGTGGAGACGACGCGCTTCGGCGATTACCGCACCGTGCGCGGCTTGATCGTACCGTTCGCGCTGACGACGGTCAGCCCGAGCGGCGTTTGGACGGCTCGGGTTCGCGCGGTGGAGACGCCCGCGCGGCTCGGCGGTGCCGCGTTCGCGCCGCCGGCGCCGCCGCGCGACGCAACCCTGGCGCATCCGACTCACGTGCCGATGCTCGAACGGGGTCCGGTCGTGACGGTACGGATCGACGGCGGGCCTCCCATGCGGTTCGGCGTCGATACGGGCGGACAGAACGTCATCACGACCGCAGCCGCAAGGCGGCTCGGCCTGCGCCTCACGGGCGGTGCCGCCGTCAGCGGCGTCGGTGCCGGCGTCGCGGCGATCCGCTTCGCGACCGCGCGCAGCGTGCGGATCGGGGCCGCCGAAATGCGTGACCAGCCGTTCGTCGTGCTCGACCTCGGCGGCTTCCCGGCCGACGGCCTCGTGGGGTACGAGCTGCTCGCGCGCTTCGCCGCGCGCTTCGACTTCAAGCATCGCACCTTCGCGCTCGCGCCCGCCGCCGGCGCGTTCGGAGCGGGCGGAATCACCGTCCCGATCGAGATGAACGACAAGCAGCCGCAGGTGCGCGGCGCGATCGACGGGATTCCGGGCGTGCTCACCATCGATACGGGGAGCGACGGCTGGGTCGACGTGAACACGCCGTTCGTGCGCGCGCACCGGCTCGTCGCGCGCTATCGCGCGCGCGTCTCCGGGATCGCGTTCGGCGGGGTCGGCGGCAGCGTTCGCGCCGCGTTCGCTCGCGCCGGAACCGTTGATCTCGGCGCCGCGCGGCTGCGCGACGTGCTCCTTCGGCTCAGCGACGCGCGCGCCGGCGTCAGCGCGAATCCCAGCGTCGCGGCGAACGTCGGAGACGAAATCCTCCGGCGCTTCGTCGTCGTCTTCGACTACCGGCGCGGGATCATGCGGCTGCTCCCCGGCGGCGATCCGCACGAGCCCGCGTGGACGGATCGCTCGGGTCTGCGCCTCGCGGGGGAGGCGGGCCGGCTGCTGGTCGCGGACGTCCTGACGGGGACGCCCGCCGCGCGCGCCGGGATTAGACCCGGCGCGGCGATCGTCACCCTCGACGAGCGCGCCGTGACGGCGAACGATCGCGCGCGCGTCGCTGCCGCCCTGGCGGGAAAGCCCGGAACGCGCGTCCGCCTCACGTTCGAGCGCGGCGAAACCGTGACGATTCGGCTCCAGAACTACTTTCCATAGCGACCGCCGACGGCACAATCAGGGCACATTCGGAACTTCCGCCACCAGGCTGCCATTCGCGCCCGCACGAAACGAGAGCGTGCTTGGACGCAGAACTGGACGGTTGGAACCTGGCCGCGCGGCGACTGCTGCAGCGCCTCCGGCAACCCGCCTCGCTCGAAGTCGACGGCGCCGGAACTGCCCTGCGAGATGCGATGGGCACGGCGACGGTGTACGACGCGGTGCGAGTCTGCGTCGAGCGGGCGCTCGCGCACGCCGATCCGCGCTTGACCGGGATCGTGCGCCGCTGCGATCTGGGCGGCGAGACGACGAAGGTCGTCGCCCGCGACATGCACATGTCGATGCGGCACCTGTTCCGGTTCCGGGCGACCATCTTCTGCGCCGTCGGCGCCGAGATGCTCCGCGCGATCGAGTCGCGCGTCGCCGTCCCCCGCGACGAGCTTCGGGCGCGGGCCGCGCGCCTGCTCGCCCGCAGCGAGTTCGTCCTCGCGCGGATGGGGCGCGGCGACGACCTGATGGCGATCGCGCTCGCCGAGCGCGCCCTCACGATCGATCCGACGCTCGCCGGCGCCTGGTGCGCGATCGCCTCGGCGAGCATGTCGATGGCGCTTCGTTCGGCGGTCGATGCGCCGACCTCGTACGCGCGGGCCGCGGAGGCGCTCGACCGCGCCGACGAGCTCACCCCGCGGAGCGGGGCGATCAACGGACTGCGCGCCTCGTTGCGGCTTTGGCTGCACGACGAGGCCAACGCGCGCCGGCTCGCGCACGAGGCGCTCGGCTCCGCGGCCGGGACGGGACGTGGGCACTACACGCTGGGCTGGGACGCCGTGTTCCGTTCCGCGTTTGATGAGGCCGAACACCACTTCACGGCGGCCACCATGGTCGATCCGCACGTCGGCGCGTATCACAACTGTGCGATGGCGACGATCCACCTGCGCGGCGACTACGAGCGCTGCGT
>DASWSC010000243.1:0-3540 GCA_036402855.1 Candidatus Elarobacter sp. | reverse complement strand
CGCGAAGCCGCTCGGAATCCCGGTCGCACACACGTTCCACGCGCTCGGCACCGAGAAGCGGCGGCACCAAGGCAACGCCGACACGTCGCCCGGCGCGCGGCTGGCCGAGGAAGAGCGCATCGTGCGCCGCGCCGACCGCATCGTGGCGACCGCCAGCGCCGAGATCTTCGAGCTGTTGCGGATGGGCGCGAACCCGCGCTCGCTCAAGATCGTTCCGTGCGGCGTCGATCTCGAGCACTTCACGCCGAACGGGCCGAGCGAAGAACGGCGCGCCGACCGCATGCGCATCGTGACGCTCTCACGCCTCGTTCCGCGCAAAGGGATCGCGGACGTCGTCGAAGCGCTGGTCGACGTGCCGAACGCCGAGCTCGTGATCGCCGGCGGCGGCGAGAGCGCCGATCTGCTCACCGATCCCGAGGCGCAGCGGCTTTCGACGCTGGCACGGACGCTCGGCGTCGCCGATCGCGTCTACTTCCGCGGCCGCGTCGAGCGCGCCGAGATCCCGGCGCTGCTGCGCTCGGCCGACGTGGTCGCGTGCACGCCGTGGTACGAGCCGTTCGGGATCGTTCCGCTGGAAGCGATGGCGTGCGGCGTCCCCGTCGTCGTCTCGTCGGTCGGCGGGCTGGTCGACACCGTCGTCGACGGGATGACCGGCCTGCACGTGCCGCCGCAGGCGCCGCGTCAGCTCGCGCACGCGCTCCAGTCGCTGGCGGCCGAGCCGCAGCGCCGCAAGATGCTCGGACGGCTCGGCGTCGACCGCGTGCGCGCGCGCTACTCCTGGTCGCGCATCGCCGCCGAGACGCTCGACGTCTACCGCGGCCTCGTCACCACCTCGTCCGAAGAGCTCGCGCTCGGAAGCTGAACGCCATGCGGATCGTGATCCTGCGCGCGCTGAAGCTGGGTGATTTCCTCACCGGCGTGCCGGCGTACCGCGCGCTGCGCCGCGCGTATCCGAACGCGGAGATCGTCCTCGCGGCGCCGCCCGCCTTCGAGCCGCTCCGCGAGCTGGCGGGCGGCGCACTCGACGCGATCGCCGGCGCGCGGCCGCTCGAACCGCTCGCGCGCGAGCTGCACGGCGCCGATCTCGGCGTGAACCTGCACGGCTCCGGGCCGCAGTCGCATCGCATCCTGCTCGACGCCGGAGCGCGCTCCCTGATCGCGTTTCGCAACGACGCGATCGCCGAGAGCGCCGGCGGACCGCCGCACGATCCGAACGAGCACGAGGTCGCGCGGTGGTGCCGCCTTCTCGCGCACCACGGGATCGCCGCCGATCCGCGCGAGCTCGATCTCGCCGTTCCGCCCGTGCTCGTCCCGCGCCGCATCCGTGGCGCGACGCTGATCCATCCGGGCGCGGCGAGCGAAGCGCGCCGCTGGCCGGTCGAGCGCTGGATCGAGGTCGCGCGTGCCGAGCAGCGGCTCGGGCGCACGGTCATCGTCACCGGCGGACCCGACGAGGTCGATCGCGCCCGGCGCGTCGCGGACGCGGCCGGGATTCCGTCGACGCACGTCTACGCGGGCCGCACCAATCTGCGTGAGCTCGCCGCGCTGGTCGCCGCCGCCGGACGGGTCGTCTGCGGCGACACCGGCGTCGCGCATCTCGCGACCGCGTACCGCCGGCCGTCGGTGGTGCTGTTCGGGCCGATCGCGCCGAGCGTCTGGGGACCGCCGCCGCGGCCGTACCATCGCGTGCTGTGGAACGGCACGACCGGCGACCCGCACGCCGACCGCGTCGATCCCGGGCTGCTCGCGATCGCGCCGGAACGCGTGATCGCCGCGCTCGACGCGCTCGGCGCGTAGCGCCTTTCAGGCCACGTTTTCGACGACGTCTTCGGTCGCGTCGACGACGAGGACGATCTTGCCGAGGACGTGGCCGCGCTCCAGGCGGCGGTGCGCCTCGGCGGCGTGCTCGAGCGCGTAGATTCCGGCGATCGGGACGTCGAGCGGTCCTTCGTCGAGCAGCGCGGTGAGCCGCGCGAACGCGGCCGCGTTCGGGACGCCGTCGAACGCGATCGCCTGCGTCCGCTCCGGCATCGTGACGCCGTTCGGATACGCGATCTTTCCGCCCTCATGCACCGCGGCGATCGCATGCGCCAGATCGTCGCCGCCGGCGAACGCGAGCAGCGCGTCGGCACCGCCGGGCGCGATCCGCCGCACCGCGTCGGAAAGATCGTCGTGGCTGGTGTCGATCGTCTCGTCGACGCCGAGCCGCCGCAGCAGCTCGCGGCCTTCGCCGCCGTTCGCGGTCCCGATCACGCGCGCGCCCCGCCGCTTCGCGAACTGCACCGCGAGCGTTCCGACGCCGCCGGTCGCGCCGTGGACGAGCACCGTTTGGCCGGGGCGGAGGTCGAGCGCGTCGTCGATCCCGGCGAGCGCGGTCAGCCCGGTCACCGCGATCCCGCCCGCTTCGCGAAAATCGAGCGAGGCCGGCATCGGCGCGACGTGCTCCGCGCCGAGCGCGACGTACTCGGCGTAGAAGCCGCCTTTGGCATCGCCGAACGCGTAGCCGATCACGGCGTCGCCGAGCGCGAAGCCGCGCACCTCGTCCCCGAGAGCGGCGATCGTCCCCGAGCCGTCGGCTCCGAGGACCATCGGAAAGCGCTCGTGTCCGTCGGCCCACTCGCCGCGCCGCGCCTTGGCGTCCCAGACGCCGACGCCGGCCGTGTCGACGCGGATCAGCACCTCGTTCGGGGCGAGATCCGGGACGCGCACCTCGTGGATGCCGAGCCTCTCGGCTCCGCCGAACGCATCGATCGCCGCCGCGCGCATCAGCGGCGGTACGGCCGGATCGGCCCTCATGGGCGCGCTGACCGGCCGAAAGCTCGGTCCGGTTGCGCTAGCGGATGGTGGTTACTTCCCGGCTTCGGTCAGGACGGGGGCCGCGACCGCATTCGACGGCGCGCCGCCCGCAGTGGCGGGGGCCTCGACCGACTCGACCGCCGCGGCGGTCGCGGGCAGCACTTCGTTCACGTTGCCGACCCACTGCTGCTCGTCGGGGAGGCGGCGCGACGGCGTGACCTCGACCGCGATCCGCGTCGCCGGGGCCGGCGCGAACGCCTTGCCGACGCGCGTGTTGAGCGTCTTCCAGACGTTCAGGACCTTCACGACGTAGTGCTGCGTCTCGCCGTACGGCGGGACGCCGTGATAGCGCTCGACCGCTCGCGGGCCGGCGTTGTAGCCCGCGATCGCGAGCTTCACCGCGTTCGGCTTCCCGGCGAACCGGTTCATGAGGGTCTTGAGATACGCCGAGGTGCCGCGCAGGTTCTCGGACGGGTTCCAGGCGTTCACGCCCAGCGTGCGGGCGGTGCTCGGCATGAGCTGCCCGAGGCCGCGGGCGCCGGAGTGCGAGACCGCGTTGGCGCGCCAGCGCGACTCGACCGTGACGATCGACATGATGAAGCGCGGATCGAGCTTCGTCCGCCACGCATCGGCCATCACAGAGCGAGCGTACGCACGCGCCTTTTCGACCGGAAGCTTGGGGTTGATCGTCCGGAGCACCGCGGCGCAGGTCGCCTCGGTGATGCCCTCTGGGGTGATCGTTTG
>DASWSC010000242.1:0-13278 GCA_036402855.1 Candidatus Elarobacter sp. | reverse complement strand
GTCGGTCCGGGACCGAACGACATGGGCAACGCGCGCCGTCACGTCATCGACGCGTGCGATCGTTCGCTGCGCCGGCTCAAGACCGACTTCATCGACCTGTACTACATCCATCGCTGGGACCCCGAGACGCCGATCGACGAGACGCTCGCCGCGTTCGACGACCTGCGCCGGACCGGGAAGATCCGGTACGCGGGTTGCAGCAACATCGCGGCCTGGCAGATGATGGCGTCGCTCTGGACGGCCGACGCGCAACGGACGGTCCGCTTCGACGCCGTGCAGCCGCGCTACAACCTGCTGTTCCGGCAGATCGAGGCGGAACTGCTCCCAGCCGCCGAAGCGAACGGCGTGGGGGCGGTGGTCTTCAATCCCCTCGCGGGCGGCGTGCTGACCGGGAAATACAAGCGCGGCGAACGGCCGCGCGAGGGGACGCGCTTCACGCTCGGAACCGCGGCGTCGCTCTACCAGCAGCGCTACTGGGACGAGACGCAGCTCGACGTCGTCGAGCGCCTCGCCGCCGACGTCGCATCGCGCGGGAAGACGCTCACGCACGTCGCGCTGCGGTGGGTGCTCGACCAGCCCGGGGTGACGGCGGCGATCGTCGGCGCCAGCCGGGCCGATCAGCTTCGCGACTCGCTCGGCGCGCTCGACGTTCGGCTCGACGACGCCGATCGCCGGGCCTGCGATGAGGCGTGGTATGCTCTTCCGCGGAGACGCCCGGAGGAGGAGCGCTGATGGCGACGTTCGCGGCATTCTGGCGACACGGCAGCAACACGCTGCTGCTCGTCCTCGCGCTCGCCCTGAGCGCCGCGTTCGCCGGGCACCGGCTCCCGTTCGCACCGGCGAGCCTGATCGCCGTCGCGATCGGCGCGGCGGTCTTCTTCGTCTCCGAGTACACGACGCATCGCTTCATGCTGCACGCACCGCCGCAGCGAAACGCCTTCGTCCTCACGCTGCAGCACCGCCTCCACTACGACCACCACATGACGCCGAACGAGCTGCGACTGCTGTTCCTCCCCGTCTGGTTCGTGATCCCGGTCGCCGCGCTGACGCTGGCGATCTACGTCGCGGCGACGCGGCGCTGGGACACGAGCGCGGCGCTGCTGCTCGGCAGCGTCCTCGGCCTGCTGTGGTACGAGTGGGTCCACTACGTCGCCCACATCCCGTTCGTCCCCAAGACGCCGTTCGGGCGCTGGATCAAGAAGTACCATCTCCGGCACCACTTCAAGAACGAGCGCATGTGGTTCGGGGTGACGAACCCGAGCATGGACCTTTTCGGGCGCACGTACGCGCGCGTCGATGAGATCGAGCGCACCGCGACGACGCGCGTCCTCTTCCCCAAGTAGCGGCGAGGGGTTTGACAAGGGGTGAGCTCCGTGCGTTCGGCGGTTCTCGGTCCGGCGGCGGTCGCCGGTGCGGTGCTGCTCGTGACGACCGCGTCGAGCGCCGTGCGCGGCGCACCGTCTCCCGTCGCGCTCACCATCGCCGCCGCGCAGACCGACCCGTGCCCGAGCTCGAAGCAGCAGGCGACGCCCGCCGCGCTCCGGCTCCCGGCCGCCGTTCCGCCGGGTGAGCCGGCGGCGATCGAGCAGAAGATGCTCGCGTACCTGCGCACGTACCAGTACCGCACGCTGGGCTGGTGCGTCGACAAGTACGTGCGCGACACCGGGCCGTACGTGCACGGACAGTATTACGGGACGCATCCCGCCGTGCGCATCTACTATTCGCCCGAGATGATGGACTGGCTGCGCGGCGGCCGGCGCGGCGTCCCGCACGACGGCGCGGTGATGATCAAAGAGCAGTACCCGCCGCCGGCGGCGATCTACGACGGGCGCAAGGACGACGCGCTCAAACCGGCCGACTGGACCGTCATGATCCGGCGCAACGGCGCGTCGCGCGACGGCTGGTTCTGGGCCGAGGTCTACACGACGCCCCCGATGACGTTCGGCGGGACGCAGTATCCGAACGCCGGGTTCGGGCTGTACTGCCTGCGTTGCCACGGCTCGGCGAACGACGCGACGACGTTCGCCTCGACCGCGAACATCAAAGGCTTCCCGGGCGACCCGATCACGTTCAAGGTCGACGACTCGTGGCGGACGCCCGCGCCGGTGCCGTCGCCGAGCGCCGCGCTTACGGTGCGCGGTCGCCAAGAAGAGCCCGAGCACGAGAAGAACGCGGCGCACCCGCCGATCGCCTCGCACGCGCAGCCGGTCCCGATGCAGACGTTCCCGGCCGAGCCGCTCGACGGCAACCTCGCGAACCCGCACGGCCGCATCCCGCCGATGTTCCTCACCTCGAGCCAGTGCCTCGGCTGCCACAGCGCGGCATCCGGTGCGCCGTCCGGTCCGCTGATGTGGCTGACGCCGTCGCCCTCGTACACGCCGCCGCCTTCACCGCCGCCCGGACCGGCCGGGGTGAACGTCTCGGAGTACGGCGAGTGGCGCTGGTCGCCGATGGGCCTCGCCGGCCGCGACCCCGTCTTCTTCTCGCAGCTCGAGGGCGAGCTCGCGTACATCGCGTCGATTCCGGCGAACCGCATCGCCGGAGATCACCCGGGGCAGACGCGCACCACGCTGCAGCAGCAAGTCGTCGATACGTGCATGCGCTGCCACGGCGTGATGGGGAAACGCACGAACGAGATCGAGCACGGGCCGGACGCGCACTTCAAGCTCGACTGGGTGTTTCAGGCGAATCCTGGGACCCCGCAGTTCCACCTGGGCGGACTCGCGCGCGACGGGATCAGCTGCTCGGTCTGCCACCACATCACGCAGACGAAGGTAGAGGCGAACTCGCTCGCATTCGTCCTCGAGAACCGCAGCACGGGGCTGTTCTCGGTCGGCCGAGCCGACCGGCTCCACGGCCCGTTCGAGACGGCGCTGATCGCGGCGCACCCGATGAACGAGTCGCTCGGCGCCAAGCCCGTCTTCGGTCGCGTGACGAAGTCCGCGCGGCTCTGCACGAGCTGCCACAGCATCAATCTCCCGGTCGTCGACAAGCCGGCGAAGATCCACCCGATCACGCAGTCGCTCACCCACGACGTCGAGCAGAACACGTACGTGGAATGGGTGAACAGCCGTTTCCAGACCGAGTACAAGCCGCAGGCGGGCGCAAAGTCGTGCCAGGACTGTCACATGCCGGGCGGCGTCGACAACGATCGCCTGAACGTCCACCAGCCGCAGGTGCAGACGCAGATCGCGCTGGTGCAGGACCAGACGTACCCCGCCTCCGATCACCGCGCGCCGCTCGACGGGATCGAGGTCCGCTTTCGCAAGCAGGGCTACGTGCGGCACGAGCTCCTCGGGCTGAACGCGTTCTTGCTGCGCACGTTCCAGACGAACTCCGACGCGCTCGGCGTGCGGCTCAACGACTACATGTCCGGCTCGTCGACCGGCCTCGACGACGCGATCGGGAACGTCGTGCGCCAGGCGCGGCACAAGACGGCGACGGTCGACCTGGCCGCACGGGTCGAGCACGGGACCCTCGTCGCGAACGTCGGCGTGACGAACCTCACCGGGCACCGCTTCCCCAGCGGTGTCGGATTCCGGCGCGCCTGGATCGAGCTCACAGTGGTCGGGCCGTCATCAGCCTCGGGGCAGGCTTCGGAGGTCGTCTGGGCATCGGGGATGACCAACCGCAACGGCGAGATCGTCGACGGCATCGATCTCGCAACGATCCTTCCCACCGAGTACTTCACGCGCGGCGCCGACGGCAAGCAGCGATATCAAAGACACTTCGACCAGGCGCATCCCGTCACGCGCGGCGACCAGGTGCAGATCTTCGAAGAGCTCGTCAAAGACCACGACGGCCACTTCACCGAGAGCTTCATCCGGCGCGACACGCACGTCAAGGACAACCGGCTGTTGCCGCAAGGCTGGCGCAAGGACGGCCGGCCGGGGATCCCGCTGCCGAAAAACTGGCTCGACGCGACGCACCCGGAAGGCGAGTACGTCACGAGCGATCCGAACTACGCGAACGGGAGCGGCCGCGCCGTCACGACCTACCGAATCCCGCTGCGAACGGCGCTCGACCCGGCGAAGCTGCGCGTGACCGCAACGCTGTGGTACGAGTCGTGGGAGCCGGAGTTCCGGCGGGAGCGCACCAGCGGCACCGGCCCGGCCGCGACGCGGCTCCGCGTCCTGCTCGGCAACCTGCGCCTCGACGAGACCCCGATGAAGGACTGGAAGCTGGAGATCGCGTCCGCCTCCACGTCACCGTGACGTCAAAGAAGAGGCCCGGGGACGCATCCCCGGGCCTCTTCGTGAATCGCGGTCGCGCTCAGCGCTTAGCGATAGGTCTGGCGCGACTGGAAGCAGTCGCGGCAGTAGACCGGCTTGTCGCCGCGGGGCTGGAACGGGACTTCCGCAACCTTGCCGCACCCGCTGCAGGTGGCCTGGAACATCTCGCGCTGCGGACGGCCGCCGCCGTATCCGCCGCCCGAGTACGAGCTGCTGCTGCCGCCGCCGCCACCACCGCCGCGCTGCGCCTTACGGGCGGCTCGGCAGTCGGGGCAACGGTTCGGCTTGTTCGTGAAGCCCTTCGCCGCGAAGAACTCTTGCTCTCCGGACGAGAACGTGAAGGGGGCATTGCAGTCGGTGCAATTCAGGGTTTCGTCAGTGTACATCGATAGAAAACTCCGGCGTCGGGGGGTTGTGAAGACGTGCGATGTACCTGAACCGGGGGAACGCCTGAGCGCCAGACCACGCGAGGACATGACTCGTACTATCAGCCCGGACGAATGACGCCTTCGAGTCGTCCAGGCTCGAACACTGTAACACAAGTCTCCCAGAAATGGTGCCGATCCGCTTCGTAAGGACCCGGTAAGGCCCGCTCCCCGAGAATCGGGAGAGCGAAAGGACCGAGCGGAGCGTACGACCGGACGCATCGTGCCGAGGTGCAGGCCGAGCAGACGCCGGCCTAGGCGGGGCTACTCTCGGGTCGAGGCATAGTCCCACGCGAAACCGGCGGCGACTCCGACGGCTCCGAACACGATGGCGGCGGTAAGCATGACGTCCCTGGGACCCGCCGTCAGGTGGGGAAGTTCGTTTGCGCCGGCCGGCGCGCGAGCCGGAACCGCGCTCCGCCGCGGGCAAAGACGGCCGGCAGGGCGAATCCGTCCGACCAATCGCACCCACGCCATCATCGAGGAGTTCCCATTCCCCCTCCGCGCAGACGAAAAGGCGGCGGCGGCAAGAAGCGCCGCGAACCCCTGACCCCGATCGTCAAAGAAGATACTCTCAGTCTCGTCGGCCGCGTCATCGAGACGTTTCCCAGCTCGACCTTCAAGGTCGAGCTCGAGAACGGGCACACGATCCTCGCCAGCCTGGCGGGCCGTCTGCGCCGGTTCCGTATCCGCATCACGCCCGGTGACGACGTCGACGTCGAGCTGTCGCCGTACGATTTGACGCGCGGGCGGATCACGTATCGCCGTCAGGGACGGAACGCCTAGCGCGCACGGCGAACGCGAGCCATCCAAGATGCGAGGTTCACGCGCCTTGGTGCTGCTCGTGCTGTTCGCCGCCGCCGTCGGCGCGGCGTGGTGGTTCACCGCCAAGCGGCAGCAGAGCGCGGTTGGCGATCACGTCACGGTGTATTACGCGAAAGCCGACGGAACGACGCTCGTTCCCTGGCAGATCTCGCTCGGCTCCGCCCGCGACCGGAACAGCGTGCTGTTCTACGCCGCCACGCAGTGCGTCGCCGGGCCGCCGCCGGGGACGGAAGCGGTGCGCTTCCCGCCGGGAACGCGGGTGCGTGCCGTCGACGTTCAGGGATCGACCGCAGACGTCGATATCTCTAAGGACATCGTCTCATCCGCCGAAGGCGGGTTTGCGGAGTCGGCCGAGTTCAAAGCGCTCGTCTGGACCCTCACGCAACCGAAACTCGGGATCGACGCGGTCAAGGTGAGGATCGAAGGAGCGCGCGTCGCAACGCTTCCCGGAGGACACCTGGATATCGGTGGGACGCTCAGCCGTTCGAGTTTCTAGCTTCCTCGCCGCGCTGCTCCTCGCGTGCACGCTCGGTGCGTTCGCGCAAGAGCGCGCGCCGGCGCTGTGGTTCCAAGGGACGCGGCTGATCTTCGAGCACGCGGTTCCGATGCAGGGCGACCTCGGCGTGAGCACGCGTGACGCCGGGATGCGGCGCTTCCTCGAGCGCCTCGGCGCGACGGTGTCGTACCAGCCGCAGCAGCGCTACGTCGTGGTGACCGCCGAGGACCGCCGCACGATCGTCTTCACGCTGGGCGACGCCGCGTACACGATCGGAGGGGTGCGCGCGCAGGCGCCGTTCGCCCCGATCGCCGACGGCGACGACGTCGTGCTGCCGTTCTACGCGCTGGCTCGTGCGCTCTACGTCGAGCCGGTCCCGCAAGCCGGCGAGACCGTGCTGCAGCCGCGGATCGGCGCGCTCGACGTTCGGACCGAAGGCAACCGCACGACGGTGACGGTGCGCGGGGCGATGCCGCTCGTGCTGAACGGGAACGTCGACGGGCCGGATCGGCTGCAAGTCTCGTTCGCCGGGCTCGGTTCCGCGCTCGCGCCGGTACGGCGCTCGCCGGGCGGCGCCGTCGACGAGATCGACGTCGCGGTCGGCGGGAGCGCGAAGGTTCCCGTGACGACGGTGACGATCGCCGGCGCGCGCGGCACATCGCACCGCGTGGTGCCGTCCGGTTCCCCCGACGCGTACACCGTGGTGTTCGAGCCGTCCGGCGTCGCCGGCGCGCCCCTCTCGCAAGCTCCCCAAGCATCGCCGACCGCCGCGCCGCCGATCGTCGCGGGCCGCGCGACGGTGACGAACGTTGCGATCGAGCCCGCCGCCGACGACGCGCTCGCCGTGCGCGTCACGCTGAGCGGTGCGTCGCCCTACGAGTGGCACCGTCTCGCCGACAACCGCTGGTACATCGATCTGCAGAACACGACGCTGGCCGGTCCCGGGCGCGACGAGCACCCCTCGTTCGGCGCGGTGCAGTCGGTGCGCGTCCGTCAGGCCGGCTCGACCGACGCCCCGAGCGTGCGGATCGCCTTCACGACCAGCGGACAGCAGCGGATCGACGTCGCGCCGAGCGATGCGGGGCTGACCATCACGGTCTCGACCGAGACGACCGCCGACGTCGCGCGCATCGGAACCGGACGGACCGGTGGCGCGCCCGTCGTCGCGAGCGCCGCGACGCCGGAGCCGGGCACGGCGCCGTCCGAGACGGGCGCGACGCCCTGGAAGTTCGGGACCAACAACGGTTCCAAGGTGATCGTGCTCGATCCGGGGCACGGCGGCGGCGACACGGGGACCGCGCACAACGGCCTGGTCGAGAAGACGCTCACGCTCGACATCGCGCAGCGCCTCCGCTCGCTGCTGGTCGCGCAGGGCTGGACCGTCCGCATGACCCGTGAGACCGACGTCGATCCGGTCAGCTCCGAGAACCTCGCGAAGATGCGCGCCGACGGCAAGCCGAACGCCGACGATCGCGCGTACCTGCAGACGCGCTGCGACGTGGCGAACAATGCGGGCGCGCGGCTGTTCATCAGCATCCACATCAACAGCGCCCCGCTCGAGAGCGCCCGCGGGACGACCGTCTACTGGTACAAGCCGCAGGACGCGCCGTTCGCGCAAGCGATCGAGAAACAGCTCGTCCCGCTGGCGGGGACTCAGGACGACGGCACGCGGCACGAGAACTTCTACGTCGTGCGCCACACCTCGATGCCGGCCGTCCTCATCGAAACCGCGTTCATCACGAACCCCGGCGACGTTGCGCTGCTCCGCCAGCCGTCGTTCCTCCAGAACGTGGCGCAAGGGATCGCGAACGGCGTCAAAGCCTACGCCGGAAGCCCGAGCGCGAACGCGCTGAGCCGGGAGTAGGACCGTGCTCGGACTCTACGACTCCGGTCTGGGCGGCTTGACCGTCCTGCGTGCACTGCGGGCCGCGGCGATCACGCAGGACATCGTCTACTTCGCCGATCAGGCCCACAGCCCGTACGGCGACAAGACGGAAACCGAGATCGCGGGGTACTTGCGCGACAACCTGGCGCTGCTCGCGAGCCAGGACGTCGATGCGGTCGTGACGGCCTGCAACACGAGCTGCGCGATCGCGCAGAAGCTCGGCTGGCCGGAGACGCCGTTCCCCGTCCTCGACATCATCACGAGCGCGGGCCGCGCGTTCGCGGGGACGCCGCACCGCCGGATCGCGGTCGTCGCGACCGCCGCGACGGTGCGAAGCGGCGCGTACGCGCGCGCGATCCGGGTCGCGGCGCCGCACGCCGAGATCGCGGAGATCGCGGCGCCGGCCCTCGTCCCGATCGTCGAGCGCGGCGAAGCCGAGCAGCCGATCGCGCGGGACGCGGTCGCCGCCGTCGTCGCCGGCCTTCCGCGCGACGTCGACGCGATCGTCTACGGCTGCACGCACTACCCGCTGCTGGACCGCTGGTTCGGCGAGGCGCTCGGTCCGCACGTCGCCCGCATCGACCCCGCCGCCGCACAAGCCGCGGCGACCGCGAAGCTGGTCGCGGAGCGCGGCCTTCCGCCGGGTACCTCGACCACGGCGTACTACACGAACGGCGACGCCGCCGCGTTCGAGCGCGCCGTCCGCCGCTGGACCGCCGACCCGGCCGGGCGCGTCGCCGCCCTCATCGCCCGCTGACCGCGATCAGCTTTCCGGCGGCGTAGCCGGGGCGGCGCTCGGCGCATCCGGACCGCCGGCGTCGTCCTCGTTCGGGGGAGTCCATGCGGCGGCGAGCGCGGCGATGAACGTTTCGCGCAGCGCGGCTCGGTTCTCGATTTCGTGGCCGGCGGCGTCGCGCGCGGCTTTCAGCAGGTGAACGTTGACGTCGACCGGGAGCCGGCGGCTCTGCTCCCAGTTGTCGAGGATGCGCGGTACCCGTGCTTCGATCGCGGGGAGCATCTCCTCGGCGATCGCGGCGACACGTTCCGGCGCGACCTCGTGTTCCGGCGCGTCACCCGCGTCGCCGTCGTCACCGTCGTCGCCGGCGACGGCTTCGAGCCGGGCTCGGAGCGCGTCGATGAACGCTTGGCGCAGCGCGGGCTTCTCGTGCGGTGAGAGCTGGCGCCCGGCGCTGGCGCTGAGCAGGCGCATGAGGGCGCTGTCGGCGTCGCGGGGGATGCGGCTCGACCGGTCCCACATGTCGAGGATCGCGAGTTCGAGTCCGGCGGTCGCCGGTCGCATCGCCTCGACGATCGGCCCCATGTCGGGGACCGCGTAGCGGCCGTCACCGTTCAGCTCGGGATATCCGCCGGAACCGCCCTTGACGCTGACCCACGGTGCGACGAGCCCCTCCGGCCACTCGTGGCACACGTCCGCCTCGTAGCGCAGCCGCTGCGCCTGCGAGTGCAGCGGGTCGATCCCGAGCAGGTGGACGCGGACCCCGAACGTCTGCGCGGTTTGGACGCCGACCAGGATGTCTTCGTCGCCCGAGACGAGGATCGCGGCGTCGATCGCACGGTTCCGCGCGAGCTCCGAAAGGTCGTGGGCGATCAGCGCGTCGACGCCCTTCTGCTCGCCGTAGTTGTTCACGCTGCCCAGGCGAAGCTTCACGTCGGAGGCCGCGGCGGTCTGCGCCTGGTCGGCGGTCATCCCCGACTTCGGCGCCCCGTCGTACCAGTAGATGCGGATCAGCCGTCCGCCGCCGCCGTCGAGCGCGGCCACCTCGTACTTGAGCTGGCGGAGGACCGCATCGAGGTCGAGCGTGACGCGCACGCGCGGCTGGAGCGAACGAAAACGGGCGATGCAGCAGAGCGCGTAGAGATAGCCTGCATCGACGAAGACGGCAACGTTCATGGCAAGACCAAAGCCTTAGACGACGTGAAAGATGCGAAAGAACAAGAGCGTGGTGCCGAGCGCGAGCAGCGTGCCGGCGACGACTTGCAAGACCGTGTGTGCCCGCAGATAGACGCGGGACCACCCGACCAGCGGGATCAGGACGTAGAACGGTGCCGGCCGCTGGCCGAACAGCACCGTCAGTGCGACCAGGGGAGCGGTGATCCCCAGCGCGTGGGTGGAGATCTTCCAGTAGCGGGTGATCCACTGGACCACCAGCGAGCTGACCGCGTACGCCGCCATCGAGGCGGTCATGATGACCGGCGCATGGATCAGCCACAGATCGACCGCGCCGAGCGCGTAGAAGACGACGAAGACGACGAACACCCGCTCGCGCTCGGCGCGGATCGACATGTCCAGATCGGAGATGCGGTTCGTCGCGTAGAGGAAGAAGATGAACAGCATCGGCGCGATCGACGTGAAGAACGCGCTGTTGAAGAGGAGGACCCAGAAGTCGGTCGCGCCGTTGGAGCGGTCGTCCGCGAGGATGACGAACAGAGCGAGCGAGGTCAAGAACGGGTTGCAGACCGTCGAGAGGATGCGCGCAACGTCGGTCCAGACGCGTTTGCGGAAACGCAGCGGAGCCGGCGGCGAGACGGGGGCCTGCACGGGCCGGGCTTTCTTCCCGCGGCGTCGAAGCCCCCCGGGATGATCCTGGACCGCCTTGCGACTCCGGCCGATGTCAAGCGTCTGAGCCGGCTCGAGCTCGATCAGCTCGCCGCCGAAATCCGCGAAACATTGATCCGCGTCTGCGCGGCGAACGGCGGCCACCTCGCGCCGAACCTCGGCGTGGTCGAGCTCAAGATCGCGCTCTTCCGCGTGCTCGATCTGCCGCACGACGCGCTCGTCTGGGACGTCAGCCACCAAAGCTACGTGCACAAGCTCCTCAGCGGCCGCGCGAAGGGCTTCGACACGCTGCGCCAAGGCGGCGGGATCAGCGGCTTCTCGATGCGGAGCGAGTCGGAGTTCGACGCGTTCGGCGCGGGTCACGCATCGACGTCGATCTCGGCGGCGCTCGGGATGGCGACCGCGCGCGACCTCGCCGGCCGGCACGATACGATCGTCGCCGTCATCGGCGACGGTGCGCTCACCGGCGGGCTCGCCTACGAGGCGATCAACAACGCCGGCCTGCTCAAGACGAACTTCATCGTGATCCTGAACGACAACGAGATGTCGATCGCGCCGAACGTCGGCTCGATCGCCTCGTACCTCGGTGCGCTGCGCTCGAAGCCGCTCTTCACGAAGGGCCGCGAGATGCTCAAGGGCGTCCTCGACCACGTCCCCCTCGGCGAGACCGCGCGCAAGGCGCTCTCGACGGCCGAGATCGCCGGGATGCGCTTCGCGCTGCACGATCACAAGGCGCCGGTGATCTTCGAGGAGATGGGATTCCGCTACGTCGGCCCGATCGACGGCCACGACATCGACACGCTCACCGACGTCCTCTCCAACGCGCGGAAGATCGACGGCCCGGTGCTACTCCACGTCAAGACGGTCAAGGGCAAGGGCTACGACATCGCGGAAGGCGACAGCCGCACGTTCCACGGGGTCGGCCCCGGCGTCTACCATCCCGACGAGGGAAAGCTCGAGAAGAAACCCGCCCGGCCGACCTTCGCGCAGGCGTTCGCCGACGCGCTCATCGCGGCGGCGGAGCGCGACTCGCACGTCGTCGGGATCACCGCCGCGATGCCCGACGGCACCGGGCTCGCGAAGTTCGCGAAGGCGTTCCCCCAGCGGTACTTCGACGTCGGGATCGCCGAGGCGCACGCCGTGTGCTTCGGCGCCGGCCTGTCCACCCGCGGCATCAAGCCGGTCTGCGCGATCTACTCGACGTTCCTGCAGCGCGCTTACGACCAGGTCGTCCACGACGTCGTCGTCCAGAGCTTGCCGGTCGTGTTCGCGATCGACCGGGCGGGCTTCGTCGGCGACGACGGCCCCACGCACATGGGGCTCTACGACATCGCGTACCTGCGGACGCTCCCCGGGATGACGATCATGGCGCCGCGCAGCGAGGCGGAGGTCGCGCCGATGCTCGACCTCGCGCTCTCGCTCGGCGCCCCCGCCGCGCTTCGCTACCCGCGCGGTTCGACGAGCGGGAAGCACGACGAGGCGCCGGCGCCCGTGGTCCTCGGCCGCGCCGAGGTGCTGCGTCCGGGCCGCGACGTCGCGATCCTCGCGCTCGGCAACACCGTCGACGCGGCGCTCGACGCGTACGACCTTCTCCGCGACGACGGGATCGAGCCGACGATCGTCAACGCGCGGTTCGTCGCGCCGCTCGACGAGACGCTGCTGCTCGGTCTGGCGGAGACGCACCGCCGCTTCATCACGCTCGAGGAGCACAGCTTGGCCGGCGGGTTCGGCTCCGCCGTCGTCGAGTTCCTGAACGACCACAGCGTCGACGTTGCGGTCGAGCGGATCGGGGTCCCGAACGTGCTCGTCCAGCATGCCAAGCCCGAAGCGCAGCGCGCCCAGTTCGGCCTCTCCGCCGAAAACATCGCCGCCCGCGTCCGCGCGCTCGCCCCCTCCAGGGCCTAGCTTCGACAGGAACTTGTTGTGGGCGGGGCCAAGCCCCGGCGGTTCTTTTCCCCTTCCGCTTTCGGAACCGGAGTCTCCCCATCGTGCTTCCCGCGCTGCTCGCGGCCGCATCGGCTGCGCCGACGGCCGCCAAGGCGGCGGCGCCCGCGGTCAAAGCGACCGCGATCCCGCTGACGCTGCCGCCGAACTTCTCGTTCGACACCACGCCGCACTCGCCGCTGGCCCAGAACCTGCCCTGGCTCACGCACACCTTCGCCGGGCTGTTCGTCGTTCTGGGCGTCCTGCTCGTGCTGCTGCTGGCGATCCAGACGACGAAGCAGGAAGGGCTCAGCGGAACGGTCGGCGGCCGGGTCGAGTCGGCGACGCGCCGGCTGGGACTCGACGCGCAGATCGCGCGCGTCACGCAGACCGTCGCGATCGCCTTCGTGATCGTCGCGACCATCATCAGCCTCTCGGGGATTTAGCGGACTTGGCACTGCTCGAGGTCCACGACCTCAAGACGGTGTTCAGGACCGAAGACGGGATCGTCTCGGCGGTCAACGGCCTGTCGTTTGCGGTCGAGCCGGGCTCGACGCTCGGCATCGTCGGCGAGTCGGGCTCCGGCAAGTCGGTCACCTCGCTCTCCATCATGCGGCTGATCGCGCAGAACGGCCGGATCGAGCGCGGGCGCGTGCTGTTCAAGGGCGAGAACCTGCTCGAGAAGAGCGAAGCGGAGATGCGGAAGATCCGCGGCCGCGACATCGCGATGATCTTCCAGGACCCGATGACCTCGCTGAACCCGGTGCTCACCATCGGCGAGCAGATCGCCGAGGCGACGCGGCTGCACCTGGGCCTCAACAAGAAAGAGGCGCTCGACAAAGCGGTCGAGATGCTGAAGCTGGTTCGCATCCCGGTGCCCGAGAAGCGCCTCAGAGACTACCCGCACCAGTTCT
>DASWSC010000241.1:0-4155 GCA_036402855.1 Candidatus Elarobacter sp. | reverse complement strand
AGCACGCGCTCCAAGAAGCGCTGCGCGGCCTCGACCATCTCCAGCTCGTCGTCGACGATGGTCAGGATCGCGACGAACTCGTCACCGCCGAGGCGCCCGACGAAGTCGTTGCGGCGCACGCTCTCCTTCATGCGGCGCGCGGCCTCGATCAGCGTCTGGTCGCCGACCGCGTGCCCGAAGGTGTCGTTGATCGCTTTGAAGCCGTCGAGGTCGATGAACAGCACCCCGACGCGGCCGCCGCCGCGCTGGGCGGCGGCGAGCACGTTGTCGAGATGATGGAGCGTCGCGGTGCGCGACGGCAGCTCCGTGAGCGGATCCATCGCCCCCTCGCGGATCGGCTCGGGCTCCTCCTCGGTGCGCAGCAGCAGCCGCGCGACGGCGCCGCTGACGGCGCGCGCAACGTCGTGCTGCGCCGAGCGCCCACGCGCCCAGCGCATTGCGAAGAAGTACGGGGCCGTCGCGGTCAGGCGCGCGACGTAGCGGTCGTCGTCGATGCTCTCGCGGATCGGAACCCGCGTCGCCTCGCCGGCGAGCGTGTGGACGGCGTCGTCCGAGACGCCTTCCAGCGTCGCGTGCGAGAGGAGCGAACCGTCGGGGCCGCAGACCAGCGCGACGTCCGCGCCGGCGAGCGGCAGCGCTCCGGCGAGGATGACACGCATCAAGTCGTCCGACGAGCGGCGCGACTCGACGGCAGCGTGAAAAAGCTCCGCGAGCCCTTCGGTTTCGGCGTCCCGTCGCCGTTCAGGCGTCATCATCTCCACGTCCTCGGGCATCGGGTTTCCCGTCCCGGCGGCGGCGCGCCCCTCGTCGCGTCGCGAAGCAATGAAAATCTCCCCGCCCGGAGAGGGCCGATCGTATCTCTCACAATCCGAGCGTGCCTTGCCGGTCACTTGCCCACCGAACGAGCGTGTCCAACGCCATAGGAAGCGCAAGTCCCTCACCACGTAGGGCTGTAGCCCCGTGCCGGGCGAGCCAGCGGGCCCTTTCCGGGTCGCTGATGCCGCCGGCGATGACCGACGGCGCGACCACCGAGGCGAACGCGAGCTCGGCGAGGGTCCGGACGTCGTGGCTGTCGTCGACCGTCACGAAGTCGAGCAGGCCGCTCGCCGCGTCGAACGGCGAGCCGGAAGCGCGCCATGCGGCGACGCCGACTTGCGCGCCGAGCGCGTGGAGCCGGCGCACGAACGACTCGACCGCGCCGGGCGGCGCATCGGCGTGCGGAACGATCTCGGCCAGCAGGCCGCGCATCGCCTCGCCGCCGCCGAAGGCGGCGCCGGCGGCGTCGAGGACCGCCGCGCTCGGCGTCGCGAGCGCGACATGGACCTGCAGGTCGAGCCCGGCCGCGCGGAACGCCCGCCGGGCGTCCGCCGCGGCGCCGAGCGTCCAGCATTCGAGCGCCTCGCGCGCGGCGCGGTCCGGCTCTCGCGCCGCGAACTCCGCCGGAGCCGGCGACGCGGCCATCGCCGGATCGCGCCACGCCGCGCTCACGCAGGCGGCGTACGGCAACCCCGTCTGCGCCGCGAAGACCGGCTGAAACCGCGCCTCGAGCAGCGCTTCACGGTCGTCGCCGCGCAGGCGCGCAAGGACGGCGGCGCGTTCGCCGAGCTCGCGGCCGGCCGGCTCGCGGTACCAGAACGGGCGCACCCCCCCGGCCGAAGCCGCGGCCATCGCCGCGGCGCCCGCCTTCTCCACCAGGTCCTCGGGCTGCACCCCGTCTTCCGGACAGATCGCGACGCCGACGCTCGCGCAGGCGTCGTCGGCCGCGGCCGCCGCGGCCCGCAGCAGGCGCTGCGCCGCGGGATAGGCCTCCGACTCGCCGGCATCGAGCGCGAGCAGCGCGAGGTACGCGTCGCCGCCGAGGTGCCCGAGATGGTCGTTCGCGCGAACCTCGCGTCGCAGGCGGCGCGCGACCGCGTCGCGCGCGGCCTCGCCGGCCGCCGCATCGCGGGCCGGGTCGACGTCGAGGTAGACGACGGCGAACGGACGCCGCATCCGGCGCGCGTCGTGGACGAGCTGTTCGAGCCGGCGGAGCGTCGCGCCGCCGTCGGGAAGGTTCGCCGGTGCGCGCTCGCCGGTGCGTCCTTCGAGCGCCCAGGCGCAACTCGCGACGATCGCGCGGGCGATCTCGACCGTATCGGGCCGCGGATCGCGCCAGCGCAGCGCGACGCGCTCCGGCCGATCGGGCGCCACGCGCGCGACGTACAGATCGGGGGTGACCAGCTCGTCTTCCAGCACGCGCCGTGCGCGCTCGAAGAGGCGCCGCAGCGGGACGGCGTCACGCGAGCCCGGGACCCCCGCCAAGATATGCTCCTCGTCGAAGACGATCGCGCGGTCGGCCCCGACGAGCGTCCGCGCCAGGGAGATCGCGGCGCGCAGCCGCAGCTCCGGCTCGGTGACCTGGTCGAACGCGCGCGTCCACGCACGCCCGAGATCGCGAGTCGCATACGCATCGCGATCGCTCCGGATCACCGGTAGTCTGTATTGTCGCACGGGTCGAACTCCATGCTACCGTCCGAGCCGCGCGCCGTGACCTCTCCCCTCGGATAGTTTTCTTCGGACAGGCTTGCGCACGGCGTGCGTAGGACTAGGCATGCTCGTATGGACAAAGTCGTCGCGTCGGCTGCGGAGGCGGTCGCCGATATCCCGAGCGGCGCATCGCTCGCGGTCGGCGGTTTCGGGCTCAACGGGATCCCGCACAATCTCATCAGCGCGCTGCTGGAGCAGGGCGCGACCGATCTCGTGACCGTCTCGAACAACTGCGGCGTCGACGGCTGGGGCCTCGGCGTGTTGCTGGACGCGCACCGCATTCGCCGCACCACCGGCTCGTACGTCGGGGAGAACAAAGAGTTCGAGCGCCAGTATCTCAGCGGCGAGCTCGAGGTCGAGCTCGTCCCGCAGGGGACGCTCGCCGAGCGCCTGCGCGCAGGCGGTTCGGGGATCCCCGGGTTCTACACGCCGGCGGGCGTCGGAACGCTCGTCGCAGACGGCGGGCTGCCGTGGCGGTACGGGTCGGACGGATCGGTCGCGATCGCTTCACCGAAAAAAGAGACGCGCAGCTTCGGCGGGCGCGACTACGTGCTCGAGGAAGGGATCGTCTGTGACTTCGCGCTGGTCCGCGCCAGCATCGGCGACCGCCACGGCAACCTCATCTTTCACAAGGCGACGCGCAACTTCAACCCGCTCTGCGCGATGGCCGGGAAGATCACGATCGCGGAGGTCGAGGAGCTGGTCGAACCGGGGACGATCGATCCCGAGCACGTGCATCTTCCCGGGATCTACGTCCAGCGCGTCGTCCGCGTCGGCGACGCCGGGAAGCGCATCGAGCGCGTCACGACCCGCAAGCGCGCGGAGGCGCACTGAGATGGCTCTCACTCGAACGCAGCTCGCCGCGCGCGTCGCGCAGGAGCTGCGCGACGGCCAGTACGTCAACCTGGGCATCGGTCTCCCGACGCTGATCCCGAACTACGTTCCGCCCGGCGTCACCGTCGTGCTGCAGAGCGAGAACGGTATTCTCGGCTTCGGTCCGTACCCGTACGAAGGCGAGGAAGATCCCGACTTGATCAACGCCGGGAAGGAGACGGTCACCGTTCTTCCCGGCGCCGCGTTCTTCGACTCGGCGACATCGTTCGGGATGATCCGCGGCGGCAAAGTCGACGTCGCGGTGCTCGGCGCGATGCAGGTCGCGGCGAACGGCGATCTCGCGAACTGGATCATCCCCGGGAAGGTCGTCAAGGGGATGGGCGGCGCGATGGATCTCGTGCACGGCGCGAAGCGCGTCATCGTGATGATGGAGCACGTCGCGAAAGGGAACGCGCACAAGATCCTGGAGCGCTGCACGCTCCCGCTGACCGGGAAAGGCGTCGTGCAGCAGATCATGACCGACCTCGCCGTGATCGACGTGACGCCGAACGGGCTGGTGCTGCGCGAGGTCGCGCCGGGCGTCGGCGTCGACGACGTGCGCGCCGCGACCGGGGCGCGGCTGGAGGTCCCCGCCGAGCCGCGGGAGATGGGGGTTCCGGCCGGGCTCTAAGCCGGCGCCAAGCTCGCCGCGGGCGCCGGCTGCGCGCGCGGAGGCGGCGTCGCGAGCGTCGCGTTGGGATCGCAGAACGACGTCAGCGCTCGTTCCGCGTCGGGATCGAGCGGTACGCCTTCGTT
>DASWSC010000240.1:0-13431 GCA_036402855.1 Candidatus Elarobacter sp. | reverse complement strand
GACGAGGTCGTGCTGTTCCTCGAAGGGCACTACGACCCGCTGATCGAGCGGCTGCAGCGCGAGATGACCGACGCGGCGGAGCACTTCAACTTCGAGGCGGCGGCGCGGCTGCGCGACCGCATCATCGCGGTGCGCCGCACGATCGAAGCGCAGAAAGTGGTCTCGCGCTCGCGGATCGACGTCGACCTGATCGCGCTCGCGCGCGCGCAGGGGCAGGCGTGCGTGCAAGTCTTCCTCGTGCGCGACGGCAAGCTGCTCGGCAACGACTACTTCATCCTCGAAGGCGCCGCCGAGCGCGAGGACGCCGAGATCGTCTCGGAGTTCATCAAGCAGTTCTACACCGCGCGCACCGGAAATTTCGGGCAGGACGCGGCGTACAGCGCGGAGATGACCGGCTCCCCGCTGGCGCTCCGCGCAGCGCGCGATCAGCAGGCGCCGGTCGCGGTGAAGGCGCGCGCGCGGCAGCGGCGCGGCTTCGAGGCTGCGGTGCCGAAGGAGATTTTGGTCGAAGCGCGGCCCGAGGACGCGAGCGTGATCGAAGCGTGGCTGACCGAGATCAAGGGGCAGCGCGTGCGCGTGCTCGAGCCGCAGCGCGGCGAGCGCGTCGACTACCTGAAGCTCGTGAAGAAGAACGCGGAGCAGAACCTGCGCGCGTTTCTCGTGCACCAGGAAGCGACCGAGAGCGCGTCGGCGAGCGCGCTCACCGAGCTGGCCGCGGCGCTCGATCTGCCGGGGCCGCCGCACCGCATCGAGTGCTACGACATCTCGAACATCCAAGGGACGAACTCCGTCGCCTCGATGGTGGTGTTCGTCGAGGGGCGGCCCAAGAAGAGCGATTACCGGCACTTCAACATCCAGGCCGTTCAGGGGCCGGACGACTTCGCGTCGATGCAGGAGACGCTGCGCCGTCGCCTGCGGTACCTGCGCCGCGACGCGGACCGGCCGCCGGTCGCCGACGGCGATGCGGCGACCGCCGCGATCGAGGCACAGGCGCGCAAGCACGAGCGCTTTCACGAGAAACCCGACCTGCTGCTGATCGACGGCGGCAAGGGGCAGCTCAACGCGGTCGTCGAGGTGATGCGCGAGATGGATATGTGGGGTATCCCCGTCGCCGGGCTCGCGAAGGAGCACGAGTGGCTGTTCGTGCCGGGGAATCCGGAGCCGATCGTCCTGGCGCCGAACTCGCCGGGACTCCATCTGGTCATGCGCGTGCGTGACGAGGCGCACCGCTTCGCGATCACGCATCACCGCGGAAAGCGCGGGAAGGCGATGACGCGCTCGGTGCTCGACACGCTCGACGGCGTCGGCCCGGTGCGCAAGAAACGGCTGCTCACGGTGTTCGGCTCGGTCCGCGCGATCAAGAACGCTTCGGTCGACGAGATCGCCGCCGTCAAAGGGATGACGCCGGGGCTGGCGTCGCAGGTGAAGTCGGCGCTCGGCGGCTGAGGCGGCGGACTCTGCGGCGGGGCGGCGAAGCTCGCAGCGACGTGGAGAAGACGCAAAAGCTGCTCGGGATCGCGCTCGCGGTACTGGCGCTCGACGGATGCCGCGGCGGCTCGGTGCAGCAGGCGGCACAGCCCGGCGCGAGCGGTTCACCGACGCCGTCGTCGCAGGCGTCGCGCCACTACGGCCACGGTGGCTTCATCACCGGCGCCGCGGCCGGGATCATGGCGGGCCGGCGGGCGAATGTGTACGGCGGCGGCGGCGGCGGCTACGGAAAGAGCGGCACCTACGGAAGCGGCAACGGCAGCACGGCGACGGTCGACCGGACGCTCGGCGGAAATCGCGGCCGGGGCGGCTTCGGCAGCGCGGGAGCGCGGGGCGGTTTCGGCGGCTGACGAGGTCGCGTTCTGGGAGAGCTACGAGGGTCACCCGTACGCGCTTCCGGACGCCGTCGCGCTCGACGTGACGGATGTCGCCGCGATCCGCGAGGCCGCGCGCGACGCCTGGCAGATCTTCGTAGCGGTCGCGCCGCTGGTTCGCGCGCTGCCCGACGAAGGGCTCGAGGCGCTCGGGATTCCGGCGGCCGCGCACGACGTCGTGCGGCTGCGGGATGAGCGCGCGGGCGAGACGCTGGTCGGGCGGTTCGATTTCATCCGGGAGGGCGACGACTACCGCGTCCTCGAGCTCAACGCCGAGACGCCGTTCTTCATGCTGGAGTCGTTCGTCGAGAACGGCCGCCGCGCGCTGGCGGCCGGTCTGCGTGATCCGAACGACGGCGAGCTCGCCAGGCTCGGTGACGCGATCGCGTTCGCGCTGCAGCCGCTTCCGCCGAACGCGCGCGTCGGCGTCGTCGCAACCAACGTCTACCGTGAGGACGCCGGAACGGCGTGCTTTCTGCGCGATCTCATCGCGCCTCGCGTCGACGCGGACGTCGTCTTCGTACCCGTCCACGAGCTGGCGGTCGAGGACGGCATGGTGTGCGACGCGGACGGGCCGCTCGACGTCGTCTATCGCTGCTATCCGCTGGAGCACTTCGCCGCCGACCGCGACGGCGGCGCGCTCTTCGAGGCGGTCGTCGCCGGGCGCTGCCGGCTGATCAACCCGCCCTCGGCGCTGCCGCTGCAGTCGAAGGCGACGCAGGCGCTTATCTGGGGGCTGTACGAACGCGGCGAGCTCTTCGACCCGCGCGAACGCGCGATCGTGGAACGGCGGTTTCTGCCCACGTATCTCGACCGGCCCGACGACGGTGGGACGTACGTTCGGAAGCCGGTCCTCGGCCGCGAGGGGATCGGCGTCGCAGTCGTCGATGCGAGCGGACGGGAGATCGCACGCGGCGAGCGTCCGCGGCGTGTCTACGACGCGCAACAGGCGGTGTTTCAGCGCTTCGTCGCGGCTCCCCGGCGACGGGTCCGGCGCTCGGACGGGATCGAGCTCGACGGCGAGGAGCTCACCACATGCTTCATCGCGGGCGGCCGGCCGAGCGCGGTCGGGATGCGGATCGGCGGCCCGGTGATCGACGCGTGGAGCTATTTCGCACCGGTCGGGGTTCGATAGAGCGGTGTTCGACCCGTACCGGTTCGCGAAGCCCTTCCTCCACGCGCTCGATCCCGAGGACGCACACGAGCTCACGCTCTGCGCGCTCGAGACGGGCGTGGTCCCCGGCCAACCGCGCGACGACGATCCGGCGCTCGCGACGACGCTGTTCGGGCGCGCGCTGCGGAACCCGATCGGGCTGGCAGCCGGATTCGACAAGAACGCGCGCGTGTACGAGCGGATGGGCGCTCACGGGTTCGGGTTCGTCGAGGTCGGCGGCGTGACGCCGCTTCCGCAGCGCGGGAACCCGCGGCCGCGCGTCTTTCGCTTGCCCGAAGACCGCGCGGTGATCAACCGGATGGGCTTCCCGAACGAGGGCGCGGACGCGATGGAAGCGCGGCTGCGCCGCAAGGGCCGTTCGAAGAGCGTCATGCTAGGGATCAATCTCGCCTCGAACGCCGACAGCGCCGATCCGGCGGACGACTTCGTACGGCTCGCGCGCCGCTTCGCGCCGTTCGCGGATTTCCTCACGCTCGACGTGTCGTGCCCCAACACGGCGAACGGTCAGGTGTTCCTCGATCCCGCGCGTCTCGCCGATCTGCTCGCGCGGGTCGGCGCGCTCGAATGGGGTGCGACGCGGCCCGCGCTGGTCGCCAAGCTCTCGCCGGACGTCGACGACGATCTGCTGCGGCGGCTGGTCGCAACGCTCGTGCACGCACACATCGACGGCATCGTCGTTGCAAACACCACGCGCGGGCGGCCGCCGGGATTGCGCGGTGCGGCGGCAGCCGAGGCGGGAGGGCTGTCCGGAACGCCGCTCTTCGCGTCTTCGACGGCGATGCTGGCGCGCGTGCGCGAGCTCACCGAAGGCGCGGTGACGCTGATCGGCGTCGGCGGGATCGCGAGCGGCGCCGACGCCTATGCGAAGTTGCGAGCCGGCGCGACCGCGGTCCAGCTCTACACCGGGCTGGTGTACGAGGGGACGGCGCTCGTGACGCGCATCAAGCGCGAGCTGGCCGAGCTCCTCAAGCGCGACGGCAGCCCGGTCCCGGCCTAGTCACTTCACGCCGCGGAAGAGGAACGAGCCGCCGATCTTATGCGCCATCGTGTGGATGTCGCCGCGCATGGAACGCAGGTCGCGGTCCAGCGAGCGCATGTCGGTCGACATGCCGCGCAACTGACCGTTCATGCTGGTCAGGCGCGACTCGGTGTTCCCGAGCCGGCGCAGCGCGGAGTCGAGGTGACGGTTCGTGCCGTCGAGCTTGATGTTGGTCTTCCCGAGCGCGCCTTGGACCGCGACGAGCCGACCGTCGACCTTGTCGAGGCGGTACTGCATCGAAGCCAGCCGGTCCAGCTTCCGGCTCATCGCGTCGAGCGCGCCGAGCCGCTGCCCGACGCTGCCGAGCTGACCGTTCATCGCGTGAAGCTGGGAGACGAGGTCGACCGTCGCCACGCTTGCCGCCGCGAGGATCGCCGCCCCGACCGCGAGCCCCGTGAGAACGAGGGGTCGCTCGCCCCGATGTCTCCGCTCTGCCGTCGCTACCATAGCGTTGTCCCATGCCCGGAAGGTCTGAGGGAACCATGAAAGCGCGCGATGTGTTATAGTGTGCGCTGGTCCAAATGGACTCGCTCGCGGGGCTGAGTAGTCTCGACGGGAAGATCCGTGGTCGACGTAAGCAGGCGGAGTTGTGAGCCCTCCTAAAACGATCACAAGCGTTTTACACGCGAACAACGAATACGCTCTGGCTGCCTAGCTCTCCGTAGTTAGCAGTCACCGTCCGCGGGAGGTAGCCGGATCCATCCCGCTGGCGGTCACAAAGTCCGGCTAGGACGCTGAGACCTCTCCGAGAGGCGCCCGAAACTCAACCGGAGATGCGGCGCGGCTGATTCCTGTACCGAGAAGCTAACGCGCCTAAGACAAAATCGGTGCTGAGCCTGGAGAAAGCGGCGGTCCGGCTTTTCGGACCCGGGGGGCGGCTCCCCGGCAGCTCCACCACTGCAGAGAAAACGCGCGAAAGCGCGTTTTTTCGTGCTTCGCCCTTCGGGCCGCTTGAGCGTGCGATGGTGTCGGGGAAGGGCTCTGAGACGCCGGGACACACCAATCGGTCTCCACGGGATACGCCCCGGGAAGCAAAAATGACCTATCGCCGCAAAGCGCTCTTCACGCTGGTCGACGTTGCACAGAAGATGCTGGCTGGAGAAATCGGTCCCATCGAAGGGTCTCGAAAAATTTCCCGCCTCCGCTTCGACGTTGACGATGAAGAGAACGACGTCTTCAACCCGTTCATCGGCGTCGACTCGGAATCCGATGACCTCGTCGTCGGCAATCGCACTCTCTGGGCCGACGCGTTTCTCGAAGACGTCGACCGGCGCTATGAAGTCTACGACCGCGGGTTGCGACCGGGCATCGCGGATGACTGCCGTTCGCTCCTGGCGGTCTTCTTGCCCAGGCTGCGCGAGTGCCCGGCGTGCGGTTTTGTCGGCTCGGACCAGCCACCGTATGACGCCGCGGACGTTCCGTCCTACGAGACGTGCCGCTCGTGCGGGATGGAATTCGGGGTCACGGATATGGAGTGCGACGCCGCGGAATGGCGGCGGCGCTGGATACAGGACGGGATGCAGTTCCGCGATCCGCCGCCCCCTCCGGGTTGGGATCCCGTGGCGCAGATGCGCGCGGCGAAACTCACCTAGGGCGGGCAGCCAGTGATCCAGCGATCGACGGGGAATCGGCAATTCTTGCCCGATCCGTCGCCAAAAGCGGTATGATGGCCGCATCATGCGCGAGGACGCTATCCCGCTACGGGCGGAGAACACCGGCGAGTGGCATCGCCTCAGATCTCTCATCACGACGCTTGAGCAGCGCATCGAAGACTTGGAAGGATCCAGCCTTCGGGCCGTCGTCGCGCGCCGTGCCGACCACGCCAATTTTGAGCCGGGCACGCCCGGTCGTACGGAGGCAATTCTGGGCGAGGTCGACGGCGGAGCGGCCGGCGACGGTGCGGCGAGCTGATGCCGCCTCGCTAACCGCCGCGGTCTCGATGCAGATGGTCATCCGACGACGGCGTACCATCTTGGCGGAAAACGGCGCGGGGTGAGTGACGCAGTCTAGCGTTCAATTTGAGCGGGGTGAGGCTGGTCTCCGCGCTCTCGCGGCGCATGCCGCCGTTATCGTCGTCGTGGACGTCTTGTCGTTCTCGACCGCGGTCGACGTCGCGGTGTCGCGGGAAGCACTCGTGCGGCCCGCGCGCTTCCGCGGCGACGACGGCCTCAAGCTCGCGACCGCATGCGATGCCATTCTGGCGGTAGGGAGGAGCCGGCGGTCGGCTCGGACGCCGTACTCGTTGTCGCCGCCGACGTTGGCGGCGCTTCCCAAGGGTGCGCGGCTGGTGCTGCCTTCACCCAACGGCGCGGCGCTGACGATGCTCGCGTCGAGCGAGACGAAGGCTCGGGTGATCGTCGGCTGCTTGCGAAACGCGTCCGCCGTAGCGTCATTCGCCCAGGCGCACGCCGAGGAAGGCACCGTCGCGGTGATCTCGGCCGGTGAACGCTGGGCGGACGGAACACTGCGCCCCGCGCTCGAGGACGACCTCGGGGCCGGCGCCATCATCGCCGGTATCCACGGTGGCGAAGCATCGCCCGAAGCGCGCTACGTGGCCGAAGGCTTTCTGCGATTCCGAGCCGAGCTCGCCTCCGAAATCGAGCAAACGACGTCCGGCCGAGAGTTGATCGATGCCGGGTACGCCGAAGACGTAACGTTCGCTTGCGCGCTCGACGAAAGCCGCACCGTCCCGCTGGTGAGCGCGGATGGTTTCATCAGGCACGCGGCTCCGTGAACGAATCGGCATTTCACGGCGCTGCGCGATAGCGCTATACTGATTCCATGGAAGCGCTGCTGCCGGCTCTCGGAATCGGGTTCGTCTCCGGGCTGCGTGCCCTCACGTCGCTGGCCGCGCTCGCGCTCGTGCGCGGCGGGGTGTGGGGAATCGTCCTGGCGGTTGCGGCGGCCGGCGAGTACGTCGCCGATGCTTCGCCGTGGATTCCCTCGCGGACAAAGCTGCCCTCGATCATCGTGCGCCCGGTGAGCGGCGCGGTCGCCGGGTGGTTCATCGCCGCGATGCACGGGGGCTCGACGATCGGCGGCGCCGTGTGCGGGATCGTCGGTGCGCTCGCCGGCACGTACGGCGGACACGCTGCGCGGCTGGCAGCGATCGCGCGGATCGGGGCGATCCCCGCGGCGGTCGCCGAGGACCTGGTGGCGATCGCGCTCGCGGCCTTCTTCGTCACGCGGTGAGCGACGGCATCGAGGTTCGCGCGCTCAGCACGTCCGACTGGGCGGCGCTCAAAGAGATCCGCCTGCGCGCGCTCCGGACCGAGCGGGGACTGTTCTTCAGCACGCCCGAGGCCGAGCAGCACGACACCGATGATCAATGGCGCGAGCGCACGCAGAATCCGAACCGGCAGATGTTCGGCGTGTTCGACGGCGCGCGGCTCGTCGGAATGACCGGCGTCATCACCGCACGCGACGATCCGAGCGGCGAGACGGCGATGTTCATCTCGTCGTACCTGATGCCGGAGTACCGGGGACGCGGCTTGACGCGGCTGATGTACGAAGCGCGCCTGCAGTGGGTCAACGCGCAGGGCCGCTATCGGCGCGTGGAAGTGTCACACCGGCGTTCGAACGAGATCTCGCGGCGCGCGATCCGGCGATTCGGATTCGTTCACACGAAGAGCATCAGCGCCACTTGGCCCGACGGAACGGTCGACGACGAAGTGCTGTACGAGCTCGTTCTCCCGCCGCCCGCCTGACGTGCGGCGAATCCACGTCCTCGGAGCGGCGGGCGCCGGAAAGACGACGTTCGGACGCGAGCTGGCGCGCCGCCTCCGCGCGACGCACCTCGATACCGACGAGGTGTACTGGCTCCCGACGGAGCCGCCGTACCGGGAGAAGCGCCCGGCGGCCGAACGCATCGCTCTGCTGAGTGAACGACTCGCGGCCGTACCGCGCGTCGTGCTGACCGGGTCGCTGACCGGCTGGGGCGACCCTCTCGTCCCGCTGCTCGACGGGCTGATCTGGATCGATACCCGCACCGACGTGCGGCTCGCGCGCTTGGCGGCGCGGGAGGGCGAGCGGTACGGCCGTGCGATCGAGCCGGGGCAGCCGCTGCACGAACACCACCGTGCCCTGTTGGAGTGGGCTGCCGCGTACGACGCCGGGACGATGCCCGGCCGCAACCGCGGGCGCGACGAGCGCTGGATCGCCGCGTCAGGCCTGCCGATGCTTCGCCTCGACGGCTGCCGAGAAACGAGCGCGCTGGTCGATGAAGCGCGACGGTGGGTGCGCGCGCGGTGCCAGGCACCTGGCACGGCCGGCCGATAGACTCGAGCTCGAAAGAAGAACCGCGTCGCCCGGGCGGCGGCGCTCGAAGACGAGGCGGGGTGTCCGAATGATCACGATGGTACGGGCCGGTGAGGCCGCGCGCGAGCCTGCGCGCGTGGGCAGGTTACGGAGTCCCAAGGTGCTCGGCGAACCGAAGCGCAGAGCGTTCCGCGTCGACGACGGCGACGCGGTCGAGGCGGCGCACGCGCGCGCCGGATCCGGGCTGTACGAGTACGGTCATCGTCCCGTGCACCGCAAACGGCTGCCCGGGAGTGCGGCGACGGACGACCGCAGCTGGTACTTCGCCTACGACGCGCGGCGTGTCGGCGTCCCGGATCTCGTCGGCCCGGGCGACCCCGTAGCGCCGACGCACGCGATGCTGCAGGCGATCGTTTGGGAGAAGCGTTTCGTCCAATGCACGATCGGCGGCCGGCCGTTTTCTGCGGATCTGACGGACGCCGTGCGCGCGGGCGTCCGGCTCGGCGAAACCGACGTCGTTCGGCGAAGGCGGCGGCCCGATGTGAGCGCGCGGGCGGTGCGTGCCACCGACCCGCGGCTGAACGGACGGCCGCTCGACGTCGAGATCGCGGTCGGCGGGGCCGCGAGAGGCTACGACCGCTTGGGCGAGATCATCGTCGCGGGTCGCTCCTCTCTGGAACTCTACGCCGATCGCGACACCGCGCTCGAGGCCGACCCGAACGTGCTCGAATCGCACCTGCGTGCCGCGCTTGCGGGCGCCGCATTGCGGGCCCGCTGGATCGTCGCGCCGGACGGAGCGAAAGCGCAGGTGAAGACGTCCGCCGAGGTGCGCGACCTCCTCGAGAAGCAGCGGCTGCTCGCCGGTGACGAGCTGGCCGCGGCACGGAGTGAGCTCGCCTCCGCGCACGAGCTCGCGCGCGCCTGCGAGCGCCTCGGCACGCTGGACGGAGCCGGCGACGCGGCCGCACTCTCGCGCGTCGCGGCGGAGCGCGACGCGCTGCTCGCGGTCGCAGAGGCGGCGTTCGGCGCGGACGAGGCCGCCTCGGTGATCTGGCTCCTCGCGGCACGGATCATGCCGTCCCTGCGCGAGCCGCGCCTCCGGACGCGAGCGCTCCGCACGGCATCGATCCGTGCCGAGCTCCGCACCCGGTTCCCGACGGGGGGGTCGGGGATCGTGCGGCATGCGGAGTCGTTCGACCGCGCGCTCCATGCGCCGATGTCGGAGCTCGCCGCGCGCAGGGCCGAGGCCGAATCGCTCGGTGCGATCGCGACCGCGTCGGTGCGGCACGCCGAAGCGCACGTCGGCCGGGTCGACGCGTGCGCCGAGCTGCTCGAACAGCTCGAAGCGGCCGGCAGGACGATGCTGCTGTTTCCGCCGCGGACGTCGCTGCGCGAGACGATCGCGTTCGAGTACCGCCGGCATTTCGGGCAGCCGCCGGGCTGAAGCTCACGGGCTGAGCGGGCCTGCGCGGGACCGCGCGCCGTGCCGACCGAAGCGCGGCGCGATGGAGCGCTATTTCGGCGTCGCGGCGGCGGGTTCGACGATCCCGCGCGAGCTCCGCGGCGGGCTCACCACGTTCCTCACGATGTCGTACGTGCTCTTCGTCAACCCGCAGGTGCTCGGCGTCGCCATCACCGGGATCGACGACGCGTTCGAGAAGCTGCTCATCGTCACCGCGCTCGCCGCCGCGATCGGCAGCCTGCTGATGGCGCTGGTCGCACGGTACCCGTTCGCGCAGGCGCCCGGGATGGGGCTCAACGCGTACTTCGCGTTCACGGTCGTGCTCGGGCAGAAGATTCCGTGGCAGACCGCGCTCGGCGCCGTCTTCGTCTCCGGGACGCTGTTCGTGATCCTCTCGGTGCTCGGCGTGCGTCAGGCCGTCGTGCGGGCGATTCCGAACCCGCTCAAGTTCGCGGTCACCGCCGGGATCGGGATGTTCCTCGCGTTCATCGGGCTCAAGAACGCGGGCGCGATCGTCGCCAGCCCGGCGACGTTCGTCACGCTCGGGTCGCTGGTCGCGCCCCCGGTGCTGGTGGCGCTGTTCGGGCTGGTCGTCACCTCGGCGCTGCTCGTGCGGCGCGTGCGCGGGGCGATCGTGTTCGGCATCGCCGCGGCGACGCTGGCCGGCGTCGTGATGCACGCACCGCTCTATCCCGGGCCGCACGGCACGCTGGTCCCGTTCGGCGGTTTTCCGCACGGCGTCGTCGCGCTTCCGGTGTGGCCGTCCGGGCTCGTCGGCGCGCTCGACGTGCGCGGCGCGCTCTCGCTCGGCGCGGCGGCGATCGTCTTCACGTTCTTCTTCGTCGACTTCTTCGATGCGACCGGGACACTGGTGGGCCTGGCGAGCCGCGCCGGGTACCTCGACGAGAACGGCGACATGCCGCGCGCGCGGCGAACGTTCGCCTCCGACGGCTTGGCCGCGATGGCGGGTGCTGTGCTCGGCACCAGCACGACGACCGCGTACATCGAGAGCGCGGCCGGCATCGCGGAGGGCGGGCGGACCGGCCTGACCGCGCTCGCGGTCGGGGTGCTGTTCTTGGTCTCCACGCTGCTGTGGCCGCTCGCCGGCGTGATTCCGGCCGCGGCGACCGCCCCTGCGCTGATCATCGTCGGCGCGCTGATGCTCGACGGGCTGCGGAACATCGAGTGGGGCGACTACGCCGTCGCGATCCCGGTGTTCCTGACGATGATCGCGATGCCGTTGACGTTTTCGATCGCGAACGGCGTGAGTTTCGGGGTGATCTCGTACGCGTCGATCATGCTGCTCAGCGGGCGGGGGAAGCAGGTCGATCCGCTGCTGTATGTCGTGGCCGTTCTGCTGATGACGCGGTATGTTTGGCTGAGCGGCTGATGGTCAGGCTGGCGGCGCACCCTTCGATCCTTCGACAGGCTCAGGACAGGCTCAGGACAGGCTGAGCTCAGGGTGACACGAAACGTACGGTGACGGTCAGCTCGCTAGAGGGTGACCGTTGTGCCGCGGGCGGCTACGGTGGCGGGGAAGGCGAGCTTGAGTTGGACGGCGGCGGCGAAGGCGGCGGCGGACGGGGGGTCGCCGTGGACGGCGTAGAGGTGCGGTTTCGTGGTGAGCGTGCCGAGCCAGCGGAGGAGTTCGGACTGGTCGGCGTGCGCGCTGTAGCCGCTCGGGTTCACGACGGTCGCGCGCACGGCGAGGATGTCGCCGAAGATCTTCGCGGTTTGGGCGCCGTGGACGAGTTGGCTTCCGAGCGTTCCCGGGCCCTGGAAGCCGGGGAAGACGATCGTCGATTTCGGGTCGGGGATGTGATTGTGGAGGTGGTGCAAGATGCGTCCGCCGCTCGCCATCCCGCTCGACGCGATCACGATCGCGGGACCCTCGAGATGGTTCAGCTCCTTTGACTCGTCGGTCGTCACGTGGACGTGCACGTTGGCGCACCCGAACGGCCGCTCCGGCGTGTCGATGAACGGTTTGTGCGCGTCCGGGAAGCGCGCGAAGAGCGCATCGACCTTGATCGCCATCGGACTGTCGACGTGCACGGGGATCGCCGCGAGCGCCGGATCGCGAGCCTGGAGGACGCCGATCGAGTAGAGGATGTCTTGCGTGCGCTCCACGGCGAACGCCGGGATGACGATCGTGCCGCCGCGCGCGATGCCGTCGAGGAGCAGCTTCTCGAACTCGCCCAGCGCGTCAGGCGGATGGTTTCGGTCGCCGTAGGTCGTCTCGCACACCACCACGTCGGCGGCCTCGAGCGGCGCGGGATCGTAGAGCAGCGGGCGGCCGTAGCGCCCGAGGTCGCCGGAGAAGATCACGCGCCGTCCTTCGATGCGCGCGTCGATGAACGCCGAGCCGAGAATGTGTCCGGCGTTGGCGTAGCGCATCGTCATTCCGCAGACGCCGAAGTCCGTGCCGAGCTCGACCGGCTGGAGCAGTTTCAGCGTCGCTTGCACGTCGGCGTCGTCGTAGAAGGCCGGGATGTGCCGCGCGCGCTCGTGGTCGAGGCCGCGCTCCGCCATGTGCGCCTGCAAATGCGCCGCGTCCTCGAGCACGATCTCGAGCAGGCCCGCGGTCGGCGGCGTGCAGTAGATCGGACCGTGAAACCCGTCGTGCACGATCTTCGGAAGATAGCCGACGTGGTCGATGTGCCCGTGCGTGATGACGATCGCGTCGGTCTGCGCGGCCGCGACGGGGAGCGGCTCGGTGTTGAGCGCCTGCGTCTCGCGCGGTCCCTGGAACAGCCCGCAGTCGACGTAGACGTGCTCTCCGGCGGTCGAGATCAGGTGCTTGCTGCCGGTGACGGTGCCGGCCGCGCCGACGAAGGTGAGCTCAGCCACGGGCGCCGTTCGCCGCCCGGCCGGCCTGCGCAGCGAGCGCGACGCTGGTCGGGCGGTCTTCGGCGAGATACCGGTCGAGGCAGGTGTCGACGAGCCGCTCGGGGTCGTCGTCCTCGATGAGCGCCGCGCCCGTCTCCTTGCGGACGAGCTTCGCGATCGCGCCGAAGTCGTTCGACATCCCGCCCGAGTCGCGCAGCACGCCGATCAGCTTTCCCTCGTCGTAGGCGATCGCGAACTCGCCGAGCGTCCCGCTCCGCCCGCCGGCGAAGAGGACGAAGTCAGAACTGTGGATGTTGTGCGTCTCGCGGCCCATCAGCCCCGAGCCGGTGAAGACGATCGCCGAGTACGGATCGAGCGGCGACTCGAAGACCTTCACGTGCTCCTCGCGCGAGCGCGCAGGCGAGACGCCCAGGCTCGAGCCGCCCGCCTCGTGCGCGCCCACCACCGCGGCGTGCGGCAGCCCCGGGCACGCGCCCGTGACGATGACGCAGTCGCGCTGGGCGATGCGCCGCCCGAGGCGTTTCGCCAGCTCGAGCTCCGCTCTGCTCAGGTCACCGCCGGCCGAGCCCATCACGCCGATCTGAATTCGCACCGCTACCTCCGACGCGTCGGATACGAGGAGACTCCGCGCGATCCCCGTATCACAGGCGACCCATCGAACGAGATTCCGCCGCCCCGCTCCGCGCGCGCGTCGCGCTTCTTGGACGGCTCGTCGGCGACGTGCTGCGGGCGCACGCGCGCCCCGGGACGTTCGAGCGCGTCGAACGGCTGCGCGCGCTCACCCGCCGGC
>DASWSC010000239.1:0-16278 GCA_036402855.1 Candidatus Elarobacter sp. | reverse complement strand
GGCGTCGTAGACGCGGATCCGCCCGGACAGGGCATTTTGCACGAACCCGTCGAGCCGCGCGCGGTTTGTCGCGGTCAGCACCTCCAGCGCGCCGCTTCGTGCATCGAGATTTGCCTGGCGCATCCGCGCACGCAGCTCGCGCGAGACCGGTATCGCGCTCGGCCGGCCGACACGAACCGCCGAGGTGATGAGCCGCCGTTCTTTCAACGTTGCATCGGAGACCGGCTTCGGGAAACGCGCCGGGCGCGGAACCGCACCGTTGCCAAGCGAATCGGCGAGCGTCATGCGGCGGCCGGCGTGCGTGATGATGTCCGGATTGCTCGGATACGTCCCGGCCACCGCGACGATCCAGCTCAGCTTCGACATCGGAAGCTTGAACGTGATCTTACCGTCGCCGCCGGCCATCGTTCGAATAACGCTGAACAGCTTGGGGTTCTGCACGATCTGCAGGGTCTGGTTTTGGGCGAACGTCCATCCGGCCGGTGCGGTCGTGCCGTCGAAGCGGCGCGCTTCGCCGATGATCGGCTGGTTCAATACATTGGCGGGTATGGCATCCGCAGGTGGCGATGCCGCAGCACCGCTGTCGTTCGTTGAGGACGGAGCTACACCCGGAAGCGCTCGCATGACATGGTGACCACCGCAGCCGGACAGTGTCACGGCCGCGCTGGCCCCGAGAAACGAGGCGCGCTTCAATTGTACCTAGCCTTATGGGTTGGGGTGGTGGTGAGGGGGCTGTTTCGCTGAGCCGCTAGTTGCGGCTCGGGAAAATTCCTTGCAGCGCGATGCAGCAGTTCAGCGCAAGGTACGGCTGCCGGTTCTCGTGCGGTTGGCTGCCGCCGACGTTGGAGACCATCTGGGGCGCCATCGCTGCCATGTTCGTACTGCCGGCCGAGTAAATCTGCGTCGGCGCGGCGTTCGCGGGAAGCGTGTTGGTCGGGATGAACGCGTCGCCGTCACCGGGCTTGACGTCGGCGGACGCGGGATGGATGTGCGCCGGCATCTCGCTCGAGACGACCGTGTGCGTCTCTTCGCCTCCGCGCTCCCCGAGCGTGTGGCCTTGGCCCATATGCATCGCCACCCGCCCCTGAAGGTTCGGCAGCGCGAACGTCGTTTGCCCGTTCCCGCCGTACGTCGTTCCCAGCAGCGCGAAGAGCGGCTGGTTCTGGTTGATCGGGAGGATCTGGCCGTTGCACAGCGCCCAGCCTCTGGGGGCGAAACTGAACGAGAAGATTCTGATCTCACTCAAGAATGGATTGGACATGCTGTTCTCTCCTTGCCGTCGAGCGTCGTATCCGTCGCGCTCACGTGCGCGGCGGATAGACTCCTTGGAGTGCGATGCAGTAGTTGAGCACGAGGTACGGCATGAGGTTGTTGTGCGGCTGGCTTCCGCCCGCGACACTGACCATCGCGGGGTTCATGAGCCCCAGTTGCGGCGTGGCGTTGCTCGAGAAGATCGTCAACGGCGAAGGATTCGCCGGAACCGCTCCGCCCGGGCTGGTCGCGATTGCGTTGCGATGGTTCGCTTCCGCTTGCACGTTGTGCGTGTGCGCGGGCATCTCCGAGGTCAGCAAGGTGACGTAGTCTGTGCCGCCGGTCTGGCCGAGATCGTAGAGCGATAAGCCCGGACCCTGCCCCTGGTGCAGCGGTGCAGCGCCCTGGAGGTTCGGCAACCCGAACGTCACCTTCATGTCGCCGCCGTAATATCCGCCGAGCAGCGAGAACAGCGCCGTGTTCTGCGAGATCGACAGGAGCTGTCCGTCGCAGAAGGCCCACCCGGTGGGCGCGAAGTTGAACGGGAAGATGCGGATCTCCGCTACGAATGGATCCATTGATGCCTCACGTCGGCGACGGGAAGATGCCGAAGAGCGATATGATGAACGTCAGCGCGAGATACGGCTGCAGGTTGTCGTGCGGCTGGCTTCCTCCCTGGACCGGGAGGATCTGCGCCTTGAAGTTCTGGTAGTTCGGTGCCGACGGGTTGTTCGGGTCGTTCGGGACGCTGAACACCGAGCTCGGCGCCGACGCCGCATAGTAGGCGTTGTCCGGGGCGCCGGTCGTGGCGTGATTGTTGTCGGCAATGATCGGATGCGTGTGAATCGGGATCTGATTCGTGCTGAGCGTCACGCTCTCCACGCCTCCCGTCGAGGCCAGCGGATAGCTGGTGCCGGTCGAACCGGTTCCCATGTGCAGCGGCAACCGCCCGCGCAGGTCAGGAAGCCCGAACGTGCTCTGACCGTCTCCTCCGTACGTCGTGCCGATCAAGTTGAAAAGCGTGTCGTACTGGGAGATCTGCAGAAGCTGCCCATCACACGTCATCCACCCGGAAGGCGCGAAGTTTCCGCCGAACATGCGGATCTCGCCGACTAAAGGTTGCGCCATGGGATCCTTTCTTTCTGGTTACGGCTTGTACGCCGTCCCGAGCGGCGTGTTCGTCGTCTGGTGATACACCGTTAGCAGCGGACTCGTCGCGAACGGGATCGTGCCTTGGTCGTCGCAGCTCGGATTCGCCTGCGTCCGAGTCAGGTCGTAGAGATAGAGGCCGCGTTTGTTCACGTCGCTCGTTTTCAGCCCTACCAGCAACCGCGAGTTGGAGAGCCAGAGCATCGACGTGACGGCCGAGTTGGGGTAGAGATACGGTAGCGAGCATCCCGTCACGAAAACGTTGTAGGGAATGACCCCGACGAGAGCGCGACTCGCGGTGTTGTCGAAGATCTGAATCTGGGCTTCGCCGTTCCCGCTCGAACCGGCTACCGCGGTGTAGCCGTTGGGGGCGGTCGCCGCCAGGTAATGGTTCAGATTCGTGTTGATCGACTTGACCTTCGTGAAGGGGCTCAGCGTGAACCAGGCGACGTTCAGCGTGTGTGACGACTGGTTCGCGACGACGAGCTGGTGGTTGAACGGGTCCCACGCGATGCTGAACGGCTCGTTGATGCCGGTCGCATCGGTGAGATCCGTCGCGGTCCCGCTCGGCTGAACGATCGTGATCTTATTGTTCCCGGGTTGCGGATTGTGAGGCGGATTCGGATCGACGTGCTGGTTGTCGATGCCGTTCGTGAGCGCGACCGCATAGCTCCCGTCGGAATACCCCGTCGTGCCGGCCGGAAGCGCGAGGACGGCGTACGCACCGTAATTCGCAGCCGTGTAGCTGCGCGTCGATGAGTAGACGTAGTTTCCGGAGAGCGTGAACGCCGGCGCCTGGACGGTCGCGTTGGTGGGATTGTTCGCGAGCACCGCGGTGCCGTCCGTCAGGTACGCGATCGGGTTCTGCGGCGAGCCGAGGTCGACGTTCTGTGAGTTCGTCGTCGCGTTTGCCAGGCCGGTCGCGATCGAGCCGGCCGGTACGCAAGCGAGGTTCCCGTTGTCGCCGCCGGTCGTCGAGCCGCCGTTCGCGATCAGCAGATCGCCGTTCACGTCGAACTGCAATCCCTCGGGATTGTCGACATCGAAATGGCCCGACTCGTTCAGTGACGCAGTCCTGGCCAGCGTCGTACCGCCGCTGGATGTGGTGTACGGGTTGATCTGATCCGTGCCGCCGTTCACCAGCGTGACCGTGAAGAGGTCCACTTGACCGGTGAAGGCACCCGTCGACTCGATGGCCGCCATGAAACCCGAGCCCGGCGCAGGGCCGGTCGCGAACGTGAACGACTTGATCACCCCGGACTGCGGCAAGCCGTCGGAGCTGCCCGTCGAGTTCTTGGGGGAGGCTTTCACATTGACCGTCACACCGGCCACCGAACTGCTGCTCGGCGTCAGCGTGACCGTCTGCGTGGAATTGTTGACGCTGAAATCCGCGTGCCCGCTCGATCCGTTGATCGTCCCGGACGTCTTGTACGTGCCGCTCGTCGAGTCGAGAACGGAGAGGTCGGGCTTGCCGGGATCGATGATGGTCTTGCCGGCGAGGTCCAGGTACTGCACCGACAGCGTGACCGCGCTCGTCCCGACCGACCCGTAGGTCGAAGCGATGACCGTTCCGGCCTGACAGGGCTGCGAGCCGAGTACGTTGACCGTGCCCGTGTTGGCGTCGAACGTGATGTTGACCGCGTTCGCCGTACCCTTCTGGATGGTCACCGTCTGGATCTGCTGCGAGAGGATATGGCTGGCGCCGGTCCCCGTTCCGGTCGTATCGTCGTAGGTCGTGAAGGTGAATGTATCGCTGCCCGGCGGCACTTGAACCGCAACCGTGCAGGTCCACGGTCCGCTGCCCGTGCATGGCGCTCCCGGAGCGTTTCCGGTCCCGTTCGTGACCTGCGTGAGCACGTTGAACTGCGACGTGATCGCAACACTGGAGCTGGTTGCCGTCATGTTGACGCGTACCGACTTCGTCGCGGCGGAGATGTAGGTCGGCTTGCGCAGCTTCGAGCTCGTCGTGCTCGGCGCCGGAATGGTGATCGTGAACGTCGCTGCGACGAGCTGGCTGGCCGGGACGAGCACGTCCGGCGGCTGCACCGCACTCGGCAGCGCGCTCTGTGCACCGCGGCCGCCGCACGCGGCCAGCGAGACCGCGACGGCGCAGGCGAGCACGGAAGAGAAGACCTTGTGACCGAGCCGATTCATGGACACCATTCCTCAGCCGCTGCCGGCTGAACGAGAATCCGGGGGTTCTGGGAGATCGCAGAGCGCCGAGCCCGGACCGGCGAGGCTGCGAGCCGCCGCGATCCCGCATGGTGCGGATCGCGGCGGCGTAGGAGGGAGCCGAAGCTACTGGCGGTGCTTCGAGCTGCCGGTGAACGACGACGTGGTGTACGTCACGGTCAGGAGGATCGACTTTTCGGTCGAGTTGCTCGCGAGCCCGTCGGTGATCGCCGTCGTGCAGGTGCCGACGGTCGGGCTTGCCACTGCGGCGGCCGTGATCGGCGTGCCGTTGAGCGTCGAGTTGCTCCCGGCCGTCACGTCGGCAATCTGGGTGATGGCGCTCGCCAAGCCGGCACCCGCAGTGCAGGTTCCCCCCGCGTAGTAGACGGTCAGCGCGTTGTTGTACGTTGAATTCGTCCAACCGCTCTCGGTGAACGACTCGGACCCGGTGCTGCCGGTCCCGCCGCCGCTCGGCGCGAACAGGTCGATCTCCGGCGAACTCGATAGCGCGACACCTGTCGGCGTCGCCTTCGACGAGTTGAACACCGGCGTCTGAAGCACGGGCTCGAAGGTCGCGGTCCCGTCGGTCGCGCCGCTCGCCGTCGCGGTGAGCGTCACCGGGTTCTCGGCGAGTCCGTCGTACGCGAGGAGCCGTGTCTGGTCCGGTCCGGGGAATGTCACCGACGTGGCGGCGGCGCTCGTGCAGGTCGACGTGCCGGTATCGATCACGCACGACGCATGAAGCTTGGTGTCCGGGTCGGTGACCGTGACGTTCAGCGCCGCACCGCTCGCGTTCACGTAGACCACGGCCGGCGACTGGGAGGTCGGGATCGTGTCGCCGTGCCCGTCCTTCGCGATGACGCTGATCGCGGTCGTCTGACCGGTGGTGCCGGCGGGCAGCGAGCCGGCGCCGCTCGGGACGTTCGAGATCGTCAGGGTGGCGGGCACCGCGCCGAGCACGATGCTCTCCGGATTGTTCTGCCCGGCCGTGATCGTCACGTTGTTCAACTGCCCGGCATTGAGCGTATGACCGCCCGCGCCGGTCGCGTCGAAGGTCTGCACCGTGAACGAATCGGTCCCCGGAGGGCTCGGCGGACCGTTGACGGTGGCGGTGCATCCGCCGGCGCCGCAGGTCGGCGAGATGTCGGTCGTCACAGGGTTGATCCCGGTGGCCCCGGCGGAGTTGGCGGTCAGCGTGATCTTCACGGACGCCGTGGCGTTCGAGACGAACTGCGGCGAGCGGCTCTTCGAACTGGTGCGCGCGGGGATGCGGATCGTGAATTGCGGCGTGACGAAACCGGCCGGGGACACAGGGACGGCCGTCGGCGGAGGCGGCTGCTGCGGCGCACTGCCGCCGCCACCGCCGCCACACCCCGCAAGGGCCAGAACGGCCACGAGGGTCAGGGTCTTGCGCATTGAGAGATTGCTCCTTGCGAGGGTTTTCGGGGGATTGGCTGGGTGAAGGGCGTTCATCAGCGCTTGCGGCTGCTGATGGTGAAGCCGCTGATGGTCACGATGATGTGCGTGGAGGTATGCTGTGCGAACGAGTCGGCGAACTGCACGTCGCAGGTGCCCTGCGCGATCCCGGTCACCACGTAGTCCGAAGCCGGTCCGTTGCCGGTGGAGCCCGACTTGAGCGCGATGGTCGCCTTTCCGCTGCACGTACCGCCGTCGCTGAAGCTGAACGGCCCGTTGTAGCCGCTTTCACTGACGTGCACGGTTACCGCGTTCGCTGCTCCCGCGCCGTTGACGAACACGTTGGGGCTCGGTGAGACGGTCAGCGCGAACGGCACCGGCGTCGGCGACGGTGTGGGAGTCGGGGTCGGCGTGGGTGTGGGCGTCGGCGTAGGAGTCGGCGTGGCGGTCGGCGTCGCCGTCGCCGTAGGAGTCGCGGTCGGCGTCGGCGTCGCGGTCGGCGTCGCCGTCGGCGTGCCGGGGCCTGTCGGCGTCGCGGTCGGCGTCGGCGTCGGCGTCCCCGGACCCGTCGGCGTCGCGGTCGGCGTCGGCGTCGGGGTGCCCGGGCCGGTCGGCGTGGCGGTCGGGGTGGGCGTCGGCGTGGCGGGCCCGGTCGGCGTCGCGGTCGGGGTCGGGCTCGGCGACGTGCTCGGCGTCGGCGTCGGGATCGGCACCCCGGTCGCGATCAGGGCGAACCAGTACGTGATCCCCGCGTGCAGCGTGAACGGCCCCTGGTTCGCGGTGAAGGTCACGGTGCTGCCGCTGATCGTCGCGGGACCGGCGTACACCACCCAGTCCGAGATCGTCGTGTCGTAGAAGACGATGTAGTACGAGTTGCCGGGGATGATGAACTGCGCCGGCACCGTGATCGAGAACGACATCCCGCTCGGGAGCGTCACGTCCTTGTTGGACCTGACGCCGACGTAGAGGATCGTCGTGTGCGTCGGCAGCGCCTGGAGCTTCTTCACGGTCTCGGGAAGCCGCGCTTTGTCGGCCGCCGGGACGTTGTCGCCGGCGGGAGCGAAGTTCTGGATCGTGAGGGTCAAGGTCGCCGCGCTGACGGCGGTCGAGGGCGCCGGGATCGTCGCGGTGCCGCTGAAACCGTGCGAGCTGGGGAGCGTCACGGTGGTCGGGCCGCTGCCGGGACCGGCGCTGAACGACGTCGAGGACGTCGTGGCGGTGAAGAACGGGGAGGTTCCGGTGTCCGCAGGGGGCGGGGTCGTGCCGCCGCCTTGACAGGCGACCAGCGTCGCGACCGCGCCGAAGAGAGCCAGAGTTGCCGAAGCCAGACGTCTCACGCGGTCTCCTCGAGTCCGTAGCGCGTTCGCGCCAAGCGAGAACCGAGCGTCGTACATGGCACCCCGCGCCAGCCAACGCCCGGCAAAAGAAAGTTGAGAGGCACCGTACCCCCAGCGGTCCACGGCGCGGGCATGCTGCCGACCGTACAAGCGCGTTTTGTCGATGGTATGCGCGACCCCTACTGTGGTCGGGCGGTATTCGGAAAGCTTTACCGTACAATCTCGCGGCCGGTTCCCGGGCCGTCCGGAGGCACCGGCCGCGAACGGACCTCGTGCCTCGCGGCGCGAAATCGCGCGGGTCATGCCCTCGGACCGGATCGACATTCGCCACGTGGCGCGCCTGGCGCGGCTCGAACTCACCGACGACGAGATCGCCACCTTCGGGCCGCAACTCGGAAGCCTGATGACCCACGTCGACGCGCTGGCAGCGCTCGACACGGAGAACGTGCCCGCGACCGCACAAGTCGTTCCGTCCCGCAACGTCCAGCGCGACGATGTGCTGCGGGCCGAGACGATGCTCAGCCGCGACGAGGCCCTGCGCAACGCGCCGCAGACCCAGGGCGGCTATTTCCGCGTGCCGCGCATCCTCGCCGAGGAGGGCTGAGGTGGACCCGGTCAGGGACTCCGCGCGGGCCATCGCGGGTGCGGTCAACGCGCGCTCGGCCGGCGCGGCGGAGATCGCGGAGGCGCTGATCCCGCACGTGCAGCGGACCGACGCGCGCATCGCCGCGTACCTCGAACTGACGCCGGAGCTGATGCGCGCCCAGGCGCGCCGCGTCGACCAGCGGATCGCCGCCGGCGAGACCTTGCCGCTCGCCGGCGTGCCGGTGGCGATCAAGGACAACATGTGCCTGACCGGGACCCGCACCTCCGCCGGCTCGAGGATCCTCGAGAACTTCGTCGCGCCGTACACGGCGACGGCCGTCGCCCGGCTGCTGGACGCGGGCGCGCTGCCGATCGGGAAGACCAACCTCGACGAGTTCGCGATGGGCTCGTCGGGCGAGAACAGCGCGCTCGGTCTGACTCGCAACCCGTACGACCTCGACCGCGTCCCCGGCGGCTCGTCGGCCGGCAGCGCGGCATCGGTCGCGGCGTTCGAAGCGACGCTCTCGCTGGGGAGTGACACGGGCGGGTCGATCCGCGAGCCGGCCGCATTCTGCAACGTCGTGGGGTTCAAGCCGACGTACGGGCGCGTCTCCCGCTACGGGCTGATCGCGTTCGCCTCGTCGCTGGACCAGATCGGCCCCTTCGCCCGGTCGGTCGAGGACGTCGCGCTCGCCTACGACGTGATCGCCGGAAAGGACCCGCTCGACGCGACCAGCGTGGACCGGCCCGTCGAGCCCGCGACCGGCGGCCTGCGAGACGACTTGAAGGGCGTTCGGGTCGGCATCGTGCGCGAGTTCGGCCTCGAGAAGCTCGATGCGTCGAGCCGCGCCTGCTACGAGGCGGCGTACGCCGACCTGGAGCGGCTCGGCGCCGCGCTGGTCGACGTGACGCTGCCGACCGCCGACTACGGGCTCGCGACCTACTACCTCATCGCGCCGGCTGAGTGCTCGTCGAACCTCGCCCGGTTCGACGGCGTCCGGTACGGCCTGCGCGTCGACGCTCCCGATGTGAACGAGATGTACGAGCGTACCCGCGCGGCGGGCTTCGGCGCCGAGGTGAAGCGCCGCATCCTGATCGGGACGTACGCGCTGTCCTCAGGGTACTACGACGCCTATTATCTGAAGGCGCAGAAAGCGCGGACGCGGATCGCCGAGGACTTCGAGCGGGCCTTCCGGGCCTGCGACCTGATCGTCTCCCCGGCCGCCTCCTCGCCCGCGTTCCGCTTCAACGCGAAGAGCGACCCGGTCACGATGTACCTGATGGACTACTACACGATCCCGGGCTCGCTCGCCGGACTGCCGTCGCTCTCCGTCCCCTGCGGTTCCGCCGTCCCCGACGACGGCGACCGGCCGATGCCGATGGGCCTCCAGATGACGACGCCGCTCTTCACCGAGCGCGCGCTGCTCGGCTACGCCCACGCCTACGAACGCGCCACCCGCCACGCCGACCACCTCCCGCTCCCCAAACCCGCCGTGTCACCCTGAGCTCGTCGAAGCGTGAGAGATGACCGCGTCCGCCGGGCTCCGGCATATGCGTCACCGTTGCGGGGCACCGGCGAGTACGTGTATACTTTCGGATATACCATGACCGAGACGAGAATCGCCCGCTACGGCAATAGCCTTACCGTGCGCCTACCCGCCGCTCTGGCGCGCGACCTCGACCTGCACGAAGGGGACGTGGTGACGCTTCGGCGGATCGATTCCGGTGTCGCGGTCGAACGGCGTCACGGTTCGCGGCTTGAAGCGATGCTCGCTACGGTGAGCGGTCCCGCCGAAGGCGAATGGGATACCGGGCCGTCGGTCGGCCGCGAGGTCTTCGATTGAGCGCACCGGATCGCGGCGATCTCGTGATGCTGAACCTGAATCCGCAGCGAGGCCGGGAACAGGCAAAGCGCCGCCCCGTTTTGGTAATTTCTCCGGCGCGCTTCAATGAAGTATTCGGGATCGCTTTCGTTGCGCCCATCACCAGCCGCGGCTGCCGCAACGACTTTGAGGTCGCGCTGCCGGACGACGTCGAAGTCCACGGGTCGGTTCTCGTTCATCAGCTCAAGGCGCTCGATTGGCAGGCGCGCGCGCCGAAGCATCTCGGTCGGGCACCGATGGCACTCGTCCATCGCGTCGCCGACATCATCAAGGAAATCGTGAGCTGACCGTGTCGACTACTGTGGAGCGCCTTGCCGTGACGCCGGAGCTGCTCGAGAAATACGAACCCGTCATCGGCATAGAGTGCCATGTCGAGCTCAAGACCGTGAGCAAGATGTTCTGCGGCTGTCCGAACGCGTTCGGCGGCGAGCCGAACACGAAGGTGTGCCCGGTGTGCCTGGCGCTGCCCGGCGCGCTGCCCGTGCCGAACGCGCAGGCGATCGAGCACATGTTCCGCGCCGGGCTCGCGTTCGGTGCGACGATCCCGCCGCACTCGAAGTTCGACCGGAAGAACTACTTCTATCCGGACATGCCGAAGGATTACCAGATCTCGCAGTACGACATGCCGCTCACCATCGGCGGCGTCGTGCGGTACTGGCTCGAGGACGGCCGTCGCGGCGAGTGCCGGCTGACGCGGATCCATCTCGAAGAAGATACCGGCAAATCGACGCACGCCGGCTCCGCCGACGGCCGCCTCGCCGGCTCGACGTCGTCGCTGGTCGACTTCAACCGCGCGGGCGTCCCGCTGATGGAGTGCGTCTCCGAACCCGACATCCGGAGCGCCGACGACGCCGTCGCGTACCTGGAGACGCTCGCGCGGACCTTTCGCGAGCTCGGCGTGAGCGACGTCAAAATGGAGGAAGGCTCGCTGCGCTGCGACGCCAACGTCTCGATCCGCCTGCGCGGCGCGCCGGAGTACGGGACGAAAGCGGAGATCAAGAACATGAACTCGTTCCGCAGCGTGCGGCGCGCGATCGAGAGCGAGATCGCGCGGCAGATCCGCGTCGTCGAGAGCGGCGGTCGCGTGATCCAGGAGACGCGCGGCTGGGACGAAGCAGCCGGCGAGACGCACAGCCAGCGCTCGAAGGAAGAGGCGCACGACTACCGCTACTTCCCCGACCCCGATCTCGTCCCGATCGACGTAACCGCGGAGATGGTCGAGCGCGTCCGCGCGGCGCTCCCGCAGACGCCGTACGAGCGCTACGTTCGCTACGTCGAGACGTACGGCATCGACACGAAACGCGCGACCCAGCTCGTCGACGATCACGAGCTCGCCGGCTGGTTCGACCGCGCGGTGCAGGCCGCAGCGGGCGACGCGAAGGCCGTCGTCGCGTTCGTCCTCGGCGACCTCGCACGGCTCGCGAACGAGACCGGGACCCACGTCGCGCGCGGCAAGGTCGCGCCCGGCGCGCTCGCGGAGCTCGTCGGCCTCACCTCGTCGAACGCGATCAATTCGAAAGCGGCGAAGCAGGTGCTGGAGACGCTCTGGAACGAGGGCGGTTCGGCGAAGGCGATCGTCGAGCGCGAGGGGCTGGCGCAGGTGAGCGACCGCGGCGCCGTCGAGGCGATCGTCGGGGAGGTGCTCGCCGCGAATCCCGACGCCGTCGCGAGCTATCGCGCCGGGAAGACGAACGTGCTCGGGTTCCTCACCGGCGCCGTGATGAAGCAGTCGCGCGGCAAGGCGAACCCCGCCCTCGCGCAAGAGCTTCTGAAGGAGAAGCTGGCCGCCGGATGAGACCGGGCCCGGGAAATCGGGACAGGTGACCCGCTAGCGCGGGTCGCTCGCCGGGCCGTACGCTGGTGCGGTCTCCCGCGGGTCGTGGGGAGCGGCGGTGTGGGCGACCACGTCTCGGCCCGCGATGCCCCGGACGACGCACTCGGCGAGCAGCGCCTGCCGGGTGCGGACGCCGAAGGCTTTCAGCAGGGCCGAGATCGTGTTGCGGACGGTCTTCTCCGACCGGACCCGGCTCCGCGCGATCTCCTGCGTCGTCTTGCCCTCGAGGAGCATATGGAGGACGTCGCGCTCGGCGCGCGAGAGCGCGGCCAGGACCGGCTGCCCGTGCGCCTCCGTCGTGCGCGCGAACCGCTGCCGGAGCCACGAGCCGCGGCCAAGGACGCGTGCGCACCTGTCGATGTAGACGAAGAGCTCGCGCGAGGGCTCGATCTCGGCCAGCCGCTGTGCGACGGTCAAGCCGTAGCGGTGGTACCCGATGCGCCGAAACGTCGCGAGCGCCGACGCGAAGGCGCGGCGCGCGCGAAGCGTGTCGCCGCGCGCGTCTGCGACGAGACCCGAGCAGTAGTCCTCGAGCGCCGCGACGACCTCGCTGTCGCGCCACGGCGTTTGCGCTTCGCGCTGCGCCGAGCGCGCTTCGAGCGCACCCGCGGCGGCACCGGCGTCTCCGGCGAGCGCGAAGCACTCGGCGACGGCCTGAAAGACGTTCATCTCGGTCGGGTGCAGCACACCTTCGAACGCCGCGGCCGCGTATGCGGCTTTGATCTGCTGGACCGCGTCGCGGAACGCCAGCGGCTCGTCGTAGTGCGCGAACACGAGTGCCTTGTTGCAGAGCGCGAATACGCGCAGCGGCGGCGAGGCGGAGCGCTCGCACGCCAGCGTCGCTTCGCGCAGCGCGGCGTTCGGATGGCCGTTGAGGTCGTACGCTTGCGCGCGGAACGAATGCGCCCAGAACGAGTGGAACCACAGCGCGGCCGGGATGGGCTCCAAGCGCTGGACGTGCTCCTGCAACGGCGCCCACCGGCCGAGGTCGAGCGTCTCCAGCGCGATCTCCGCGAGCGCGCTCAGAATGTTGAGCTCCAGGCGCTTCTCGTGCGGCACGTTCGTCAAGCGGCTCAAGGCCGATTCGAACGAGGTGCGCGCGTTCGTCAGGTCGAGGCGGTGGAACGCCATCCAGCCTTCGATCTCGAGCCGGCGGACGTACGCGATGCGCTCGCTGGCCGCGATGCCCTCCAAGAGCCTCGCGACCTCGGCGAAGCGGTGGTTCTCGTACGCGGCGAGTGCCTGCAGGACGATCGTCTCTTCCCGCTCGGCGTTCGAGGACGCACGTTCCGCGGCGGCCGCCAAGATGCGGAGCCCGGTCGTCGGATCGCCCGAAGCGGTGATCGCCATCCCCAGCGTGGCCGCGGCGAAGGCGTGCCCGGGCAGGCCGAGCGGAACGGTGAAGCGGCGGGCCAGTGCGAGCGCCTCGTCGTCGCGACGCAGCCGATGCAGCGCGTCGGCGTGCAAGCGAACCAGACGCAGCGCCGCGGCGCCGGCGGCGACGGGTTCGCCTTCGGCGCACAGCTCGATACAGCGCTCGTACGCCGCGTCTTCCCAGGCGCGCGCGGCACGGTCGAGAGCCGAGGGCGCATCCCGGCCGAGGGAGGTGAGCGCCGGAGCCCGCTGCAGCACAGCCGGTGCTTCGCGAAGCCGCTGAGGCGCTCCGGTCCGGTCAAGCAAGCGTCGGCGTGCTGCGCGTCCCCGAGGATGGCTCGACGGCACCTGAACGCGAATCTATGCCGTTCATGCTCATCGACGAGCGCGGGCTCGACGTCCTCGACTTTCAGCGCATCCGTGAGCGGTATGCGGGGCAGACGCACGCGCCGGGATCGCATGCGCGCGCGCTCGCCTGCGATCCGTCCGAGGAGTTCGCGCTGGTGCGGCGGCTGGTCGGCGAGACGTCGGAGATGCGCGCGCTCATCGCCGACGCCGGGTTCTCGATGGAACGCATCGACGACGTCGACGACGCGGTCGCGACGGCGGCGCGCGGCGTTTCCCTCACGGCGCGCGACCTGCGCGCGATCGCCGACGCGCTCGCAGCCTCCGCGGCGGCGGTGAAAGCGATCCGCGAGGCCGAGACCGAGTTGCCGCTGCTGCGCGAGCGCAGCTCGCCGTTTCGCGCGCTCCCGCAGATCGTCCACCGTGTCACCGACGCGATCGACGAGCGCGGGACGGTGCTCGACCGCGCCTCGCCGGCGCTGGCGAAGATTCGCCGCGGGATCCAGCAAGCGCAGGACGACGCCCGCGATCGCGCCGCGGCGATCCTGCGTTCCTCGCGCTACGCCGGCGCGATCCAGGACGCCATCGTCACGATGCGCGACGGCCGCTACGTCGTTCCGGTGAAGGCCGAGTTCGGCGGACAGGTGCAAGGGATCGTGCACGACACGAGCTCGTCGGGTCAGACGCTCTTCGTCGAGCCGCTCGAAAGCCTCGAAGCGAACAACCGCGTTCGCGCGCTGCGGGTCCAGGAACAGGTCGAGATCGCCCGCATCCTGGCCGAGCTCTCGTCCCTGGTGCAGGCCGAGTCGGCGCAGATCGCGAGCGACGTCGAGATCTACGTCGAGCTCGACCTCGCCGCGGCGCGCGCCGTCATCGCGCACCGCATGCAGGCCGCGGTCCCCGAGCTGGTCGACGAGGCGGTCGTGCACATCGTCGACGGACGGCATCCGCTGCTCGAAGAGCGCGCCGTCCCGCAGTCGGTGCGCCTGGACGACGACATTCGGATCCTCGTCGTCTCCGGCCCGAACATGGGCGGGAAGACGGTCGCGCTGAAGCTGGTCGGGCTCGCCGTCGCGATGACGGCGTGCGGGATGCACGTCCCGGCGGCCTCGGCGACGATCGGCCGCTTCGAGCGCGTCTGCACCGATATCGGCGACGAGCAGTCGATCGCGCAGAACGCGTCGACGTTTTCGGCGCACCTGCGCCGGCTGGCGGAGATCGTCGACGCCGCGAACGAGCGGACACTGGTCCTGATCGACGAGATCGGAAGCGGCACCGAGCCGAACGCGGGCGCTGCGCTGGCCGTCGCCGTCCTCGAAACGTTCCTCGAGCGCGGCGCGCGGGTCGTCGCGACGACGCACGCCACCGAGCTGAAGCTGTTCGGCGCCGAGCACCCGCACGTCGCGAACGCGAGCGTGCGATTCGATCCCGAAACGTACGAGCCGACCTACCAGCTCGACGTCGGTTCGCCGGGCCAGTCGCTGGCGTTCGCGCTCGCACGGCGCATGAAGCTCGACCCGCACGTCGTCGCGCGCGCCGAGGCGCTGCTTTCGACGCAGGAGCGCGACTACGAGCGCGCGCTCGCGGAGGTGACCGAGGAGCGGATCCGCGCGACGCGCGAACGCGAGCAGCTCGACCGCGAGCGCACGCACCTCCGCTCGCTGGAAGACAACGCGCGCCGGCGCGGCGAGACGCTCGAACGCGAGCGGCGGGAGCTCGCGAAGAACGCCGACGCGAAGCTCGCCGACGCGCTACGCCGGTTCACCGCCGAGCTGGAGCGCCGCGCCGCCGACCGCACCGAGCGCGGCGCGCGCGCGCCGCGCGTCACGCCCGGTCAAGCCGATCTGCTCGCGCGGACGCTCGATCAGATGCACCGCGAGCTCGGTCTCGAAGCGCGTCCGTCGCGTGCGCGCGACGGCGACGCGCAGACGCCGATCGCCGCCGGCGATCGCGTCCACGTCTCGTCCTGGGATCAGGACGGCACGGTCCTCGAAGACCTCGGCAACAACGCGCTCGTGCAGATCGGAGCGATGCGCATGACCGTCCCGAAAGCCGACCTCCGCCGCCGCGCCGGCGGTCCGGGCGGCCAAGGACAGGGTGGGAAGCTCACCCTTCGACAAGCTCAGGGTGACGGCGTTGGGGGTGGCAACGTTCGGGGTGACGGCGGCGGGGGCGATGCGGCGTTCGAGGCGGCATCGACGGCGCAGACGGAGATCGACGTCCGCGGGAAACGGTTCATCGAAGCCGAGCCGCTCGTCGACCGCTGGATCGACGACGCGATCCTCCTCGGCCACTCGCCGTTGCGCCTGATCCACGGCAAAGGGACGGGGCTGCTCGGCAAGGGTCTGCAGCAGTACCTCAAGGCGCATCCGTTCGTGCAGAACGTTCGCTACGGCAACGCCGACGAGGGAGGCGGCGGCGTCACGATCTTTGAACTGCGGTCGCCGACCTCATGACCGCCGACCCACGCCCCAAGCCGCTCGCGCCGCGCGAGCGCGCGCGCATGCTGACCGACGGCTGCGACCATGTCGAGACCCTCGACGAGCTCGCGCAGCGGCTCGCGCTCGGCCGGCCGCTGCGCGTCTACCTCGGGCTCGATCCGACCTCGCCCGACCTGCACGTCGGCCACGCGGTCGTCCTGCGGCTGCTGCAGCGTTTCGTCGACGACGGCCACGACGTGATCCTGCTGATCGGCGACTTCACGGCGCGCATCGGCGATCCGAGCGGGCGCAACGCGCTGCGCCCGCCGCTGAGCGACGAGCACATCGTCAGCAACATGCAGACCTACGCCGCACAAGCCGGCAAAGTGCTCGATCTGGAGCGCGTGCGGATCGTCTACAACAGCGAGTGGCTCTCGAAGCTCACCTTCGCCGACCTCTACAAGCTGCTCTCGCAGACGACGGTCGCGCAGATGCTCGAGCGCAACGACTTC
>DASWSC010000238.1:0-7057 GCA_036402855.1 Candidatus Elarobacter sp. | reverse complement strand
TACGGCGATCAAATCGTCGTCCTCTGCGCCGCGACGGCGTCGGAGAAACCCCGGGAAGGGATCGATTTCTTCCCGCTCACCTGCGATTACGAAGAGAAGATGTACGCGGCCGGCAAGATCCCGGGCGGCTACATCAAGCGTGAAGGCAGGCCCTCGGAGCACGGCGTGCTCAGCGCGCGCCAGATCGACCGCCCGATCCGTCCGCTGTTCCCCGACGGCTTCCGCAACGACATCCAGATCATCGCGACGGTCCTCTCGACCGATCCGGGCCTGGACAGCGATGTCATCGCGGTCTGCGCCGCCGGTGCGGCGCTCGCCGTCAGCGACATCCCGTTCCACAAGAACGTCGCCGCCGTGCGCGTCGGCCGCGACGAGAACGGCGGCTACATCACCAACCCGACGCTCGAGCAATACGAGGCGGGCGGGATGGAGATCGTCGTCGCCGGTACCTCCGACGCGGTGATGATGGTCGAAGGCGGCGCGAAAGAGATCTCCGAGGAGATCTTCCTCGAGGCGGTCGCCTTCGCGCACACCGAGATCAAGAAGATCGTCAAAGCGATCGATCAGCTCGCGAAGAAAGCCGGCAAGGCGAAGCGCGAGTACCCGCTGCTGAAGACCGACGCGACGCTCGATGCGTGGGTGCGCAAGAACTTCCAGAAGGAAGTCGCGAAGGCGATGCGCGTCGTCGACAAGCTGGAGCGCAACGCGGCGTTCGACAAGCTCTCGCGCGAAGCGGCGCTCGCCAAACTCGCGAAGAAGGGCGATGCCACCGTCCAAACGCTCCTCGAAGATCCGAAGAACAAAGAGTTCGAGAAGATCATCAAGGCGATGGAAGAGGACGAGCTCCGCACGATGGTCGTGGAGGAGAAGGTTCGTCCCGACGGGCGCAAGCCCGACGAGATCCGCCCGATCTGGTCGAAGGTGCATTACGTGCCGCGCGTCCACGGGTCCGGCGTCTTCACCCGCGGCCAAACGCAGGTCTTCACCGCGGCGACGCTCGGATCGATCAGCGACGAGCAGCGCCTCGACGGGATCCTGGCGATCCCGAACAAGCGCTACATGCACTACTACAACTTCCCGCCGTACTCGGTCGGGGAGACGCGCCCGATGCGCGCGCCGGGCCGGCGCGAGATCGGCCACGGCCAGCTCGCGGAGCGCGCGCTCACGCCGGTGCTCCCCGCCGAGGAAGACTTCCCTTACACGCTGCGCGTGATCAGCGAAGTCCTCGAGTCGAACGGATCGTCGTCGATGGCGTCGGTCTGCGGCTCCACGCTCGCGCTGCTCGACGCCGGCGTCCCGATCAAGGGACACGTCGCCGGCGTCGCGATGGGGCTCGTCCTCAAGGGCAAGGACTACGCGATCCTCACCGACATCCAGGGGCTCGAGGACGCGCTCGGCGAGATGGACTTCAAAGTCGCCGGGACGACCGAAGGCATCACCGCGATCCAGATGGACATCAAGGTCGCGGGGATCACGATCGACATCATGCGCGAAGCCCTCGCGGAAGCGAAGAAGTCGCGTCTGTTCATCATCGAGAAGCTCAAGGAGACGATCACCGAACCGCGTCAGGAGCTCAGCGAGTTCGCGCCGCGGATGATCGTCCTCCAGATCAGCCCCGACCTGATCAAGAACGTGATCGGACCCGGCGGCAAGGTGATCAACAAGATCGTCGCCGACACCGGCGTGAAGATCGACATCGAGAACGACGGCCGCGTCTTCATCGCCGGAGCGAACGCCGCCGGCGCCGAGAAGGCGAAGCAGATGGTCGAGGCGCTCACCAAGGAAGTGAAGCCGGGCGAGACCTATCTCGGCACGGTCACGCGCTTGATGAACTTCGGCGCGTTCGTCGCGATCCTGCCGGGCAAAGAAGGCTTGGTCCACATCTCGCAGCTCGCGCCGCAACGCGTCGAGCGCGTCGAGGACGTCGTCAAGCCGGGCGACCAGATCATGGTCAAGGTCATGGAGATCGACTCGCAAGGCCGCATCAACCTGAGCCGCAAGGCGATGCTGGGCGGCGGCGAGGGCGGCGACGGCGGTGCGGAAGCGCCGCGCGGCAACGGCCGCTTCGGCGGCGGCGGCGAGGGCGACGGCGGGCGCGGCAACGGGGCACCGCCGCGCCGTGAAGCGAGCCATTCCGGCGGCGGGGGCGGCGGAGGCGGCGACCGGCCGCGGCGCCGGCGTCCGCGACCGGCCGGCGGTCCCGGCTCGGGCGAGTAGCCCGTCCGCTCCGGCAGGGAGAACCACGAGAGCTCGTCGCAGGACGAGCTCTCACCATGTCCGGGCTTCGCGCGCTCGCGCTCGTCCTGCTCGCTTCGGCGGTGCTCACCGGCGCCGCGCGCCGCCCCGCGACCGTCTTCGATCTCTCCGACGCGGTCGGCAAGACCGCGCCTGCGGTCGCCCTCGCCGCACCCGACGGCAGCCCGCTCTCCCTCGAGCCGCTGCGCGGGAAACCGACCTACGTCTTTCTGTTCGCCGGCTGGTGCGGTCCGTGCCGGGACGCGATGCCGTTCGTGCGCGACGCGTACGCGAAGTACGGCGCACGGGTGCGCTTCGTCGGCGTCGACGTCCTCGAGGACGCCGCGGCCGCGCGCGCCGCCGTCGCGAAGGCCGATCTTCCGTTCGCGGTTGCGATCTATCCGATCGAGCAGCTCGACGCGCTGGTCGCGCCCGACGTGCAGCTCCGCGCCGGGACGAAGTACCGCATCCCGGCCGACTTCTTGATCGATGCGCACGGCGTCGTGCGGTACGCGTGGCACGGGCTCGCGATGTCGCGCGAGGGCGATCCGGTCGACGTGCTGCCGTCGTATCTGGCGAAGCTCGGCATCGACTGACGCCGATGCGCGCCGCGTGGACCGTTCGACCGAAGGGCGAGCGAGACGTCCCGGCGGTCGTCGCGCTGCTGGCCGACGTCGCGCGGGAAGGCGGCTTCATCGCGACCGAGTGGCCGTTCGACGTCGAGGAGAAAGAGCGTGCGATGCGCGACGCGCTGCTGGAGCGCCGCGCGCTCGGCTGGATCGCGCTCGCGGGCCGAACGGTGGTCGGCGATCTTTCGGTGTTCGATCTGGAGCTGGAAGAGCCTGAGCTCGGGATGATCGTCGATGCCGCGTACCGCGGACGCGGGATCGGGCGGGGACTGATCGACGCCGCCGTCGCGTGGGCGCGGGCGAACGAGCGTCCCGCCGTGCGCTTGCGCGTCTTTCCCGAGAACGAGCGCGCTCGGGCTTTCTACCTCATGAACGGTTTCGTCGAGCTCGAGGTTCAGCGCGCGGCGGTCGTGCAGCGCGGCGGCGTGCGGCGAGACGCGATCCTGATGCGGCGAGAGCTGACGTGATCCGAGCAGACGTCGCCTCCCGCGCACCGCACGCGCGCAAGCACGGGACGACGTTCGCCGAGACCTGGCGCAGCGCCGACGGCGGCACCATCGTCGCGGTCGGCGCGGTGCTCGCCGGCGCCGACCCGGTCGTCGTCAGCGATCTGCTCCGAACCGGCGCGCGCGCGCTGGTGACCTCGCGCAAAGCGCTCGGGGCGGCGCTCGGCGCGCTCGACCGCGTGGTGCGCAAGCACGCGCAGGAGCATCGCGATGACGAGCTGGCCGCGGCGGTCGTGCTGATGGCGTTCGGAGACGACGAGCACGACGTCGAGATCGCGGGCGCCGGCCAGCTCCATGCGGCGCTCGTCGACGGGAGCGGCGCGCAGCGGCCGCTGCACGGCCGGGCCGGCGCGCTCGGGACAGGTATCGAGTCGCACGACGCCGAGCGGGTCCACCTGCGCCGCGACGACGTCATCGTCGCCGCGACGGTCGCCCTTCCGGCGGGCTGGTGGGACGCCGAGCCGCGCACGGCCGACGGGCTCGTCCATCGCAGCGGCGAGCACGATGCCGCGGCGGCGCTGGTCGCGCAGCTCTAGCGCGCCGCGCCGCGGCCGGCCGCGCCTAGCCCCGCGGTCCGAAGCCGCGATACGGGCCGACCGGGATCATCTCCACGTCCAGCATCCCGCGCTGGAAGAGCGGCAGGGTCGCGATGAGACGATCGGCCGCGTCGCGGGACTCCGCCTCGATGAGCGTCACGGCGCCGGCCGGGCTCTGATGGCCCCACATCGCGCGAAACGCGCCTTGCGCGTACAGCCGCCGGGCTTGCTCGGCCTCGGCCTCCAGCAGCTCCGGGGTGAAGTCGTGCTCGGCGAAGCGCCCGTATGCGCGCCGTACGATCGCGATGAATTGCGCCATGCCGGTTCGTCTTCGCGAAGCGGCCGCCGAATCACCGCGCTCGGCCGGCTCGGCAGCCGGCGATCGCGAGCGCGGCGACAAGATCGGCTTCGACGGCCGTCTAAGATCACCGGATGGCCTATGATTCGCTGGGCGCGTTCGTGCGCGCCTTGCGCGACGCGGGTGAGCTCGCGACGATCGAGGCCGCGGTCGACCCGCGCCTCGAGATCGCCGAGATCACCGACCGCGTCGTGAAGGCGGGCGGCCCGGCGCTGCTCTTCCGCGCCGTCCGCGGCTCGCGCTTCCCGGTGCTGACCAACCAGTTCGGGACCGAGCGCCGTACGGCGCTGGCTTTCGGCGCGACGTCGCTGCACGAGGTCGAGGAACGGCTGCGCCGGACGATCGATCTCGCGCTCCCGCCGACGCTCGGCGGGAAGCTCGGCCGCCTCGCGTCGCTCGCCGCCGCCGGCGCGTCCGCGATCCCGCGCCGTGTCGCGAGCGCGCCGTCGCAAGAGATCGTGATCGACCCGCCCGACTTGACGCAGCTCCCGGTGCTGACGACGTGGCCCCTCGACGGCGGGCCGTTCATCACGCTGCCGCTCGTCTTCACCCGCGATCCGGAGACGCGGCGGCCGAACGTCGGGATGTACCGCGTCCAGGTCTACGACGCGCGGACCGCCGGGATGCACTGGCAGCGCCACAAGCAAGGCCGCGCGCACGCCGAGAGATGGGGCGCGCGCATACCGGTCGCGGTCGCGATCGGCGGCGATCCGGCGCTGACGTACGCCGCCACGGCGCCGCTCCCGCCGATCGTCGACGAGCTCGCCTTCGCCGGATACCTGCGCGGCGCGCCGGTCCGCACGGTGAAGGCGAAGACCGTCGATCTCGACGTCCCGGCCGACGCGGACTTCGTGATCGAAGGCTGGGTCGACAACCAGGACCTGCGCGTCGAGGGGCCGTTCGGTGACCACACCGGCGTCTATTCCGCCGCCGATCTCTACCCGACGCTGCACGTCACGGCGATCACGCACCGGCGCGGCGCGATCTACGGCGCGACGGTCGTCGGCAAGCCGCCGATGGAGGACGCGTGGCTCGGCAAGGCCACCGAACGGATCTTCCTCCCGCTGCTTCAAAGCGTGGTCCCCGAGATCGTCGACTACAATCTCCCGGTCGAGGGCGGCTTCCACAACCTCGCGATCGTCGCGGTGCGGAAGTCGTACCCCGGTCAGGCGAAAAAAGTCATGAACGCGCTCTGGGGCTTGGGACACATGATGATGCTGACGCGTTGTCTCGTCGTGGTCGACCACGACGTCGACGTCCACGACGTGCGCGGCGTCGCGTGGTACGTGCTGAACAACATCGACGCCGCGCGCGATCTGGTCATCATGCCGGGACCGGTCGACGACCTCGATCACGCCGGCTCGTACGAGCTCGCCTTGGGACACAAGATCGGGATCGATGCGACGCGGAAGCGCCCGGACGAAGGGTACACGCGCGACTGGCCGCCCGAGATCCGCATGGACGCGGAAACGCGCGAGCGCGTGACCGCGCGCTGGGCGGAGTACGGGATCGGCGATTTGGTCCGGCTCGGTGCGCACGACGAATGGTCGGGACAGGGACCGGCCCGGCTCGCCCGTCTGCTCGCCTCCGCCTCCGCGTCGCCCGACGACGTCGCGCCCCGCTCGGCGCGCGTCCTTCGACAAGCTCAGGATGACATTCGACAGGCTCAGGATGTCCTTCGACAGGCTCAGGATGACAGTGGTTAGGCTGTTTTTGCGGGATATTCGGGTCGAGCATACGCTGTTCGCGCTGCCGTTTGCATACGTCGGCGCCGTGATGGGCGCGCGCGGCATCCCGTCGTGGTCGCAGCTCCTCTGGATCACGCTCGCGGTGATCGGGGCGCGCACCGCGGCGATGGCGGCGAACCGCTACTTCGACAAAGAGATGGACGCGGCGAACCCGCGCACCGCGAAGCGCGCCGTCGCGAGCGGGAAGCTGCCGCCGTCGGTGATGCTGTGGGCGATCGCGATCGGTCTGGGGCTGCTCGTCCTCAGCGCCGCGATGCTGAACCCGCTGTGCGTGAAGCTGCTGCCGCTCGCGGCGCTCGGGGCGGTCGGGTACCCGCTCTGCAAGCGGTTCACCTGGACGGTGCACTTCGTCCTCGGCGCCGTCGACGCGTGCGCGCCGCTCGGCGCGTACGTCGCGGTGACCGGCCGCGTCGATCTGCCGGCGCTGCTGCTCTTCGTCGCCGTCACGGTCTGGGTGGCGGGGTTCGACATCCTCTACGCGCTGATGGACCTGCGCTTCGACCTCGCCAACGGCGTGCGCTCGTTTCCGCAGGCGTTCGGCGAGCGCAGCGCGCGCGTGTGGCCGGTCGTGCTGCACGGCGTGATGGCGCTCGCGCTGCTCGGCGCCGGATATCTCGCGCAAGCCGGCTGGCTGTACTACGCGGGCGTCGCGCTCGCGGTCGCCGTGACGGCGTACGAGCAGCGGCTGATCGCGCTCGCGAAGGACGTCTTCGTGCTGAACGACCGCGTCTTCCTGACCAACATGGCCTTCTCGGTCGGCTTCCTCGGGACGACGCTCGCGTCGTACGTCGCGCGATGAACCGCGCGCGCTTCGCCGGCGCGCTCGCTGCGACGGCCGCCGCCGCGACCGCCGGGAAGGTCCTGGCGGCACCGCTCGCGCCGGTCTCGCCGTACACGCCGACCCTGCGGTTCGCCGTGGTCTGCCCGCAGAGCGGCCCCGACGCGCGCGTCGGACGACAGCTCGTCGACGGGGTGCGCGCCGCGGTCGACGAGATCAACCGCCAGATCACCTCGTTCGAGCGCGCGCTCGTGTTCGACGCGTACG
>DASWSC010000237.1:0-7255 GCA_036402855.1 Candidatus Elarobacter sp. | reverse complement strand
ATCAGCACCACCGGCACCGCGACGTAGCCCGGCATCGGGAACTGCGCGCCGAGCCAGCCCGCCGCGAATCCGCCCATGATGAGCTGTCCCTCGGCGCCGATGTTGAAGAGCCCGGCGCGGAACGCGATCGCGATCCCGAGTGCGGGGAAGAGCAGGTTCGTCGTCTGCACCAGCGTCTCGGCGATCTCGCCCTTCGTGCCGAACGCGCCGTCGAAGAGCGCGGCGAAGCCGGCCAGCGGAGAGACGTGCGCGAGCAGCATCGCGACCGAACCGACGCCGAAGACGAGGACGAGCACGACGACCAGGTCGCGGAACGCGCGCGTGCGCAGCAGCGAGGGGTTCATGCGTGCCCCGCCATGAGCGCCCCGATCCGGCCGCGGTCGACGTCCGCGCGCTCGAACGAACCGGCGAATGCGCCGTTCGCGATGACCAAGATGCGGTCGGCGACCGCGAAGATCTCGTCGAGCTCGAACGAGATCAGCAGGACGCCGGCGCCCGCGTTGCGCGCCTCGATCAGCCGCGACTGCACCAGCGCCGCCGCGCCGATGTCGATCCCGCGCGTCGGCTGGTACGCGACGACGAGCCGCGGCTCCGCGGCGAGCGTGCGGCCGACGACGATCTTCTGCTGGTTCCCCCCGGAGAGCGCGCCGACGATCGCATCCGCGTTCGGCGGCCGCACGTCGAAGCGCTCGATGACCGCCTGCGCGGCCTCACCGTAGCGTGCGCGGCGGAGCGCGCGCTGGCGGCCCAGCACGACGTTGTCGCGGACGGTCCAGTCGAGGACGAGCGCCTCGTGGCGGCGGTCCTGCGGGATGACGCGGATCCCGCGCTCGAGCCGCGCCGCCGGTGTGTCGCCCGCGCTCAGCGGGGCGCCGTCGAACGCCATCTCGCCGGTGAACGGCACGACGGCGGCGATCGCGTCGGCGAGCGCCGACTGCCCGTTCCCCTCGATCCCCGCGATGCCGACGATCTCACCGGCCCGCACCTCGAACGCCGCCTCTTTCAGCACGCTGGTCCCCGAGCGCGCCGAGACGTTGCGCACGGCGAGCAGCGGCGTCAGCGCGGTGTTCGCGCGCGCGGCGAGCGCCGGCAGCTCGCCGCCGACCATCGCCCGCGCGATCGCATCGGCACTCGTCTCGGCGGTGAGCCCGGTCTCGACGACCCGGCCCGCGCGCATGACGGTGACGCGCTGCGAGTACGCGATCACCTCGGCCAGCTTGTGCGTCACCACCATGACCGCCGTTCCGCGCCGCGCCAAGTCTTGCACCGTGGTGAAGAACGACGCGATCTCGCCCGGCGCGAGCGAGGCCGTCGGCTCGTCGAGCAACAGCACCGCCGGCTCGCGGTCGAGCTCGCGCAGCAGTTCGACGCGCTGCTTGATCCCGACCGGAAGCGTCTGGACCAGCGCGTCCGGATCGACCTCGAGGCCGTATCGCGCGCCGAGCTCGCGCACGCGTGCGCGCGCCGCGTCGACGTCGATCGACCAGCCGCGTCGCGGCTCGCGGTTGAGCAGCACGTTCTCCCAGACGCGCAGCCGGCCGATCAGCTTGAAGTGCTGGTGCACGAGGCCGACGACGCCGCCGGCGTCGACGGTGCCCTGGTCGCACTGCACGGCGCCGTACGCGATCGCGGCGAGCGTCGATTTGCCGGCGCCGTTCTCGCCGACCAGCGCGTGGATCTCGCCGGGCAGCAGCTCGAGGTCGACGCCGTCGACGGCCTGCACCGCGCCGAAGCGCTTGCGGATGCCACGCAGCGTCAGAGCGGGACGCGTTTGAACGATGCCAGTTCCTCCCGCGTGGACGGAGCGATCAGGGTCCCGCCGATGATGAGCGCCTTGAGCTTGTTCAGCACGGCGATCTTCTGCGGCGTGACGACGCTCTTGGTGTACCGGAAATCGGTCAGACCGACGCCGCCTTCCTTGAGGCCGAGCGTCAGACGGGCCGGACGCGGCTTGTGCAGCGCCGCCTGCTGGCTCACGCGGAAGACGCCGATGTCCACGCGCTTCACCATGCTGGTGAGGATCTTCCCGGGGGCGATCGCGTCCTGGTCCGAGTCGACGCCGATCACGAAGCTGTCCGGGCGCGCTTTGACCTGATCGATCGCGCCGAGGCCGGCCTTCCCCGCGGCGACGTAGATGATGTCGGCGCCTTGGCCGAACTGCACCCCGGCGAGCTCCTTGCCGGAGGCGACATCGTCGAACGAGCCGACGTACTTCACCAGGACCTGCACCGACGGATCGACCTCGCGCGCGCCGGCCGCGAACCCGGCCTCGAACTTGCGCAGCAGCGGAATGTCGATCCCGCCCAGAAACGCGATCTTCTTCGTCTTGGTCGTCATGGCGGCGAGCGCGCCGGCCAGAAACGAGCCCTCTTCCTCCTTGAAGGTCACCGACGTGACGTTCGGCGCGTCGACCACCGCGTCGATGATCGAAAAGTGCCGCTTCGAGTACCGTTCGGCGACCTCGGTGACGTCGCGCGCCATCAGGAAGCCGATCGCGAAGATCTCGTCGTACTCTTTGTTCGCGAGCACCGTCATGTTGATCTGGTAGTCCGCGGCCGAGCGCGACTGCAGCACGGTCGTCCCGACGCGAAGCTGCTCCTTCGCGCGGACGAGCCCGGCGTACGCGGAGTCGTTGAACGAGCGGTCTCCGAGGCCGCCGACGTCGGTGACCATCCCGATGCGGACCTCGCCGGACGCGCTCCCGCGCGGTCCGCACGCGGCGAGGCACGCGGTGACGAGCGCGAGGGCGAGGTGCGCCGCACGCCGACGGAATCGCATTGGCGCCTCCTACGATGAGCGGTGCGGGGCGGCCTCTCGCCTGCGGGGAAGAGGAAGGGCGTGAATCCCGCCGCGAGACCGCCCGAGCTTCCGCGCCCGCGCCGCCCGATGTCACGCGCGGAACGGCGCCTCACGTTCTGGCTCAAGACGCTGGCCTTGGTCGCGGTCGCGATCTACCTGCTGGTCGGCGTGCTGGAGTTTCTCGGCAACGTGAAGGCGACGGCGATGCTGTTCGTCATCGCGCTGTTCTTCGCGTACCTCGTGCACCCGCTGGTGCGCCGCCTGAACGACCGGCTGCCGCTGGTATGGGCGATCTTGCTGGTCTACGTCCTGATCGCGATCGTCGGCGCGGCGATCGCGCAGCTGCTCATCCCGCCGCTGGTCTCCGACATCCAGGGGGCGGTGAAGGCGACTCCCGCGGTCGTGAGCCATCTGGTCTCGCTGCTGCAAGATCCGAACAATCGCTTCATTCGCTGGATCCCGCCCGACGAGCGCGTCTATCTGGCGGAGCTTCCGAAGACGCTCGGCACGTTCGTGCAGACGAACGCGCTCGACACCGCCTCCAAGACGCTCACCGTGCTGCTCTCGACGGCGTCGGCGCTGCTGACGCTGATCGTCGTCCCGGTGCTGGCGGCCTACATGCTGCTCGACGCCGAGAACATCAAGGAAGGCTTCCTCGGCCTCGTTCCGCCGAAAAACCGCCTCAAAGCCGAAGTGATCATCGCCGACCTCGACAAGGTCGTCGGCGGGTTCATCCGCGGCCAGCTCATCGACGGCTCGATCCTCGGCACGATGCTGACCGTCATGCTGGCCTTCATGCACGTGCCGTACGCGCTGCTGATCGGCGTCGTCTCCGGCGCCCTGAACTTCATCCCGTACGCGGGCGCGCTGATCGCGTTCGTGCCGGCGGTGCTGCTGGCGTTCACGTATCACGGGCTGACGAACGCGCTGATCGTCGCGCTGCTGATCTTCGTGATCCACCAGATCGACGGCAATTTCGTCGCACCCCGCGTGCTGAAGGACAACGTCGGGCTCTCGCCGTTCTGGATCGTCATCGCGATCCTCGGCGGCAGCGAGCTCTTCGGGCTCGCGGGGACGTTCCTGGCGGTCCCGGTCGCCGCGATGATCCGCGTGCTGCGCGAGCACCTGCTCCCGCCGCCGGTGCCGCGCTCCGTCGCGGCGCCCGCGCTTACGGCGGAGCCGCTGGAGGAGACCCGTCCGCCGGTGGTGACGACGCCGACGCGCTGACGCGCATCACGTCGTCGACCAGCCGGGTGGTGATGAGCCGCACGAGATAGATCCCGAAGGCGGGATCGCGGCGGTACAGCGCCAGCACCTCTTCGCGCGGCAGCGAGTAGACCAGCACGGAATCGATCGCACGCGCCGTCGCCGTCCGCGTGCCGGCCGGCGCGAAGATCCCGATCTCGCCGAGCAGCGAGCCGGGACCGAGCTCGACCCCGATCTCTTCGAGCCGCAGCCCGCCCTCGGCGAGGAAGTAGATGCAATCGGCGGGGTCGCCTTGGCGGAAGAGCACCGTGCCGGGCGGGCACCGGCGCCGCTTCATGAACGGGGTGAGCCATTCCGGCGAGACGTCGCTGGCGTGGAGCGCGCGCTCGATCATCTTCCGCTCGCGCAGGAGCTGGACGAGCCGCACGGCGTTCAGCGGGAAGAGCACGGAATGAAGCAAGAGCGTCGGCCAGAGGTGTGAGGCGCCCGCCCAGAGCGCGTACGCGACGTTGCTGGCGAGCGCGATCTGGCGCAGCCGCACGGTGTCCTTCATGAAGAACGCGGCGACGGTCAGGAGCGCGGCGACGTAGCCCGCGTAGGTCAGCAGTTCCATCCCAGGCAACGCTCGGCGCATTCGTCACGGGAGCGAACGGGTCCGCGCGGCGAAGGGCCATAGCGTGATCACGCAACCGGCGGCGATGCCCGCCTTCGTCCCCGGCCACCCGGCGGTCCGGCGGGTGGATGTCATCGGCGTCCCGATGGACCTCGGCGCCGACCGCCGCGGCGTCGACATGGGCCCCTCGGCGATCCGCTACGCGCGGCTGAAGGAGACGCTCGAGAAGATCGGGATCGAGGTGAACGATCACGGTAACCTGCGCGTCCCCGTCCCCGAATCGGCGAGCGTCGCCGACCAGAACGCGAAGTACTTCCCGATCATCAAGGCCGTCTGCGAGGAGCTGGCCGCGGTCGTCGAAGGCGTCATCGGGGCCGGTGCGTTCCCGCTCGTCCTGGGCGGCGACCATTCGATCGCGATGGGGACGATCGCCGGCGTCGCGCGCGCCCGCGGCAAGGCGCCCGGCGTCATCTGGGTCGACGCGCACGGCGACATCAACACGCCGCTCACCTCGCCGACCGGGAACGTCCACGGGATGCCGGTCCACTTCGCGCTCGAAGCGCACGCGGTCGACCCGTCGCGGATGGCGTTCATCGGGCTGCGCGACGTCGACGACGGCGAGAAGCGCGCGATCCGCGAGCTCGGCGTGAAAGCGTTCACGATGGCCGACGTCGACCGCATGGGGATGAGCAAAGTCGTCGACGAGGCGCTGACGATCGTCGCCGAAGGCGAGAACTCGGTCCACGTGAGCTTCGACATGGACGGCGTCGACCCGCAAGAAGCGCCCGGCGTCGGCACACCGGTCCGCGGCGGCCTGACCTACCGCGAAGCGCATCTCCTCATGGAAGGCGTCGCCGCGAGCGGAACGCTCGGTTCACTCGAGGTCACCGAGATCAACCCGATCCTCGACAGCGAGAACCGCACCGCGATCCTCGCCGTCGAGCTGATCCTGAGCGCACTCGGCAAGACGACGTTGTAACGTTCGATCGGCGTCGGAGGTGCGCCGGCCTACGGCCGTTCGGCGAGCTGCGTGGCACGGAGGGTGGTCGGGCCGATGACGCAGAGCGGGACGTCGTTCCAATGCGTCTCGAGCCGTTCGGTCCAGGCGTCGGCGAACGTCGCGCCGTCGAGGCCGCCGAGGAGACAGATCTCGTGCTCGCCCTCGCCGTAGCGAAACTCGTAGCCCACGTCGGCGAGGTCGAACGGCTCGACGCCGTCGAGCGGGGCGCCGACGCGCGAGAGCGCGCGGTACACCTTCGCCGCATTCTCGTCTTCGGCGTCGTACCAGAGGCAGTGATCGTGCGCATCGGCGCACCCGCCGTGCAGCTTCTTGGCGAGACCGCCCGCGACGAGGACGCGCGCGTGCTCGCGAGCGAGGGCTCGCAGCAGCTCGGCGAACGCGGTATGGTCTCCCATCGGCACCTCCAAGACGCGCGGACCTGATCGCTACTCCGGTTCGGCCGAGCGCTCCCGCCGAGCCCAGCCGCCGCTCGCCGTGACCGCGCGGCGCCAGCGCGCGAGGCGCGCCGTTCGAAGCGCTTCGGCGATCGCCGGTGTGAACCGTGCGTCCTCGCGCCACTGGCGCGCGACCGTCGCGAGATCGGGCCAGTAGCCGGTCTGCAGCCCCGCAAGATACGCCGCGCCGAGTGCGGTCGTCTCGATGCACGCGGGGCGCACCACGGGGACGCCGAGCATGTCGGCCTGCGTCTGCATGATCAGCGCGTTCGCCGATGCGCCGCCGTCGACGCGCAGCTCGGCGAGCGTCATGCCGGCGTCGCGCTGCATCGCGCCGACCACCTCGGCGGTCTGGTACGCGATCGCGTCGACCGCCGCGCGGGCGAGGTGCGCGCGCGTCGTGCCGCGCGTGATGCCGACGATCGTTCCACGCGCGTCGGGATCCCAGTACGGCGCGCCGAGCCCGGTGAACGCCGGGACGAAGTAGCAGTCGCCCGAGTCGGTCACCTCGCGCGCGAGCCGCTCGACGTCCGAGGCTCGCTCGATGATTCCGAGGCCGTCACGCAGCCACTGCACCGCGGCACCGGTGCTGAACACCGAGCCTTCGAGGGCGTACGTCGCGCGGTTCCGCTCGAACGCGAACGCGACGGTCGAGAGCAGACCGTGCGTACTGCGCACGACGCGGTCGCCCGTGTTGAGGACGACGAACGACCCGGTGCCGTACGTGTTCTTCGCAAGCCCGGGCGTGAAGCCGGCTTGGCCGACCAGCGCGGCTTGCTGGTCGCCCGCGACGCCGGCGATGCGAATCCACCCGCCGAAGTGCTCGGCCGTCGTCGTTCCGAACTCGGCCGTGCACGGCAGCACCTCGGGGAGCAGCGCCTGCGGGATGTCGAATGCGGCGAGCAGCTCCTCGCTCCAGCGGAGCTCGTGAATGTCGAAGAGCATCGTCCGCGAGGCGTTGGTGACGTCGGTGACGTGACGCGCGCCGCCGGTCAGGTTCCAGATCAGCCAGGCATCGACCGTCCCGAACGCGATCTCGCCTGCTTCCGCGCGCCCGCGCAGGCGCGGGACGTTGTCGAGCAGCCAGCCGATCTTGGTCGCCGAGAAGTACGGGTCGAGCAGCAGTCCCGTGCGCGCCGTCACGAGCGCCTCGACGCCGCGCCGCTTCAGCACGTCGCAGGC
>DASWSC010000236.1:0-22138 GCA_036402855.1 Candidatus Elarobacter sp. | reverse complement strand
GTGGAAAGTGCTTACCGCGGTCTTCTATGTCCCGGAGCCCGGCGACCACGATGCGATCGGAACGGCGCTGTACCTGCCGCGCGATCGCGGCTTCGTCTCCGACGGTTCGCGCCACTACGACCCGGCCGGTTTCGCACACGTCGCGACGGTCCCGTACCGTCCGAACACCGCGTTCGTGTTCGCGCGCGGCGCGCACACGTTTCACGGCGTCGAACCGTGTACGGCCGAGGCGCTCGGCCTCAGCGCCCGTCCGGGATTCCACCTCAACGTCAACGAGCGGCGGCCGGCGCCGCCGTGAGCGCGCTCCACGACTTCACCGCATCGATGACGGCGGCGCTGGAGGAGGCGCTCGCGCCGGTCCTGGCTCGTGGGCAGCCGGTCGCGCTGGCGAATTTTCCCAACCACAACAACCCCGGCGACAACGCGATCTGGCTCGGGACGAAGGCGATTCTGCGCCGCATGGACGTCCCCATCGCCTATACGTGCTCGCCGACGACGTTCGATGAGGCGACGATGCGCGCCGCCGTGGGCAGCGGACCGCTGCTCCTCAACGGCGGTGGAAACTTCGGTGACGTCTACCGCGGGCAGCAGGATCTGCGCGAGCACGTCCTCGAGCACTGCACCGACCGGCACGTGGTGCAGCTCCCGCAGAGCATTTGGTTCCGCGACCCGGAAAAAGCGCAGCGGATGGGCCGCCTCTGCCGGTCACACCCTGCGTTCACCCTCTTCGTGCGCGAACAGATCAGCGCGGCGTTTGCGAACGACGTTCTCGGCGTGCAGCCGCGTTTCGCGCCCGACTTGGCGCTCGCGCTCGGCCCGTTGCACAGCGCCGCGGAACCGAGCGTGCCGATTCTGTGGCTCGGGCGGGACGATCCCGAGCGTGTCGAGCGCACCGCGCCTCCGCCGGAGATCAGGTTCGTCGACTGGGTCCAGGGCCCGCCCGACGCAGGCTTCACCGACGCGGAACGCGAGCTCTTCGCCGAAAACGTGCGGCTCCGGCACGCGGTGTCGGCCGGCGGCACGGCCGTGAAAGCGGCGGTCGCCGCGACGTTCGACGGGCTGGCGCACGCGTGGCTGCGGCGGGGGCTCGATATTCTGGCGTCGGCTCGCGTCGTCATCACCGATCGTCTGCACGCGCACGAGCTCGCAATCTTGCTCGGCATCCCGCACGTCGTTCTGGACAACGCGAACGGCAAAGTGCGCGCGGTCTTCGAGGCGTGGAGCGGGCGCAGCGCCCTGGCGCACTGGGCCGAGACCACCGACGAAGCGGTCGCGGCCGCGCGAGTGCTGTTCGAGGCCGCGGGGTCAGGCCGGCCGGGCGGCGAGGGCACCGGAGCCGTTCCAGGACTCGCGTAGCCACTCCCAGTAGTGCGTCCTTTGCGGCGCCCCGGCGTCGTAGTCGCGAGACTGGGGCGCGGCGAGGCTCCGCAGCTCGTGTCGCGGTTCGAGCCGGAACGCCGAGATCGGGATCGCGTGGCGGTTCTTGTGCCACCCGCGCGCCATGTCGTGCTCCGAGAACGTGCGATCACAGTACTTTTCGGCCGCGTGCCGTTCGCTCAGCGCGATGTAGTGGCGAACGACGAAGTCGGTCGGGCAGAGCCGGACCTCGGGTCCTTCGAGAATGTGGCCGGCGTTGTGCGGAAGGTGCACGGCGAGCTCGCGTTTCCACGCGCGCATGAAATACGGGTGCCGCGGCTCGAAGAAGTAGTACGTGCGCATGGCGTCGGCGTAGCCGTCGAACGCGAAATCCTCGTCGAGGACCGGAACGAACACGAACTGCTTGAAGTTGACGCAGTTGTACCCCGCGGCCCCTGCCGCGCCGAGCGCGTCGCGCAGCGAGCCGAACTCCGCCGGCGTCTCGAATCGCTCATCGGCGTCGGCATGGATGATCCAACGATACGGCGCTTCGAGCGCGATCCTCGCTTTGAGCTCCAACTGCTCGCTCAGCGAGAACGCGCCGCGCCAAGGCAGTCGCTCGATGGCGCGCAATCCCTTACCGAGAAAGCGCCGGGCCTTCGCGACGGTATCGTCGGTCGATCCGTTGTCGATCAGCACGACGTCGATCCCGTCGGCGATGAAGTCGCTCAGGCATCGTACGACGTGCACGGATTCGTTGCGCACGCACACGATCGCCAACACGGAGGCCTGCCCATTCTTGATCGCGGCTCTTGCCGCGCTCGCATGCTCACCCACAGAATGCATCGCATGGGCTCTTCGTCACGACCGCCCGTTACGCTTCTCGGCGCGAATCGCGGGCCGCGTCGGTAAGAAGCGGCCGTCGCGGGTAGGAAGCGAGCATGCAGCCGCCGGTAACCACAATCGCCGAGTCTCCGCGCTCCAAGGACGAGCGCTACCGCGAGATCGTGGCGATCCTGGCGCGGCACGGCTTCGGGATCCTCGAGGACCATTTCGTCGAGGACGACGCGCAGCGCGAGCGCTCGCGCGCCGAGCGCTTGCGGCAAGCGTGCGAAGAGCTCGGGCCGATGTTCATCAAGCTCGGCCAGATGCTTTCGACGCGCGGCGATCTGCTGCCCGAAGCGTACGGTATCGAGCTGGCACGGTTGGTCGACGACGTTCCGCCGTTACCGGTCGCCGTCATCACCGAGGTGATCCGGGAAGAGCTGGGCGGGCTGCCCGAGACGATCTTCGCAGCGTTCGATCCCGTTCCGCTGGCCAGCGCGTCGATCGGTCAGGTCCATGCCGCGCGGCTCGTCGACGGGCGCGACGTCGTCGTCAAGGTGCGCAAGCCCGGCGTCGACACCCTGGTGCAGACCGATCTCGAGATCCTCGCCGAGCTCATCGACACGTGGGCTCCGCGGCTTCCGGCCCTGAAGCACCACGACGCGAAGGGCGTCCTTCGCGAGTTCAGCGATTCGCTGCTGAGCGAGCTCGATTACCGGCGTGAAGCCGCGAACGAACGGTTCTTCAAGAATGCCTTCGCGAACGAACCGGGATTCCTGATCCCCGACGTGGTCGGCGAGTACTCCACGGGGCGCGTGCTCACGCACGAGCGCGTCGAAGGGCGGAAGGTCGGCGAGGTGACCGGGCTCTCGGACCGCCGTCGCACGGCCGTCTCGCAGCGGATCGCACGGTTCGTTTTGGAACCAGCGTTCGAGCACGGCGTCTTCTACGCCGATCCGCACTCCGGGAATCTGCTGATCCAGGACGACGGGACGCTGGCGGTCGTCGACTTCGGGACCGTCGGACGCCTGACGCCGGAGGCGCGGCGGCGCGTCGCGGGGATGTTCTTGGCGATCAGCCGGCGCGACGCGGAACGTCTCACCGATCGTCTGATCGAGATCACGTCTCCCCGTCACCCGCTCGATCGGCCGCAGCTCACGAGCGAGGTCGAGCGGCTCCTCGAGCGATACGTCGACGTTTCGTTCGACGACGTGCCGATCGGGAACGCGCTGGGCGAGCTGCTGCACGTTCTCCGCCGTCATCGTCTGCGGCTGCCCTCGAACCTGGCCGCGCTGATCAAGGCGCTCGCCATGTGCGAGGGGATCCTGCAGACGCTCGACCCCGGGTCGAGCTTGTCGGACTATCTGCAGCCGATGGCCGGGAAGCTGATCTATCACGGGATCGCCGGCGGCGACAATGCGGCCGAACGGCTGCGCGATTCGGCGTTGGATGCGGCGCAGCTCTCGATCGAGCTCCCCCGGCGAATCGATCGGGTGCTCGGCGAGATCGAGCGTGGAAATCTGCGCGTGTGGACGCGGGTCGAGGACGTCGATTCGATCGTCAAACGGCTCGAGCACATGGTCGAACGCGCGAACGCGACGATGCTGGCCGCGGCGTGCATCGTGGGGCTCGCGATCGTCCTGCAGCTCTACCATCCCGAGGGATGGCGGCAGTGGATCGGCGTCGCCGTCTGGATCGCGCTCATCGCCGCGATCGCCGCGGCGGTACGAACGCTCCTCGGCCTGCGGAAGAAATGAGCGCCTGCGTGGAGTTCAGCCGCCGCCCGGCCTCCGCGCCTCCTGGCCGTTGTGCTGCTGCCGTTGTACGGCGGAAAGCTGCGAGTTCTCGGAGACGATGCGTGGACGCGCCTGGGACCACGCTCGGCGCGACTCTCTAGCTGCTTTCAGGAAGCGGGCGTAGCGTTCGACCCATCGCCACCTGAGAGAGGCCGCGCTACGCATCATGGTATCGCTCATCGATCATGTCGACCCCGCGACGGTGCCCGTTCAGGCGCCGAACCTTTCGACCCGGTCCTGGATCGAGTCCAGGCCGCTTCTCGACGCGGACCGCACCGGCGACTTCGCGACCGCGCTCGACCTCGGCCACTACGGGCGTGCGATCGTCCTCGGCGACATCGCCGGGCACTGGGCGGCGCCCGGCGAGGCGAACGCGTTGTGCGACGTGGTCACCCTGCTCCTTCTGCGGGGGACTCCGCTGACCGAGATCCTGCGCTCGGCGTCGACCGTGTTCGCGGAGACGTTCACCTCGGAAGCCACCCCGTTCGCGAGCCTGTTCCTCGCCCTCGCCGACGTGCGCAACGGAACGCTCGAGTACGCCTCCGCGGGTCACGAGCCCGCCTTGCTGTTCGGCGGCGAGGCCGCGTGCGAGCACCAACACCTGCCGCCCACCGGACCGCTGCTGGGCGTCGAAGCGCGGCCGGTCTTCACGCGCCGCGTCCTCGGGCTCGCGCGGAACAGTGTCCTGACCGTCGTGAGCGACGGTATCACCGAGGCCCGCCGCGAGGCGGGCGACGGCCTCAGCTTTTTCGGGAGCGCCGGCGTGAGCCGCGCGGTGCACGACGCGTTCGTGCAGTCACGGAACCCCGCCCGCGCCGTCTACGACGCCGCGCTCGCGCACGCGGGCGGTGCGCTGAGCGACGACGCATCCGTCGTCGTCTCAGCGTTTTCCGCCTAGCCTCTGCGGCGGCGCGCCGCCGGCGCGTTCAGGATGACGCCGGCGCCGGTGACGGTATCGCGCCGCGAGTCGGCCTCGGCGGCGTCCGGGCCGCTTCGGCTGCGCCCAGCTCGTTGGGCGCCAGCCACATGTACATGACCGGGACCAGCAGCAGGGTGAGGAACAGCGAGCTCAGGATCCCGCCGATCACGACCGTGCCGAGGCTCGAGCGGACCGCGGAGCCCGGCTCGAGCGCGAGCGCGAGCGGGATGTTCCCCGCGACGACCGAGACGCTCGTCATCACGATCGGGCGGAACCGCGTGTACGCGCTCTCGATGATCGCGCGCAGCTTCCGGTGGCCGCGTCGCCGCAGCGTATTCGCGTAGTCGACGAGCAGGATACCGTTCTTCGTCACGATGCCGACCAGCATGATCGTCCCGATGAGCGAGAAGAGGTTGAGCGTCTCATGCGTGAGCGCGAGCGCGCCCAGCGCGCCGACCGCCGCGACCGGGACCGAGAACATGATGATCAGCGGCGAGCGGTAGCTGTTGTAGAGCGCCACCATCAGCAAGAAGACGAGGACGACCGAGAGCACCAGCGAGCCGCCCAGGCCGAGCAGGGTTTGGTTCATCAGGTCCTGCTGGCCGTTGGGGCGCGAGCGGACCTGGATGTTCTTGGGCAGGTGGAGCGCCTTGACGCGCGCGAGGAACGCGTTCTGCACGTTCGAGAGGGAGGCGCCGGCGGCGACGTTCGCGCTGACGTCGATGACGGTGTTGCGGTTGACGCGCGTGATCAGGGGCGGGGTCGGCGACCAGCGGAACGTGGTGAAGTCTCCGAGGTGCACGATGTCGCCGGAATCCGACCGCACCGGGATCTGGGAGATCGTCGAGAGGTCGTTGCGCTGCTCGCGCGGGTAGATGACCTGCACCTGGATCAACCCCTGCGGGCTCTCGAACTGCGTCGCGGTCGCGCCGCCGAACGCGGCCCGCGCCGCGGTCGTCGCCGTACCGAGGCTCACGTTCAGAGCACGCATCTTGGCGCGCTGGAACAGCAGCTCGACCTGCGGCGCGAGCGCCGCCGCGCTGCTGTTCACGTTCGCCGTCCCCGGCGTGTGCAGCATCGTATCGTACACGCGCTGCGCGTACGGGGTCGGGTCGCCGCCGGTGACGTCGGTGACGAGCTCGTCGAGCGGTTGCGCGTTCCCCCCGCCCTGGCCGGTCGCAGGGATGACGAGCACGTTGACGTTCCGGAGCGTCCGCGTAGCGACCTGACGGTACCGGCTCACCCAGTACGCGGTCGAGTGCGCACGATTGTCGGCGAGGAAGACTTGAATCTGACCGACGTTGCTCTCGACGAGCTGCCCGCCGTACGGCGAGGCGTACCCGCCGGCCAGCGCCGTGTCGGAAGCGATGTCCGGAAAGGCGCGGATCTTCTGTTCCAGCGCCAAGACCGCGCTCGTCGTCGTCGTCAGCGGGGTTCCGATCGGATAGGTGATCTGGACGAAGATCTGGCCGCGGTCGATCGGCGGGATGAACTCTTCGCCGACGGCGCCGAGCGGGATCAGCGCGACCGCCGCGACCAGCGATGCGAGGCAGAACGCGACGAACGGGACGCGGTGCCGCAGGCCCCACAGCAGGACCCGGCGCGCGTAGAGGTGGCGCACGTGCTCGAAGCCGCGATGGAAGGCGCCGATCACCGGCCAGGGCTTCCAGCGGCTCTTCAGGGCCCAGTTCGCCGCCAGCGACGGCGTGATCGTGAACGAGACGAACAGCGAGGTCAGCGTCGAGATCACGACGACGACGGCGAACTCGACGAGGTTCCGGCCGACCTGGCCTTGGAGGAACGCGATCGGCAGGAAGACGACGACGTCGACCAGCGTGATGACGACGGCCGCCATCCCGATCTCGTTGCGCCCGTTGATCGCCGCTTCGTCGGGCGGCTGGCCGAGCTCGCGGTGGCGCTCGATGTTCTCGAGCACGACCGTCGAGTCGTCGACCAGGATGCCGACGACGAGCGTCATCCCGAGCAGCGAGATCGTGTCGAGCGTCAGGTTCATCACCTTCATGACGGCCAGCGCGACGCAGAGCGAGGCCGGGATCGCGACGAGGACGACGACGGCGTTGCGCCAGGACCCGAGGAAGAACAGCATCACGAGCCCGGTCAGCGCGATCCCTTCGAGCAGCGTGTTGATGACGCCCGTGATCTGCTGCTGCGTGAACTTCGACTGGACGTTCACGACGGCGAACGTGATGTCGGGGAACTGCGCGCGGATGCGCGGCAGCGCCGCCATCACGTTGTCGGATGCCGTTACTTCGGAGGACGTCGAGGTCTTCTGCACCGAGAGGAAGACGCCGTTCACGCCGTTGACGAAGCCGTTGAGCTGGCGCGGCGTGTAGCTGTCGGCGACCGACGCGACGTCGGCGATGCGCACCACCGCGGGCGCCGACGTCCACGGGTTGGTGGCACCCGTCGCGCCCGTGTTCGCCGGCGCTCCGGGCGGGGCGATCGGCAGGTACGAGATCGACTGCGGCGAGCTGATGTCGCCGCGGATGTCGATCTGCGTTTGGCGGTCGCGGCCGTACGCCGTGCCGCCGGCGGCGCGCGTGTTGCTGCTGCCGACCGTCGTGATGACGTCGTTGAGCGTCAGGTTCGCAGCAGCGAGCCGCTGCGGGTCGACCACGACCTCGTACGCGGGCGTCGCGCCGCCGCCGACCGAGATGTACGCGATGTCGGGGACCTGGTTGAGTGCCGGGACGACCTGGTTGTTCGCGATCAGCGAGAGCTGGCTCTCGGTCAGCTTCGTCGACGTGAGCGAGAGCGTCACGACGGTCGCCTGGCTCGGGTCGCGCACGTTGACCGTCGGTGCCTGCAAGTCGGTCGGCAACTGGTGCTGCGCCGCCTGCAGCGATTTCTGGACGTTCACCAGGTCGGTGTTGACGTCGGAGGTGATGAAGAACGCCGCCGAGATCGTGGCGCGCCCGCTCTGGATGTTCGAGCTCAGATTTTGGAGATCGGGCGTGCCGGCGATCGCGTCCTCGATCGGCCGCACGATCGTATCGCGCATGACCGTCGGGGAGGCGCCGCTGTACTGCACCGAGACGCTGATCGTCGGCTGCGAGACGTTGGGAAACTGCTGCTGAACCAGCGTGCGGTACGCCATCACTCCGGCCAGACCCATGAGGGCCAACAGCACGAAGACGAGCGGCGGACGGCGGACGAAGAGCGCGGTGATCGACATCCGAGACTACCTCTGCGCCAGTTGCTGCGGCGCGACGGTTTGCCCGTCGGTGAGCCCCGACTGGCCGTTGACGACGACGCTCGCGCCGGGCGAGAGGCCCGAGACGATCGCGTTCTTCCCGTCGTCGGCGAGCATCGTCACCTGCGCGGTTTGCACGGTCGAGCCGCTGACGATCTGCACCGTGCCGTTCGTCGTATCGAGGAAGGCCGTATCGGGGATCATCAGGCCGCGCGTAGTGGGCAGCGTCGCGCTGCCCGAGACGGCCATCCCCGGCCGCAGGGCACCCGTCGGGTTCGCGAGCACGACCTTGACGACGAAGTTCGTCGACCCAGGGGTGAGCGCGTTGAGGATCCCGGCGACGGATCCGGTGAACTGCTTGCCGGGGAGGCTCGACGCGACGACCGACGCCGTCCCGCCGGTCCGCAGACCGGAGATCTGCGCCGACGACCCGTTCAGGACGGCGTAGACGCGGCTGGTCTCTTGCAGCGTGAAGAGCTGGCGCGTCCCCGGAAACTCGCCGGGATTGAGATTGCGATTGACGACGACGCCGTCGATCGGCGAGACGATCGTCGCCTTCGCGATCTGGACGCGAATCTGATCGGCCTGCGCTTGCGAGATCTGCGTCGTCGCCTGCGCGGCCGCGACCATCGAGCCCTGGAGCCCGCTGGCCGTCGTCCCGTTCGCGGCGACTTGCTTGATGTCGTTCTGAAGCGTCACCTGCGCCGCACTGACGGCCTGGCGGTCGTTGCCGACCGTCGCGGCCAGCGTGTCGTACTGCTGTTGGGGGATGTATCCTTGCCGCAGCAGGTCCGCGTCGCGCGTCAGGTTCAGCGTGTCGTTCGCGAGCGTCAACTGCGCCTGGCGCACGGCGGCGCGCGCCTGTTCGACCGTATTCGCGTTCTGCACGATGGTGAGCCCGGCCTGATCGTACGTCTGGCTGGCCTTTGCGGCGTTGCTCGCCACCGTCGCCTGGTACTCGGCGAGCTGGGCGCGCAGATCGGCGGTGTCGAGCAGCGCCAACCGCTGGCCGCGCGTGACGCGATCACCCTCCTTCACGTAGACTGCGTCGGCCGGCTCCGCGAGCGAAGACGTGATCCCGACGTTCTGGAGCGGCGCGATGACGCCGGAGAGCGTGGTACGCGGCGTGACCGCGCCTTGCCGGACGGCGAGGACGGGAACGACGGCGGCAGCCGCCTGCGGGGCCGGCGGCTGCGAGCGGGCGCAGGCGCCCGTCGCGAGGGCCAGCCCCAGGGAGGCGGTGAGGGCTCGTACAGGCGCGTTTCGCATCGTGCCGGTCAGTATCGCGCCCGTACCGGAGGGAAACCGGAGAACCCGGCCGGGGTCTGGAATCTCTCCGCCTGTTCTCCGGCCCGGGCTCTACGATCGAGGCCTATGACCAGAAACCGTGAGGACGTGGGGCCGCACCCGCGACTTCTCGTCGTCGACGACGAACGCCCAATCCGCGAGATGCTCGAGCTGGGGCTGCAAAACCAGGGCTTCGACGTGCGATCCGTCGCCGACGGCCCGGCCGCGATCCCCGTGGTGCGCGAGTGGAAGCCCGAGCTGATCGTGCTGGACGTGATGATGCCGAAGATCGACGGCTTGGCGATGCTGCCCATGCTGCGACGGATCACCGAGGCGCCGATCGTGATGCTCAGCGCGAAAGGCGAGATCGAAACACGGGTGCTGGGCCTCGACGGGGGCGCCGACGACTATATCGCCAAACCGTTCGAGATGCCGGAGCTGGTCGCGCGCCTCCGCTCCGCGTTGCGGCGGCCGCGCCTCGAGCACGTCGAAGCGATCTCCTACGCCGACGTCGAGGTGGAGCTCGCGACACGCACCGTGCGCCGGGGCGGCCGGACACTCGACCTCTCGCCGTTGGAATACGATCTGTTCGTGACGTTGCTGCGGCATCCGCGGCGCGTCTTCACGCGCGAGCAGCTCCTCGATCTCGTGTGGGGCGACGAGTCGGAGGTCGGCCCGGGGAGTGTCGAACGCTACGTGTCGTACGTGCGGGCGAAGGTGGACGACGGGCAGGCGAGGCGGTTGATCCACACGATTCGCGGTGTGGGGTACTCGCTGCACGATGGGTAGCCCGCGCCCGCGCTCCTTCGCGAAGCGACTCATGATCGCGTACGTCGGGGCGGCGGTCGGGCTGATGGTGCTCATCGGGAGCGCCTCGACGCTCTACGCGTTCCGCCTCTATGCGGAGACCTCGAACATCGTGATCGACGCAACGACGCGGACGCTCGAACGGCGAATCGCGGCGGCTGCGCCGCGTCACCTCTCGCTCGACGAGCTCGGCCCGCTGATCACCGCCGACATCGGCCGGCCGCGCATCCACGTCGGCGTATACGGCGAGGACCGCCGCCTCATCAGCGAGACCGGACCTCCGCGCGAGTCCACCGGAGTCGTCGGCGCGGTCGCCTCGTTGATGGGGATGCACCGCGGCCGGATCGTCGTTCCCGGCGGCTTCGTTCTGATCACGACCAACTTGGACCAGCTCCAGCACGCGTTGCAAGAGTACTGGACGTGGATGCTGCCGGTCGGCGTGGTCGCGGTCTTCCTCGCGTGGCTTGCCGGGTTCTCGATCACCCGCGAGGCGGTGCGCCCGCTGCGTCAGATCTCCGCCGCGATGCGGCGGTTCGCCGACGGCGACTTTCGGCCGCACCCGCTCCGTTCGCTCGGCGGCGACGAGCTCGGCGAGCTCGCGCATTCCTACAACGGCGCGCTGCACCAAGTGCAGTCGGCGCTCGCGCAGCGCGACCGGAGCGAAGCCGAGATCCGGCAGTTCATCGCCGACGCCGGCCACGAGCTGCGCACGCCGCTCACCGTCGTCATGGGCTATCTCGACGTGCTCGAAGACGGGATGTGTGAAGCGCCCGCCATGCGACGGCACGTCGTGGGGTCGATGCGCCAGGAGAGCCGCCGGATGCGCGCGCTCATCGAGAACCTGATCTACCTGGCGCGGCTCGACCGCGGGGCGCCGCCGGCGCGGCACGTCGTCGACGTCTCCGACGTCGCGGCGCGCGTCGTCGCGGCCGCGCTCCCCGAGGAGCCGGCCACGATCGCCGTCTCCTCGGCTCCGGATGCGCGCGTGGTGGCCGACGAGACCGATATCTTCGAAGCGATTCGAAACTTGGTCGACAACGCGCTGAAGTACGCGCCGGGCTCCGCCGTCGCGGTCAGCACGGCGGTGCAGGGCGACGACGTCGTCGTGGTCGTGCGCGACCACGGTCCGGGGATGGACTCGCAAGACCGGGCGCACGCGTTCGACCGCTTCTACCGCGGTCGCGCGGCGACCGGCGGCGCCGACGGGTCGGGTATCGGCCTGGCGATCGTCAAGCGCGCGACCGAACGCTCCGGCGGGACCGTCTCGGTCGAGAGCGGCGACGGCGACGGGACGCAGTTCACGATCCGGCTACCCCACGCGGTGACGTGATGGGGGCAGGGATGCCGAGCGCGCAGGCGCGCGCCGCGGCACGCCGGCGCGAGCTTGGGCTCACCGTGCTCGTCATCTCGCAGTCGGTGCTGCTGTTCTTCGTCGGCCCGCTGGTGGCGGCGTCGGCGCTGCCGCGCGCGGTCGCCGTCTCATTTGCGGTCGGGGTCGTCGTGCTGATCCTCTCGATCGTCCTCGCCGTCGTCTGGTGCGACCGCCTCGCGGTCGTGACGGTTCTCGTAGCGGCGGTCGTCGAGACGCTCGCGGTCGCGCTGCGCGTCATGCGGCCGTCGCCGCTCACCGAGGCGCTCGACTTCCTTGCGGCGCTGCTCTTCTTCTCCGCGCTCAGCGCGGTGATCGCGAGGGTGGTCTTCCGATCCGGCCGGGTGACGGGGCACCGTATCGTCGGAGCGATCGCGATCTATCTGAACATCGCATTCGCGTTCGCGCTCGGCTATCGGCTGATCGCCGTGTTCATCCCGCACGCCTTCACCGGTCGCATCGCGCCGGCGCTGGACCACCGGCTCTTCGACTACGTCTACTTCAGCCTCAGCACGCTGACGACGAGCGGCTTCGGCGACATCGTCCCGGCGGCTCCGCTGGCACGCGCGCTCGCGAACCTCGAAGCCGTGATCGGGCAGTTGTTCCCGGCGACGCTGCTGGCCCGGCTGGTGACGCTGGAGCTCGAGTCGAAGCGCGCGGTCCGTTCGCGTGACCACGCGCGAGAGGACGCTCGCGAGTCCGCCTGAGCGGTTCCCCGGCGTTCTCCGGCGGTTCTCTGCGGGAGGCGATACACCGGGATCATCTCGCTCGACACTGAGGGACAGATGATGACAACGGAAACGATCGCGGTGCTGGGCACCGGCACCATGGGATCCGCCTTCGCGCGGCGGCTGCTCGGCGCGGGAATGCGCGTGCGCGCGTGGGACGTCTCGTCCACGGCCGCCGCGCGCCTCGCCGATGCGGGCGCCGAGATCGCCGGGACGCCGGAAGACGCGGTCCGCGACGCCGGCGTCGTGCTGACGATGGTCCCGACCGTCGCGTCGATCGAAGAGACGATGCCGCGTGCGCTGCCGGCGATGCGCGCCGGCGCCGTCTGGCTGCAGATGAGCACGATCGGCGTCGACGGCACCGAGCGCGCGACCGCGCTCGCGCGGCAGCTCCGCCCCGACGTCGTGTTCGTCGACGCGCCGGTCTCCGGCTCGAAGGGACCCGCGGAGCAGGGGAAGCTGCTGATCCTCGCCTCCGGCCCGGCCGCGGCGGTCGACGCCCTGGCGCCGGTCTTCGGCGCCCTCGGTCAGAAGACGATGCGCTGGGAGCGCGCCGGAGACGGCTCGCGGATGAAGATGGTCCTCAACACTTGGCTCGCGATCCTCGGTGAAGGGATCGCCGAGACCGCGGTGCTCGCGCAGTCGCTCGGCGTCTCGCTCGACGACGTCTCGGAGTGCCTCGGGAGCACCGCGCTGAACGTGCCGTGGGCGCTTGCGAAGCTGGCGAAGATCGAGCGCGGCGCGTTCGATCCGGAGTTCTCGCTCGCGCTGGCGACGAAGGACCTGCATCTCGCGCTGGACGCGGCCGCTCGCGCGCAACGGAGCCTGCCGATCGCGGCGACGATCGGCGGACAGTGGGACGAGGCGCTGCGCGACGGCTTCGGCGACCGCGACGTCGCCGGCGCATACCTGCAATTGCAGCACGCGTGAAGACGGGCGGAGCGCTCGCTCTGGCGCTCATGGCGATGCCGCCTTCACAGATCCCACCCGACGACGACTGACGTGAACGCCGATACGGTGTCGCGATGAGCGGCTCGCGACCCTCGCTGATCCCGCCGCCGCGCGAGGGCGGCTTCCGAGCCGAGCTGGCCGCCATCCCGCTGACGTTCATCGTGCTGACGACGGCGAGCGGGATGGTCGATGCCGTCACCTTCCTGACGATGGGCCACGTCTTCGTCGCGAACATGACCGGCAACGTCGTGTTCCTCGGGTTCGCCGCGGCGGGCGACCACGACATCTCGGCCGCCGGTTCGCTCGCGGCGCTCGCGGCGTTCATCGTCGGGTCGTTCGCCGGCGGAGCGCTGACCGTGCGATCGAGCCGGGTGCAACGCCTCATGTTGCGGGCGTCGGCGATCAACCTGGTGCTCGCGCTGGGAGCGCTGGCGGTGGTCGCGGTCGCCGGCATCGCGGTCGACTCATCCGGCGCGTTCGTCGCGATCGTCCTTCTCGCGGTCGCGATGGGGATTCAGAGCGCGGTCGCGCGGACGATCGCGATCCCGGACTTCACGACGACCGTGTTGACGATGACGATCACCGGTCTCGCAGCCGATCTCGCGCGCGGGCTGAGTCCGAAGGCGCTGCGACGGCTGCTCTCCGTCGCCGCGATGTTCGCCGGCGCTGCGGCCGGGGCGCTCCTCGTCCTGCGCATCGGCGTGACCGCCGGGCTCGCCGGCGTGTGCTGCGTCCTCGCGCTCAGCATCGCCGTCGAGCTGCGCACCCTGCGGTCGTCCCCGGAACCGAACGCCTCCGAACGCTGAACGTTACGGAGCGGTCGTCCCGGTACGGACCGGAAGTCTCCAATCGGGGCGGATGAAATGACACGTATAGCCGGACGGGTATGTCTGGAGGTAGTCTTGGTGCTCCGGCTCCGCCTCCCAGAAGTCGCCGGCCGGCGCAACTTCGGTCACGACCTTGCCGGGCCACAGGCCGGAGGCATCGACATCCGCGATCGTCTCCTGCGCGACGCGGCGCTGCTCGTCGTTCGTGTAGTAGATCGCGGAGCGATAGCTCGGACCACGGTCGTTCCCTTGCCGGTTCCGCGTCGTCGGGTCGTGGATCTGAAAGAAGAACTCGAGCAGCCGCCGGTACGTGATCTTGCCGGGATCGAAGACGATCTCGACCGCTTCAGCGTGGTTCCCGTGGTTGCGATAGGTCGCGTTCGCGACCTCGCCGCCGGAATAGCCGACGCGGGTCGAGATCACCCCGGGATAGTCGCGCAGCAGCTCCTGCACGCCCCAAAAACAGCCTCCGGCGAGGATCGCCCGTTCGCGCGCTTCACTCATCGCGTTCTCCCTTCACCGGCTGGAACCCGAAACGCCGCACGACCGCTTCACTTCTCCGACGCCGACCACGGCTCGAAGCAATCGAGCAAGGCTCCGGCGGAATGGTTCACCGGCTCCGTGCGCATCGACGCACCGTTCCAAGCACCGGCTCCCGGACGGGCGGCAGGTGCGATCGTAACGTTCGAGCCCGCCGCGCGCACCGCGTGGCACACGCACCCGCTCGGTCAGACGCTCATCGTGATGTGCCCGGCCGGCGTCCGGCACTGGCACGGCGGGACGCCCAGGACGGCGATGACGCACATCGCAATCGCCGAGGCGCTCGACGGCAAAGTCGTCGACTGGATGGAGCACGTGACCCATGCACAGTACCTGGGACGCTGACGAACGCCGGTGCGCCGGAGCTACGAAGGAAGCGGCGCATTCGTTCCACGATGGACGCGTGTGAGTTGTCCGAACTCGCTCGGTGCTCGATGTCGGCTCGGAACGGACTGCCGATGCCAGCGACGCACACACCCGTACCCTGCAGAAAAGAAAACCCGTCGGCGCACGCGACGACGGCGATGGTGAATCTACTCTGCCAAGATTTCCGACCGATTGTCAAGTGGCGAGCCGTCGTGCATCCCGATTGTTGGACGGAATGGCGTTGCGCGAATGCCCCGACCGACGTCGTTGAAGCGCTCCGGCGATCCAGCCGCCGGATCGCCCCGCCTGCATTACGCCGAAACCTTGCGTACGAACAGTGGTGCGAAATGTGCGCGGAGCGGCCAGGCGACGATGAACCACAGGATCGTGACGACGATCGGCAGCGGCAGCCCGGCCGGCATCATCGTGATGTGAAACGTGAGGATGTTCAAGAGGACCGCGCCCAGAGCGACGATCGCGAAGGGAACGTACAGGCCGGTCAGCAGCATGAGGCTCGCGATGACCTGCACCCCGGAGAACATCCACTGGTAGTGCGATGCCGCCATCGAGCCGAGGAACGCGCCCGCATTCCCGCCGGTCGGCGGGCCGCCTAGGAAGCCGACAAAGCCGTTGAGCCCGAGCACGAAAAAGACCAGGCCGAGTACGATGCGAGCGACGGTGGCGACGATTCTCATTCGTTGAACTCCCCGTGATTGACTCACGGTTCTGCGCGAACCGACACCGCGTTACCCTCCTGCGGGCCGCTTCCCTTGGGTCCTCGTCTCACCGCGTCTTCACGATCGCCTCATTCCACACTCACGCGCCGGTCAGCATGATGTCAGGATTCTTCGCGATGCTATGAAGCATGATCTTGGAAGCCGGCACCATGGTCCGCGACCTCGTGGCCGTCACGGCGCCCTGGCACGCGCTCTTCAGCCGCTCCGCGCCGCTGGAGATGGGCGTCGTCGGGACGCAGGTCCTCTCGATGCTCGTCGCAGGCGGGCTCGCGATCGCGCACGACCGCGGGACGTTGCGGGCCGACCGCTGGACGGCGCCGATTCGCCGGCACCACTTCTCCGAGCTGCACGCGGTCCATCGGACGGTCGTCGTCGCCTTGGCGATCTGCATGCTCAGCGGGCTCGCGCTCTTCGCTGCCGACGTCAAGAACTACGTCGGCTCCGTGCCGTTCTGGATCAAGATGTCGCTCATCACGCTGCTGCTTACGAACGCCATCGTCATGACCAAGGCCGAGCCGCAGTTGCGCGTCGCTCCGGCGGGGGGCGGGAGCGCGGCGGCACTGACCATGCGAACCACCTCGATCGTCAGCGTCGCGCTGTGGGCGACGATCGTCCTCGTGAGCATCGTGCTCTCACTCTCGAAATGAAACGGCCGGCCTTGAACGATTCATGCGATACCCCTTGCCCGATCGGACGCGCTCGCTTTCTGCGCTCGGCGGCGCTCGCCGTCATGGCGGGACTCTCCGGTCCGACGCTGCTGGCCGACCCGGCGCTCGCGCAATCGGTCGGGTCGATCGCGCCCGCGCAAACGCGCGGCAAAGTGCTCACGTACGCCATCCCGGGGAAGGACGGTGCGCTGATCGACGCCGCGAACGGGATCGTCGTCGCTCGCCTCAAGAACGCGGTCTATGCGTTCTCGGTCATCTGTCCGCACCGCGCGACGACGACGCTGGAGTGGCTCCCGGATGCACGTGAGTTCCACTGCCCGAAGCACGACGCGCTCTTTCGGCCCGACGGCGAACTGATCCAGGGCCGGCCGGATCGCGCGATGGACCGGTATGCCGTCCGCCGCACCGGACAAACGATCGCGGTGGATACGGCGACGGTCATTCAGCAGGATGCGGCGCAGGAGGCGTGGAGCCGCGCGCTGGTGATGCTTGGCTGAGGGCACGCTTTAGCGCGCGGGTTGGTGGCAGCGGCGGCTGCCCGATTTCGACGATCGGCGGCGCCCGCGAGGACGCGGCGACACCGAGCGGAGAACCTATCGGGCCCAGCCTCACGACCATTCGGAGAACAGTATGCGCGAAGCGGAGCTCGAGAAGACCGACGGATGCCCGGTGCCACACGGGACGCCTCGCGGCACGCATCTCGATCCGGGGATGATGACGAATCGCGACTGGTGGCCGAACCAGTTGAACCTCAAGGTGCTCCAGCAGAACTCGCCGCTGGCCGATCCGATGGACCCCGGCTTCAACTACGCCGAGGAGTTCAAGAAGCTCGATCTTGCGGCGCTGAAAAACGACCTGTACGCGCTGATGACCGACTCGCAAGAGTGGTGGCCCGCCGACTACGGCCACTACGGGCCGCTCTTCATCCGCATGGCGTGGCATAGCGCCGGCACGTATCGCGTCTTCGACGGTCGCGGCGGCGCCGGGAACGGGACGCTGCGGTTCGCCCCGCTGAACAGTTGGCCGGACAACGCGAACCTCGACAAGGCGCGCCGGCTGCTCTGGCCGATCAAACAGAAGTACGGCAAAGCGATCTCGTGGGCCGACCTGATGGTGTTGACCGGGAATGCCGCGCTCGAGTCGATGGGGTTCAAGACGTTCGGTTTCGGCGGCGGCCGCGTCGACATCTGGGAGCCCGAGGAAGAGATCAACTGGGGCTACGAAAGCGAGTGGCTCGGCGACGAGCGCTATTCCGGCGAACGCGTCCTCGCGCATCCGTTCGGGGCCGTGCAAATGGGCCTGATCTACGTGAACCCCGAAGGGCCGAACGGAAAGCCGGATCCGCTCGCGTCGGCGCACGATATCCGCGAGACGTTCGCGCGCATGGCGATGAACGACGAGGAGACGGTCGCGCTGATCGCCGGCGGGCACAGCTTCGGGAAAGTGCACGGGGCCGCCGATCCGAAGCAGTACGTCGGTCGCGAGCCGGAAGGCGCGCCGCTCGAAGAGCAGGGTCTGGGCTGGAGGAACAGCTACGGCAGCGGCAACGGTGACGCGACGATCACGAGCGGTCTGGAAGGCGCATGGACGCAGACGCCGGTGCGGTGGGACAACAGCTTCTTCGACAATCTGTTCAACTACGACTGGGAGCTGACGAAGAGCCCGGCCGGTGCAAACCAGTGGCGCCCGAAGAATGCGGACGCGCAAGGCACCGTTCCGGACGCGCACGATCCCTCGAAGCGGCACGCGCCGATGATGCTCACGACCGATCTGGCGCTCCGCATGGATCCGTCGTACGGGCCGATCGCCAAACGCTTCCACGAGCATCCCGACCAGTTCGCGGATGCGTTCGCCCGCGCGTGGTACAAGCTCACGCACCGCGACATGGGGCCGCGCTCACGCTACCTCGGCCCGTTCGTCCCCGCGGAAGAGCTTCTGTGGCAAGACCCGATCCCGGAGGTGACGCACGAGCTGATCGGCGACGCCGACATCGGCACGCTCAAAGGCGTCATCGTCGCCTCAGGGCTCACGACGCAAGAGCTCGTCACGACGGCGTGGGCCGCGGCGGCGACGTATCGCGGTTCGGACAAGCGCGGTGGGGCCAACGGCGGACGGCTGCGCCTCGCACCGCAGAAGGATTGGGACGTCAACCAGCCGGGTCAGCTCGCGCGGGTGCTCGCGGCGCTGGAACGCATTCAGCGCGACTTCAACGGCGCGCAGGCCGGCGGGAAACGCGTCTCGATGGCCGACCTGATCGTGCTCGCCGGCTGCACCGCCGTCGAGCAAGCTGCGAAGGCCGGCGGCCATGACGTGAAGGTTCCCTTTACGCCGGGTCGCGCGGACGCATCGCAAGAGCAGACCGACGTCGCCGCGATGGCGGTCCTCGAACCGCTGGCCGACGGGTTCCGGAATTACCTCAAGGCCTCGCCGATCGACGTTCCGACCGAAGCGCTGCTGGTCGATCGCGCCCAGTTGATGAACCTGACGGCGCCCGAGATGACGGTGCTGCTCGGCGGGATGCGCGCGCTGGGCGCCAACGCCGAACAGACGAAGCACGGCGTGTTCACCGACCGTCCGGGGACGCTCACGAACGATTTCTTCGTGAACCTGCTCGACATGGGAACGACGTGGACGCCGACGTCCGGTTCGAACGAGCTCTTCGAAGGGCGCGAACGTGCGACCGGTAAGGCGAAGTGGACCGGAACGCGCGTCGACCTGATCTTCGGCTCGAACTCGCAACTCCGGGCGCTCGCCGAAGTCTACGCCTCAGACGACGCGAAGGGCAAGTTCGTGAACGACTTCGTCGCCGCGTGGGACAAGGTGATGAATCTCGACCGGTTCGATCTCTGCACCTGACGCGGTCAGCGTGCGACAACGACGAAGCCCCGGCTTACGCCGGGGCTTCTTTGTCATGCAGACCGGCGCCGCCTCATTTGCGCTTTGCCGATGACGTATTCAGAGCCACGGCGGCGCGAATCAGTCCCTTGAGCGCCTTTTCATCGAGCTTCTCGCCCTCGTGAAGGTCGATGGCGCGCCTGGTGTTGCCTTCGAGGCTGGAGTTGAAGAGGCCTGAAGGGTCCTCCAACGAGGCGCCCTTGGCGAACGTCATCTTCACGACGTTCTTGTACGTCTCACCGGTGCAGATGATGCCGGCATGCTCCCACACCGGGACGCCTCTCCACTTCCACTCTTCGACCACGTCGGGGTCGGCCTGCTTGATGATCCTTCGGATCCGAGCGAGCGTCTCGCCCCGCCAATCACTCAGCTCCTTGATCCTCGCATCGATCAGTGCAGCGGGAGCTTCGCGTTCCTTCGAGTCGGTGGTTTGCTTGTTCTTGGTTGTCATCGCTCGCCCGTCATTGAGTGTCGCCAATCGGCTCGGCCCGTCACATGCCGCGGGATCACTCCGTTCGGCACCTCTGGCCATCGCTCCCCACCCTACGAGCTCCGGGGCCCTGCGGCGCCCCGCGGCTTGCGGCGTGACGGCGTGCCGGACGGGGTACGCCTGATGAATGCAAGAAGTGCTGGTTGAGCTCCGCAATTTTCGCGCACACGCGACACTTGGGACGCCGGTCGCATACCATCCGGCGATCCCCATCCCGAACGCCGGCGACGTCATCGAAGTCGAGGAGCAGCCCTACGTGTGCCATCACCGCACGTTTCGCTACGAGGGTCCCGCGCTCGTTCACGTCTACGTGATGGTCGAGCCCGACGACTCGTGATGGACAGCTCGGAGCGTCCCGACTTCGTCGTCAGAACGAAGCGGCTTCGGTTGATCCCGGCGACGCTGCAGACCCTCGCAGCAGAGGAGCACGCTCGTGACCGTCTGTCGGTCCTGCTCGGCGCCGACGTTCCCGCCGATTGGCCGCCGCCGCTCAACGACGACGAGTCGCTGCAGTTCTTCATCTCGCGCTTGACCGCCGAGCCGGACGCGATCGGGTGGGTCGCGTGGTATTTCGTGCGCGACGAGCCCGGTGTGCCCCCGGTGGTCATCGGTAACGGCGGCTTCAAAGGGCAGCCGTCGGACGACGGCGTCGTCGAAGTGGGCTACTCGCTGTTCCCGCAGTTTCAGCGCCGCGGTTACGCGACCGAAGCGGTCGGCGAACTCATCGACTGGGCCTTCGGGGACGAGCGCGTGCGAACCGTCATCGCGGAGACGTTGCCCGACTCCGCCGCATCGATGGCGCTTCTCCGCAGGCTTGGGTTCACGCAGACGACCGTCGCCAGCGAGCCCGGCGTCATCCGCTTCGAAAGACGGCGTTGAGGCGGCGAATCTCTGCATGATGCCGCTCACCGGTAGGGCTGGCCGCAGGTCCTTGCCAAGATGAAGCCGGCTCTGGCGGGCACGGTTGCGGCCCGCTGCGCCACGCCGCGGTTCGGGCCGCCTTGATCAAGAGGTTTGCATGAATTGGAACGCTTGGATTCGGCAGATACACCGCTGGGTGTCGATCATCTTCGTCGTGATCGTTGTAGGGATCTTCATCGCCGTGGGCGTCGGACAAAAGCCTCCCAATTGGGTATACCTCTCACCGCTGCTCCCGCTCGCCCTGCTCGCGGTCACCGGCCTCTACATGTTCGTGCTGCCGTACACCGTGAAATGGCGCAAGAAGCGAGACCCTGTCGCCTACGAGTGAACCCAATGGCCCGCTACGCCTAAGCGAAGAGGCTGCGCACCCGCTCGCCGTAGCCTCGGCCTGAAATGACCTTCGTGCCGTTCCGTAGGACGATCACGTATTCACCGTGCGCCCAAGGCTCGAGCCGGAAGATGCGGTCGACGTTCACGATGATCGAACGGTGCACGCGCACGAATCCCGCGGCGCCGAGCTGGCTTTCGAGTTCCGAGATCGTCTCGCGCATCCGCAATCGCTGCGTCCCGAGGTGCAGGACGGTGTAGTTTCGATCGGCCTCGAGCCAGTCGACGTCCTGTACGGCGACGAACTGAATCCCGTCCCTCGAGCGAATCGTCAGCCGTTCCGGGGCTGCCAGCCGCGCGGCAACGGTTTCGAGCAACAGGTCGATCTCGGCACGCTGCGTCCCGGCGGTACCGAGCCGCGCGCGGGCTCGTTCGAGCGCCGCATTGAAGCGCTCCGCCGTGTACGGCTTGAGCAGATAGTCGATCGCGTTGACGTCGAAAGCATGTACCGCGAAGCGATCGTGCGCGGTGACGAAGACGATCGCCTGGGGCCGGTACGGCGGCGGTAGCGCTTGCAGCACCCCGAAGCCGTCCAGCTCCGGCATTTGGATGTCGAGGAAGAGCAGCGTGGGGCGCAACCGGCGCACCGCGGCCACGGCATCGCATCCGCTCGCGCACTCCGCGACCAGCTCGATGTCGTCCCAGCCCGCGAGCAGCATGCGAATGCGCTCACGCGCCAGCGCCTCATCGTCGACGATCATCGCACGCAAACGCGCCACGTCAGCGGGCAACCAGTCCGACGCGCCGCGGGATGGTCACGACAACCTCCGTTCCACCGCCGTCTCGGTTCGCAACGTCGAGGCGCGCCGCCGCCCCGTACAGCTCCGCCAGCCGCCGCCGCGTGTTCCGTAACCCGATCCCTTCCTGCAGAACGGCGTCCGGCGGAAGACCACGCCCATCGTCGCTGATGCGCACCGTGAGGACGTCGGCTTCAGCCGCGGCGCTGACCCGGATCGTGGTGCGCTGCTTCGACTCATTGACGCCGTGGCGCACCGCATTCTCGACCAGCGGCTGCAGCAGGAAGCTCGGCACGCGCTCGTCGAGCAGCGGGCCGC
>DASWSC010000235.1:0-1651 GCA_036402855.1 Candidatus Elarobacter sp. | reverse complement strand
CGGAGCTGACGTTCACGAGGTCGGCGACCCGGCGCGGCCCGTCCGCCGCGGCTCTCTGCAAGAACGGCAGCGCCGCGTGCGTGCAGTTCATCAGCGCCTCGGTGTTCAGGCTGAGCATGCGCTTCCACTCGCTCGGGTCGGCGCCGGGAATCGGCCCGAGCAGCATGAGGCCGGCATTGTTCACGAGCGTGTCGAGGCGGCCGAACCGTGCCGCCGTCGTCTCGACGATCTCGCGCGCCTGCGCTTCGACCGTGATGTCCGCCTCGAGCACGAGCGCCTCGCCGCCCGCCGTGCGAATCTTCTCGGCCAGCGCTTCCAGATTTGCGCGCCGGCGCGCCGCGACCGCGACGCGCGCGCCCTGCTCGGCGAGCGCCAGTGCGGTCGCCTCGCCGATCCCCGAGCTCGCGCCGGTGACGAGCGCGACGGTTCCGTCCAAAATGCGTGCCATGAGCGATCTGAATCCTTCCGCCCGGAGCGTGGTTGCACGAACGAAGCGCCGGAGGACGCGCCGATGCGCCCGCCGGACAGAGACGCTCATGCCCCTCCGAACCGGCGGCAGGATCGTGGTCGACGCGCTCGCGGCGAACGGCGTCGACACCGTCTTCTGCGTCCCCGGCGAAAGCTTCATCGCGGTGCTCGACGCGCTTCACGACACGCCGTCGATCCGCACCATCGCGTGCCGGCACGAAGCGGCGGCGGCGCACATGGCGGAGGCGCGCGGCAAGCTCGACGGCCGCCCGGGGATCGCGTTCGTCACGCGCGGTCCCGGATCGACGCACGCTGCGATCGGCGTCCACGTCGCGCGCCAGGACTCGACGCCGATGATCCTCTTCGTCGGACAGGTGGCGCGCGGGATGCGCGGACGGGAAGCGTTCCAAGAGCTCGACTACCGTGAAGTGTTCGGCGGGCTCGCCAAATGGGCCGGCGAGATCGACGACGCGCGGCGCATCCCGGAGCTGGTGACGCGCGCGTTCCGCGTCGCGATGTCGGGCCGCCCCGGCCCGGTCGTCCTCGCGCTGCCGGAAGACATGCTGCGCGACGAGGCCGGCGTCGCGGATCTCGGCCGTGCGGAGCGCGTCGCCGCGCATCCGGGCGACGGCGATCTGGGGCGGATGCGTGCCATGCTGAAGGGCGCGGAGCGCCCGATCATGGTGCTCGGCGGAAGCGGCTGGAACGAGGCGGCGTGCGCTGAGATCCGGCGCTTCGCCGAGCGCAACGCGCTCCCGACGGCGTGCTCGTTCCGGCGCCAGTCGCTCTTCGACAACCGCGACCCGCGCTACGCCGGCGAGCTCGGCCTCGGCCCGAATCCGTCGCTCGCCGCACGGATTCGCGACGCCGACGTGATCCTCGCCGTCGGCGGGCGTTTGAGCGAGACGCCGACCGGGGGCTATACGCTCATCGAAACGCCGCGCCCGCGCCAGCGCCTCATCCACGTCCATTCCGATCCCGAGGAGCTCGGCCGCGTCTTCGAGCCCGACCTCGCGATCAACGCCGGCCCGGCCGAGCTCGCGCGCGCGCTCGACGACCTCGAGGCGGTCGATGCGACGGCGTGGCGGGACCGCACGGAACAAGCGCGTCGCGAGTACGAGCTCTGGCGCGAGCCGGGACCGCCGCGTGCCGCGCTCGACCCGGCTCACGTCGTGCGCTATCT
>DASWSC010000234.1:0-4674 GCA_036402855.1 Candidatus Elarobacter sp. | reverse complement strand
CGAAGGCAGGATGGTGCCCAGAGGCTCATCCTTCGACAAGCTCAGGATGACATTGGGGCCGGCCCACGATGACACGGGGGCCGGCTCACGATGACACGGGGGCGCTCACGATGACACGGGGGCCGCTCACCATGACACGGGGGCGGCTCACGGCGACATTTCGGCCGGGGCGGGGGGATGCTTCGACAGGCTCGGGATGATGTGGGGGCGGAACCATTCGCTTGATGGCCGCCATCGAACCTGAGTCGCCGCACGAGCACGCCTACCATCGGCTCGAGCGCATGCGCGCGGAGTCGCTCGCGCCGGCCGGCGAGGACGCGAACGAGCGGCAGCGCGCCCGGGGGAAGCGGACCGCGCGCGAACGGGTCGACGCGCTGGTCGACCCCGGCTCGTTCGTCGAGCTCGACCGCTTCGCGGTGCACCGCACGACCGAGTTCGGTCTCGACGAGCGGCAGTTTCTCGGCGACGGCGTGATCACCGGTCACGCGACGATCGACGGCCGCCAAGTCTTCCTGTTCTCGCAGGACTTCACCGTGCTCGGCGGATCGCTGGGCGAAGTCTTCGCCGAGAAGATCTGTAAGGTCATGGACCTCGCCGTCCGCACCGGCTCGCCGATGATCGGGATCAACGACTCGGGCGGCGCGCGGATCCAGGAAGGCGTCGTGAGCCTCGGCGGCTACGCCGAGATCTTCTGGCGCAACGTGCAGTCCTCGGGCGTCATCCCGCAGATCAGCCTGGTCGCGGGACCGTGCGCGGGCGGCGCGGTCTATTCGCCGGCGATCACCGACTTCACGGTGATGGTCGAAGGCATCTCGCAGATGTTCATCACCGGCCCGGACGTCACCAAGACGGTCACCGGCGAGGACGTGAGCTTCGAAGAGCTCGGCGGCGCGCTGACGCACGCGACGAAGAGCGGCGTCGCGCATCTCACCGCCGCCGACGAAGACGAGATGAACGAGCACTGCCGCCGGCTGCTCTCGTTCATCCCCTCGAACAATCTCGACGATCCGCCGCTGGTTCCGAGCAGCGACGATCCGGAGCGCGTCGCACCGGAGTTGGACGAGCTGATCCCCGACTCGCCGAACAAGCCGTACGACATCGTCGACGCGATCGTCCCGGTGCTCGACGACGCCGACTTCTTCGAGATCCAGCCGCTCTGGGCGCAGAACGTCGTGATCGGCTTCGGCCGCGTCGGCGGCCGCAGCGTCGGGATCGTCGCGAACCAGCCGAAGTATCTCGCCGGCGTGCTGGATATCGACGCGTCGATCAAAGCGGCGCGGTTCGTGCGCTTCTGCGACGCCTTCAACGTCCCGCTGCTCACCTTCGTCGACGTCCCCGGCTTCCTGCCCGGGACGAGCCAGGAGTGGGGCGGCATCATCAAGCACGGCGCGAAGCTGCTCTACGCCTTCGCCGAAGCGACGGTTCCGAAGATCACCGTCATCACGCGCAAAGCCTACGGCGGCGCATACGACGTCATGTCGTCGAAGCACATCCGCGCCGACTTCAACTTCGCCTGGCCCACCGCCGAGATCGCGGTCATGGGGGCGAGCGGCGCCGTGAAGATTCTCAACCGGCGCGAGATCGCCGACGCGCCGGATCCCGACGCGAAAGCCGCCGAGCTCGCCGCCGAGTACACCGACCACTTCGCCAACCCGTTCATCGCCGCCCAGCGCGGCTATGTGGACGACGTCATCAACGCCGGCGAGACCCGGCGCGCCGTCTCCCGGGCGTTGGACGCGCTCGCGAACAAGCGCGTCGAACGCCCGAAACGCAAGCACGGCAACATCCCGCTGTGACGGCGCCCGTGTTTGGGTCGAGCGCGGGCTCGACTCCCTCGTCACCGCGGAAGAGCGCACGATCAAGCGGCGTGAATGACGAGGAGAACCGATGTCGATGTTGACCGACCAGTTCGATGACTATCCGCGCGTTCACGGGGACCGCCGCAATCTGCTGATCCACGCGGTCGCGGTCCCGGTGTTCGACGTCGCGATCGTCGGCGCTGCGGTGTCCGTCGCGGCGCGCTCGTGGCCGGGTGCCTTGGCGGGCGTCGTCGTAGCGGCGGTCGCATTCGCGGCCGAAGGCCGCGGACACGGGCTGGAGGCGAACCGGCCCATTCCGTTCGCGGGGCCGGTGAACGCGCTCAGCCGCATCTTTGCCGAACAGTTCGTGACGTTTCCGCGGTTCGTTGTGAGCGGCGGTTGGGCGCGGGCGTACCGTTCGGCGGGAGGGTTGTCGAACCGGGGCGGCCCATGATCTGACCTCGTGGGATTGCTAGACGGAAAGACCATCCTCGTCACCGGCGTCGCCAACCGCTGGTCGATCGCCAGCGGGATCGCGCGGCAGCTCCACGCGCACGGCGCGAAGCTGGTCCTCACGTATCAAGGTGAACGGGTCGAGGACGCGGTGCGCGATCACGCCGAGGAGTTCGGTAACGCCGCGGTCTTCGAGTGCGACGTCTCCAGCGACGCGTCGCTGCGCGCGCTCGCCGCCGGCGCCGGGAGCATAGACGGTCTGGTCCACTCGATCGCGTACGTGAAAAAAGAAGACCTGTCCGGAAAGGTCTATACGACCTCGCGCGACGGCTTTGCGATGGCGATGGACATCAGCGCGTACTCGCTGATCGCGCTGGTCGGCCACCTGGTCGACAACCTGAACGACGGTGCCTCGGTCATGGCGCTGACCTATCTCGGCGCGACCCAGATCGTCCCGAACTACAACATCGCCGGCATCGCCAAAGCGGCGCTCGAGGCGACGGTCCGGTATCTCGCGTTCGACCTCGGTGACCGCGGGATCCGCGTGAACGCGATCTCGGCCGGACCGATCAAGACGGCGTCGTCGCGCCAGGTCGCTGGCTTCTCCTCGATGCCGGCGAAGGTCGGCGCGGCATCGCCGCTCAAGCGCAACATCAGCGCCGACGACGTCGGGAACGTCGCGGTCTACCTGGCCTCCGATCTGTCGTCGCAGATCACCGGCGACGTGCACTTCGTCGACGCGGGCTACCACGCGATGGGGATGTATCCGGAGGCGGCGCAGTCCTGATGGCGCTTGTCCCGGAGCGCTCCGATCGCGTGCCGTCCGCCGACGAGCTCGCCGCCATCGCGGCCGCGTATGTTCGGGTGATCGCGAGCGACGATGCGCGGCCCCCGCGCGAACCAGCACGCTGGGCGCTCGCCGGACGGCTCGACGTCTCCGGCGCGACCGAGGCTCGCGCCGCCGCAGTGTCCGGCTCGCGCTGGAAGATCGCCGGACGTCTCGATGGTTGAGGCGCCCTTCGGCAAGATCCTGGTCGCGAACCGCGGTGAGATCGCGCTCCGCGTGATGCGCAGCGCGAAGGAGCTCGGCTGCGCCACGGTCGCGGTCTACTCCGATGCCGATCGCGAGGCGCTGCACGTGCGTTACGCCGACGAGGCGTATCACCTAGGCGCGGCGGCGCCGTCGCAATCGTATCTGAATGCCGACAAGCTGCTGGACGTCGCGCGGCGTGCCGGCGCCGATGCGATCCACCCCGGCTACGGGTTCTTCGCCGAGAACGCGGGCTTCGCGCGGCGCGTGATCGAGGCGGGGATGACGTGGATCGGCCCGCATCCCGACGCGATCGACGCGATGGGCGACAAGATTCGCGCGCGGCAGGCGATGGTCGCGGCGGGCGTCCCGGTCGTCCCCGGCGGCACCGATGCGATCGCCGACGCCCGCGCGGCGCGCGCGGCGGCGGAGAAGTACGGCCTTCCGCTCGCGCTCAAGGCGTCGGGCGGCGGCGGCGGCAAGGGGCTGAAGGTCGCGCACAGCGTCGAGGAGCTCGAGTCCGCGTTCTCGACGGCGCAGCGTGAAGCGAGCGCGTACTTCGGGAACCCGACGATCTACGTCGAGCGATACCTCGAGAATCCCAAGCACGTCGAGCTGCAGATCCTCGCCGACAAGCACGGGACGGTGCTGCACGTCGGCGAGCGCGACTGCTCGCTGCAGCGGCGGCATCAGAAGCTCTGGGAAGAGGCACCGGCGCTCATCCCGAACGCCGTTCGCGAAGGGCTGCGCGCGGCCGGCGTGCAGGCGGCGAAGGCGATCGCGTACGACTCGGTCGGGACGATCGAGTGCCTGGTGAGCGGGGACGCGTTCTATTTCCTCGAGATGAACACGCGGATCCAGGTCGAGCACACGGTGACCGAAGAGATTTCGGAGATCGACCTGGTGCGCGAGCAGATCCTGGTCGCGGCGGGGCGGCCGCTCTCCTTGACGCAGGACGCGGTGAACGCGAGCTTCCGCGGGCACGCGATCGAGGTTCGCGTCAACGCCGAGGACCCGGCGCAGAATTTCCGGCCCGCGCCCGGGACGGTCGAGCGCTACAAGGAGCCCGGCGGATTCGGCGTGCGGGTCGACTCCGCCGCGTATCCCGGGTTCACCATCACGCCCGACTACGACTCGATGATCGCGAAGTTGATCGTGCGCGGGCGGACACGTGAGGAGGCGCTGGCGCGGCTGGGACGCGCGATCGACGAGTACGTCGTCAGCGGCGTGCCGACGACGCTGCCGCTGCTGCGGGCGCTCGTCGATTTTCCCGCGGTGCGGCATGCGACGTACGGCACGGCGACGCTCGAGCCGTTTGCGGCGGCGCTCACCCTTCGACAGGCTCAGGGTGACATGGGGGCGGGTCACGGTGACATGAGGGCGGGGCATGGT
>DASWSC010000233.1:0-6645 GCA_036402855.1 Candidatus Elarobacter sp. | reverse complement strand
TCGGCGCTTCCAGTTCGTGATCGACACGATCTCGAACGGAAACTCGGTCCCGACCGCGCGCCGGATGGCGTCGGCGACGTCGTCGCGCGTCAGCCCGCCGGGTGGCGACTCCACGATCGACATCCGCCAACGGTCGTTGCCGTTGATCGCGACGATCGTTGCCCAGGTGCCGTGCGTCCCGATCACGATGAAGCGGTACGCGCGGCCTTTGTCGTGCCGCTTCACGAGGTCGGGGTCGCGGAAGATCACGTTCGTCGTGTTCGTCAGCACGCCGCTGCCGTGCATCGTGATCCCGAGCTGCTCGCGCACGCGGCTCACCGCCCCGTCGCACCCGACCAGGTACCGCGCGCGGATCTCCTCGCTGCGTCCGCTCGCGCGGTCGGTCACGGTCGCGACGACGTGATCGCCCTCGTCGCGGAACGTCTCGAGCTCGGTCTCGAACCGCAGCTCCGTGCGGCCTTGCCGCTCGACCCACCGTCGCAGGATCGGATCGAACATATCCTGCGGGCAGCGCTCGCGCTTCTGCGGGCTCGCCGGGGGCGGACGGTCGTCGCCCATCGACGGAAAGCGTTCGCGTCCGAGCTCCCAGCCGGTCAGGCTCGTGACGTACACGTTGTCTTGCGGGTAGTCGCGCGGGTACGGGCTCGTCTCGACGTCGCGCACGATCCCCCAGCGCCGGGCGTGCTCCATGGTGCGGATCCCGACCATGTCCATTCGCGGCTGCTCGATCGTTCCGTCGGAACGCTCGACGATGCATGACGGGATCCCGCGCCAGGCGAGATCCCCGGCAAGCGCGAGGCCGACGGGGCCTGCGCCGACGATCAGAACCGGAAGCATCGCTTCAAGCGTCCCCGTTCCGCGGGGTGTCGAACACTGACGTCACGATGCTCTCTCGCCCTTCGACAAGCTCAGGGTGACACAGAGGCTGGGCGACACGCAGGCGCGGTGACGCGGCGGCGCGTGACACAGAGGCGCGGTGACACGGAGGCGGCACGGGCACATGCGGGACAACGCGGGGTGCCGGGTTAGGGGGCGGAGTCGTTGCGGCCGGCGGAGAGGGGTTGGCCGGTGAGGAGGGAGGGTGTTTCGATGCGTTTGCCCTGGGACCAGAACGCTACCAGCATGGCGGGGTCGGCGGCGATGCGGCGGTACATCTTCATGTCGACTTCGAGGCGGGCGGCGTCGTCCGAGTGGAAGACGAGGCGTTTGCTCTCGGTCGAGACGGGCGAGGAGACGGTCCAGAACGCGGTGAGGCGGTCGTCGCTGTAGCGGTCGAGGATCGCGTCGTCCGCTTCGCCGCGGATCACCGCGCCGAGCGCTTCGGTGAGGACGTAGGCGTCGTAGAGGCCGCCCACCAAGCCGAAACCGCTGGTGGGGTTGGTGACGTGCGCGGCGTCGCCGGCGAGCAGCACGCGGCCCGCGCGCATCGTCTCGGCGGCGCGCTGGTGCATGCGGTACATCGACTTCGCGAGCAGCTCGTACGATGCGCCGGGCGGCATCACGGCGGCGTACTGCGCGGCGACGCGCTCGTCGATCTCGGAGGGGTCGGCGTCGACGTCCTCCGACCAGGTCACGCGCCACAGACCGTCCTGCCGCACCTTCGCGACGACGGCTCCGTGCTGCGGATCGACGACGTAGTTCGTCTCGAAGAGCCCGGTCGCGTGGAAATCGAACCGCACGTTCGTCGCGACGAAGTTGTGCGGCCACGTCAGCCCGTCGAAGCGCAGCCCGAGCATCTTGCGGATCGGGCTGGTTCCGCCGTCCGCGGCGATCACCCAGTCGCAGCGCAGCGCGTGCGTCTCGCCGCCCGCGGTGAACCGCACGTCGACCCGGTCGTCGTGCTGGACGATCTCGGTCACCTCGGCGTTCCAGCGCACCGCCGCGTGCGGATGGCCGCGCAGGTGGTCGATCACGACCTCGGCGAGGCGGTCCTGTCCCAGCGTCAGGTTGTACGGGTGCTGCACCAGCCCGCGCAGCGGCTCGAGTGAGAACGTCACGTTCTCGCCGGTCGCGAGCACGTGGAAGTTCGTCTCGCGAACGTAGAAGCCGGCGCGCCCCATGTCGTCGAGCAGCCCGAGATCGTCGAGGCCGAACAGGCACGACCAGTGGTACGTCATCGCGCGCGGGGAGCGGAAGACGTCCGGCTCGCGCTCCAGCACGGTGACCGCGATCCCCTGGCGCGCGAGCCCCAGCGCGGTCACGAGCCCGACCGGCCCGGCGCCGACGACGACGACGCTCGGCTGTCCGGAAGAACCGGAGTCGATCAAAGAATCACGCTCACGCTCGCCGCGTCGTCGAGCGTCGCCAGGTCGAGCGTCGCGCGCTTGGAGCGAATCGTCAGGCCGCCCGCCTCGAGCCCGAGCACGTAGTCGTAGCGCCCGACGTAATAATCGGAGCGCTTCCCGCGGAAGCGCCAGATCATGAACCCGGCCGAGACGCGCACCGCGTCGCCCTCCTGCCCCGCGATGACGACGTTCGAGACCAGGTGCCGCGTCCGCGAGACGGGGAACTCACGGTGCGCGCGCCGGCTCTTCAGCCGTTCGACGCGCGACTCGAGCCGCTCGCGGTTGTCGTCGATGATCACGAGATCCCGGTGCGGATCGCCGTCGGGCTTGTCGGTCGCCGGGACGCAGTAGCGCGCGTCGGCGGTGTAGAGCGCGAGCCAGCCGTCGAGATCCCACGCGTCGAGCAGCGCCGCTTCGCGGTACAGGAAGTCTTCGACGGCGGCGCGGTCGACGCGCTCGGGGGAGGTGGCCGGCGACACGGGCCGCTCAGGCGCGAACGGCGACCGGCTCGTAGCCGGGGCGCGCGGGGACCTTTTGCGCCGAGATGACCGCGTTCGCAGCCGACGCCTCGGGCTCGGTGCACGGGCCGAGCGCTTCGGGCCCCGGCACGTCGGCGGCCACGTCGTAGAGCAGACCCGTCCGCGCGAAGGTCTTCGAGTCGACCAGCGTTCCGGCGTACGTGTCGCCCTCGCACTGGTGATCGCACTCGCGCCAGGTCGAGAACCGCGTCTTCGCGGCGTCGAAGCGGTGGTTCGAGAACGCGGCGACCAGCGCGTCGGCGCGCGTCGTCCCCGCCGCGCGCATGCGGTCGATGAGCTGCGAGGCGGCCATGTATCCCATGTAGTGGCGCTGGCTGATCTGACCCTTGATGCTCGCGCTCAGCTTGCGCGCGAGACGCGCGGCCGACTCCGAGGCCTTCGGCGACCACATGATGCCGAACGTCGCCCCGCGCAGCTCGTCGAGCGGGAGCAGGTTCTGGTAGTAGTCTTCCATGTTCATCGCGCCGACGTGCATGCGCTTGTGGAGACCGTACTGCACCATCTGCTTGCAGATCGTCGCCGCGGCGACGCCGCCGTGGCAGATCATCAGCACGTCGGCGTCGCTGCCGCGCACCTTGGTCAGCAGCGAGGAGAAGTCGGTCGCGGTGATCGGGAAGACGTCGTGCCCGACCTCGGTCCCGCCCGCGCGGCGGAGGTTCGCGCCCATCCGCGCGTAGCCGTCCTTCCCGAACGCGAAGTCGGCTTGCAAGAAGTACCACTTCTTCCCGATCGCGAGCAGGCGGCGCGAGAGCGCGGCCGTCATCATCCGCGCGCTCGGCACCATGCGGAACATCACGCGCTGCGCGTTGCTCCCGGTGAGCGAGCTGTCCTGAGGCTGGATGCACAGGACGAACATCCCGTTCGCCTCGGCGATGGGGCCGAACTGGAGCGCGGTGCCGGAGAGCGTGCCGATCATGACCGCGTCGACCTTCTCCTGCTCCAGCAAGCGCCGGCCCGCGGTCACGCCTTCCGCCGGACGCGCGTTGTCGTCGGCCAGCACGATCTCGAACCGGGTTCCGCCGCGGCGGTTCGCCTCGTCCACGGCCGCCTTCACCCCGGCGTACTGCCGCTCCGCGACGTCGGCGAACGGCCCGCTCATCGACTCGATGTAGCCGATCCGCACGGTCGCCGGCCCGGCGGCCCGGGCGGCCCAGGGCGGGACCACGGAGGCCGTGGCGGCAGCTGCGGTGGTGGTAAGAAACCCGGCACGCGACGGTCGCTGCATGAAGGAACCCTCCGGAGGTCACCCGTAGTGGACGGAAGATATTTTGTCGCCCAAAATCGATATTCTCCTTCCGTCCGGACGCCTCGAGGAGACGCCATGATCGCGCACGACGAGCAGCCGTACATCGACGAGGACGAGCAGCGCCACGTCTTCCGCGTGAACCGGCGCACGATGACGTCCCAGGCGGTCTTCGAGCGCGAGCGCGACGCGGTCTTCGCCCGGTGCTGGCTCTACCTCGGGCACGAGTCGGAGGTGCGCGCGCCCGGTGACTTCGTGCGGCGCACGATCGCCGGGGAGCCGATCTTCTTCGTGCGCGGCAAGGACGCGCGCGTCCGCGCCTTCTTCAACACCTGCCCGCATCGCGGGGCGACGATCTGCCGCCAGGACGCGGGCAACGCCAAGGTGTTCCAGTGCTTCTACCACGCGTGGTCGTTCGGCATCGACGGCGCGCTGATCGGGCTGCCCGACGAGGCCGGGTACGGCGACGGGTTCGACCGCGCGGCGATGGGGCTGCGCGAGGTCGCGCGCTGCGAGAGCTACCGCGGCTTCGTCTTCATCTGCTTCGACGAGAACGCCGTCCCGCTCACCGAGTACCTCGCCGGTGCGAAGGACGTGCTGGATCTGATGGTCGACGCCGCCGACGGCGCGGTCGAGATCATCCAAGGGACGCACGAGTACGGGATCGAGGCGAACTGGAAGCTGCTGGTCGAGAACAGCATCGACGGCTACCACGGGCTGCCCGTCCACGAGACGTACTTCAAGTACCTCACCCGGATCGAGCAGCGCGCGGCGGCCGAGACGGGGATGGACAACACGAGCGTCAAGGCGGTGATCGGACGCGCCGTCGACCTCGGCAACGGGCACGCGATGGTGGAGTACGAGGCGCCGTGGGGACGGCCGATCGCGAAGTGGTCGCCGCTCTTCGGGCTGGCGGCGCGCGAGGAGGTCGAGGCGATTCGGGCGCGGCTCGCCGCGCGGCACGGTGCGGAGCGCGCGCGCCGCATGACCGACATGAACCGCAACATGCTGATCTTCCCGAACCTCGCGATCAACGACATCATGGCGGTCGTCGTCCGCTCCATCTGGCCCACGTCGCCCACGTCGATGCACGTGCGCGCTTGGCAGATCGCGCCGGTCACGGAGACCGCGGGACCGCGCGAGCGGCGGCTCGAGGCGTTTCTCACCTTTCTCGGGCCGGGCGGTTTCGCCACCCCGGACGACGTCGAAGCGCTCGAGTCGTGTCAGGCCGGATTCGCCGCCTCCGGCGTGCGCTGGAACGACATCTCACGCGGGATGAACCGCGAGCCGCTGACGGTCGACGAGCTGCAGATGCGCGCGTTCTGGCGGCGCTGGGCGCAGCTCATGGGCGGGCGAGCGCCCGTGCCGGCGTGAGCGGACGCCTGAGCGAACGCGTGGCGATCGTCACCGGCGCCGGAACCGGGATCGGCAACGCGATCGCGTCACGCTTCGCCGGCGAAGGCGCAGCGCTGGTGCTCGCCGGCCTCGAGCGCGCGCCGCTGGAGACGCTGGCGGACTCGCTGCGCGCGCGCGGCGCCGCGGTCGAGACGGTCGAGGGCGATCTGAGCGCGCCCGGCGTCGCCGAGCGCGTGCGCGACGCGGCGCTGGAGCGGTTCGAGCGCATCGACGCGCTGGTCAACAACGCAGGCGGCGGCGTGATCTTGCCGAGCGAGCGGCACACCGAGGAGACGCTGCAGCGCACGATCGCGAACAACTTATGGACGGCGCTGCGCTGCACGCTGGCGTGCATCCCGCCGATGCGCGCGCGGCGCTACGGGCGGGTCGTGAACGTCGGCGCCGACTCGGTGCGCAGCGGGCTCGAGGATCACGCGGTGTACAACGCCGCGAAAGGCGGCGTCCACGCGATGGCGACGGGCTTCGCGCGCGAGTACGCGCCCGAGGGGCTGACATTCAACACCGTCGCACCGTCGTACGTCTTCACCGGGACGCCGGAGCGGGCGGTGCCGGTCGCCGACGAGCACTTCGCGCACGTGCTGCGCCGAGCGACCGAGATGATCCCGATGGCGCGTCCCGGCCGTCCCGACGAGGTCGCCGCCGCGGTGCTGTTCCTCGCCTCCGAAGAGAGCTCGTTCATCACCGGACAGGTGCTGTCGGTCAACGGCGGCAGCACGATGGGCTGACGCCCGCACCACTTCCGAACCATCCGAACCACACAACCACGGAGAGAACCATGCAGACCGCATCCTCGCTCGAAGCCGGCGAGTACATCGACGCCGGAGGCCACCGCACCCACTATCACGAGGCCGGATCGGGCGAGACCGTCGTCTTCATCCACGGCTCGGGCCCCGGCGTCACCGCGTGGGCGAACTGGCGCAACGCGCTCCCGGTGTTCGCCGAGAAGTTCCACGTCCTCGCCCCCGACGTGCTCGGCTTCGGCTTCAGCGCGCGGCCCGAAGGCCAAACCTACGGGAAGGACGTCTGGGTCGACCACCTGATCGCGTTCTTGCACGAGAAGGGCGTGACGCGCTGTCACATGGTCGGGAACTCGCTCGGCGGCGCGCTCTCGCTCGCGCTCGCGGCGCGCGAGCCGCAGGTGGTCGATCGGATCGTGCTGATG
>DASWSC010000232.1:0-5253 GCA_036402855.1 Candidatus Elarobacter sp. | reverse complement strand
GACGGCGACCAGCAGATCGCCCTCTTTCACGTCGACGCCGGGTTCGGCGAGCGGCGAGTCCGCCTCGCGGTTCCACGGATCGCCGCGCAGGATGCGGCGCACGACGTACGCGTGCAACCCGTCGTCCCACGCGACGTCGGCGCCCAGGAAGCCGCGTTTGTACTGCGGCGGAAGCGGTTTGTCGCCGCCGCTCTCGTAGGCGTGCGAAGTCCCGAGCTCGCCCTGCATCTCCCAGATGAGGTCGGACAGCTCGTTGCGCGTGCGAATCTTCGGCAGCAGCGCGTCGTAGCGCACGAGCACCGCATCCCAGTCGATCCCGGACATCTCGGGGTCCCAGAAGTTCTCCCGCTGCAGCCGCCACGCTTCCCGCACCATCTGGCGCCATTCCGCGCGCGGCTCGACCGGGACGCTGATCCTCGCCAGATCGAGCCAGCCGCTGCGGCGTCCGGCGTCCTGCGATTGCTTGTCGTCGTCAGCCTCGTCGGGAAGATCGGCGCTGGCGTCGATCGCGCGCAGCTTGCCGTGCGAGGCATAGACCAGCGTTCGTCCGTCGGAGCCGACCACGAAGTCGTCGATATCGACCGCCAGCGTCGCGCTGCGCTGTTCCTCGAAGTCGTACGCCTGGAGCTCGCCGTCGCTCTCGTCGTGCTCGCGTTCGCCGGGCCGCAAGCCGCGCACCGGAAAGCGCGAAAAGATCGCGCGGTCTTTCGCCGCGGCGATGCGGTCGTAGTCGCCTTCGTCGACCGGGAACGCCAGCATCCGCAACGGCAAGCCGTCGGGCTCGACGACGACGGGCGGCTTCGGCTCTCGTTTCTGCTCCTCGTCCTCCTCCTCGTCGTCGTCGTCATGGCGGCGCTTGTGCAGCGGCGCGGGCTTCGGGGTGAACGGATTCGGCAGCGTCTCGCGCAGCGTCACCAGGTACGGCCGCGACGCTTCGGGGAAGCTCAGCTCGAACTGCAGCGCATCGTAGACCGGGTGAAAGTCGCGCGTCGAGATGAAATAGAGGTAGTTGCCCAGCGGATCCCACGCGGGCGACCGGTCTTCGCGCAAGGGCGTCGTCGCGTCGACGATGCGGCCGGTCGCGCACTCGGCGAGCCGGATGATGCTCGTGCGCGCCTTGGGCCACCAGACGTACGCGAGCCACGCGCCGTCCGGCGAGAACGCGAGGTCGGCGATGCGGTCGTTGCCGCGGTCGAGCAGCTTCGGCTCGGCGCCGGCGTCGATCAGCCACACCTCGTTGCGATTGTTCGCGAAGGCGAGGCGTTCGCCGGCCGGCGAGGCGGCGAGCTCGTGCAGCGTACCGGCGTTCGCCTTGGTCACGTAGCGCGGAGGCCCGCTCTGGTCGACCGGCGCGATCGCGACGCGTTCGTATCCCGCGCTGTCGTCGACGTACGCGACACGGCGGTCGTCGTGCAGCCACGTGATCAGCCGGCGGCGCGCGCCGGCGAACGCCGCGGCGTCGGCATCGTCGGGCGCCGCACCGACGCCGTGCTCCGTGACCGCCTCTTCCCATAGCGGCATCGTGTAGGCGCGGCCGCGCGTCACCAGCGCGAGCGCGGTCCCGTCGTGCGAGGGCTGCCACCCTTCGAGCAACTCCGACGCGTCGACGAAGCGGCGCGCCGTCTCCGGCGCGTTCGAGGGCATCTCCACCGGGACGCGCCGCGGCGCGGCGCCGGGTGCGTCGATCAGGACGAGCTCACCGCCGCAAGCGTAGACGACGCGGCTGCCGTCGCTCGCCGGAAAGCGCGCGTAGTGCTCGCGTTCGGCGGTCTCGCTGCGCACGTCCGTCCCGTCCGGTGCCGCCGAGTAGAGGTTGCCGATCCCCTCGTGGTCGGAGAGAAACGTCACGCGCTCGCCGACCCACATCGGCCAGACGAGATTGCCGTTGACCCCGGCGCAGATCCGGCGGTAGTCGCCGTCGCCGCGGGCGTCGCACCAGAGCTGTCCCGCCGTGCCGCCGCGATACCGCTTCCACCGCGCCGGGTCGATCGCGTTGCGGCCGAGCAGCGTCGCCCCGTTTCCGGCGACGTCGATCGTCATCGCGTGTCCGATCCCGAGCTCGACCGGCTCGCCGCCGTCCGCGTCGATGCGGAAGGCCAGCGTCTCTTTGACGAACGGCGCACCCGCATCGGAGGTGAAATAGACGAAGCGGCTGTCGCGCGACCAGCCGCAGCAGTACACGGCCTCGCTCCCGAGATACGTCAGACGCCGCGCGACGCCGCCGCCCGCGGCCATGACGTAGACTTCCGGATTCCCTTCGTCGCGGCCGACGAAGGCGAGCCGCGTCCCGTCCGGCGAGAGGCGCGGCAACGTGCACTCGCCCTCCGTCGTCGTGAGGCGGCGCGCGACGCCGCCGCTCGTGCCGACGGTCCAGAGATCGTCCTCACACGCGAAGACGATCCGATCACCCGCGATCGTCGGAGTCCGTACGTAGCCGATGGCGCTCACCCGCGACGGGTACGCGGGCCGGGTGGCCGATCCCCGTCCCCGACGCGGCGCTCGTCTAAACCGTTTGACCGTCGGTTCGGCCAGGGTACGAGCGTGCGCGTGATGGAACCCGACGAGCGAAGCGTGAAAGAGATGTTGAGCGAGGTTCGCCAGCGCGTCGAGCGCCGCACGTTCATTCAGGACGTCAGCGAGCCGCTCACCGGCCGGATCGACCGGCGAAAGATGGCGGCGAAGTTCAACAACCTGGAGCACGCCGTCGACGAGCTCGCCGAGGTCGTCGAACGGGTCGTGGAGGAAAAGTCGGCGTAACTCGCGCCCAATGGACGCGGCGGCCCCGACAACCGATCTCCTCGCGGCGTTCCGGGCCGGCGACCCGCGCGCGCTGGCGCGGGGGATCTCGCGCTGCGAGTCGGGCCGCGGCGCGGAGCTGATCCGCGCGCTCTATCCCTCGACCGGCCGGGCGCTGACCGTCGGGCTCACCGGCCCGCCGGGGGTCGGGAAGTCGACGCTGAGCGGCGCGCTGATCGCGCACGTGCGGAAGCAAGGGAAGACCGTCGGCGTCATCTCCGTTGACCCCAGCTCGCCGTTCTCGCACGGAGCGCTGCTCGGCGACCGCATCCGCCTCTCCGAGCACTTCACCGATCCGGACGTCTTCATCCGCTCGATGGCCTCGCGCGGGCACCTCGGCGGGCTCTCCGGTGCGACGGCCGACGCCGTCTCGCTGATGGACGCGTTCGGGAAGGACGTCGTCTTGATCGAGACCGTCGGGGTCGGCCAGTCCGAGATCGAGATCGCCGAGGTCGCCGACACGACCCTGGTCGCGCTGCAGCCCGGCAGCGGCGACTCGGTGCAAGTCCTCAAAGCGGGGGTCCTCGAGATCGCGGACGTGTTCGTGGTGAACAAGAGCGATCACCCGATGGCGCTGCAGCTCCAGCGCGAGATCCGCTCGATGATGGAGATGCTCTCGTTCAGCGGCTGGGTTCCGAAGCTGGTCAGCACGCAGGCGCTCGAGGGCAAAGGGGTCGACAAGCTGTGGGACGCGATCGTCGCGCACGACGCATGGCTGCGCGAGACCGGCGCGATCGAGGCGAAGCGGCGCGAAGCGTTCGCGCACCGCGTCCGCCGGCTCGCGCTGGGGACGCTCGAAGGCCGCATCGAGACGGTGATCGCCGAGCTGGGCGACGACCTCGACCCGTACGCGGCGGCGCAGACCGTGCTCGAACGCTTCGGCGTCCGCGACGGCGTCCACGCGTACGGGCAGCTTCGCACGCACGGCGACGTCCGCGCCCACGTGAAAGGCTTGTGATGGACGTGCCGCGCGAGGGCGTGTTGCAGCTGTCGGACGGTGCGGAAACGACCGTGCAGCATTGGGGCGAGCGCGGTCCGCTGCTGGTCGCCGTGCATGGCCTGGGCGCCTCGCGACGCGGGTGGGCGCGGATCGCCGAGCATCTCGCGCAGCGCTACCGGGTGGCGGCGTACGATCAGCGCGGGCACGGCGACAGCAGCTCGCGCTCGCCGATGACGTTCGCGCGCGGCGTCGAGGATCTCGCCGACGTCGTCGCGTCGCTGGGCGAACCGGTGCAGGCGCTGGTGGGGCACTCGTGGGGCGGCGCGGTGGCCGTCGCGGGCGGACGGCGGCTCGACGTCGAGCGCGTCGCGGCGATCGATCCGATGCTGCGCGTCGAGCGCGGCGTGTGGAGCCGCTACACCCTCCCCGAGTACGAGAAGCTGTTCGCGCAGTCGCCGGAGGAGCGCGAGGCGGCGGTGCGCCGCTCGTACGCGGCGCTGCCGGAGATCGAGATGGAGTCGAAGCTGCACGCGACGCGGCGCCTCGCGCTCGAGCCCGTCGTCGCCCTCGGTGCCGACAACGGGATCGACGAGGGGCGCTGGGACTTCCGCGAGCTGATCTACGACTATCCCAAACCGCTGCTGCTGGCGCTCGCCGATCCGAAGCGCACCGTCGTCCCGGAGGCAGAACGCGCCGAGTACCGCGCGCGCGGCGGCGCGAACCTGCGCATCGAGGTCTTCACCGGCGCCAGCCACTCGCTCCAGCGTGACGCGTTCGACCGGTTCCTCCCGGTCCTCGAGACGTTCCTCGGCGGTTAGCGCGCCGGCGAAGCGGAGCGGAACATCGGGCCCGGCTCCGGCAGCGGGACCTCCTCGTCGCTCGGCGACCACGTCAGCCTCCCCGCAAGCCCTTCGAGACCATGGACGATCTTCCACATGTCGGGCGTGTCGCTGACGTCGGCGGGGGGACGCACCCAGTCGCGCATGACGCGCCACGTCTTTCCGCAGCGCACGTCGACCCGGTAGTAGAGCATGTCGTTGCCGACCATCGGCCGCGAGACCCCGGGCCGCGGGGCGCATGCGTGCGCATCGTCGAGCACGGCTCGGACCGCCTTGAAGTCGGCGTGCGACGTGAACCGGCCCCTGCCTTCGCCGAGCAGGAGCAGCCCCCGCAGACGGGCGGTGCCGTCGGCGTCGTACCACACCCACCGCTCGTGCGGCGCGAAGCCGCCCTCGATCCGCAGGATCGCCGCGGTCGGCGGCCCGGCGACCGGCTCGGCGCCGGCCTGAGCGGCGAGGGCCAGCGCGACGACCGCGCCCGCGGCAAGATGACTCAGACGGCTCATGCGACCAGTGTAGCACCCGCGGGCGCGCGCGGTGCAAGGGCGCGGCGTTCGGGAAAGTCCCGGGACGAGGTCGAACGGTTCGGGTCGACCTCGGAGGAGATACGTGGCCAGGATGATCGATCGCGCGTCGGGGCTCGGACCCGACGTGACCCCGGAGTACAGAGAGCTCGTC
>DASWSC010000231.1:0-2804 GCA_036402855.1 Candidatus Elarobacter sp. | reverse complement strand
CCGCTCATCGGCTATCGTCTGCTCGCCCCGCGCGCGGAGGCGCTCGTCCCGTGAGCATGGGCGGGGCGCTGCGGGCGACGTTCAGCCCCGACATTGGGATCGATCTCGGAACGGCGAACACGGTCGTCTACTCGCACGACCAAGGGATCCTCGTCAGCGAGCCGTCCGTCGTCGCGTACCGCACCAGCGACGATGCGATCATCGCCGTCGGCCGGGCCGCCAAGGAGCTCGACGGGCGCACTCCGGGCCGCATCCGGGTCGTCCGCCCGCTGCGCGGCGGAACGATCTCCGACTTCCGCGGCGCGCACGCGCTGGTCAAGACGGTCGTCGACCGCGCGCTGGCGGCCCGGGCCCGGCTCGCCCCTCGCGTGATCGCGTGCGTCCCCGGCTGCGCGACCGACATCGAGTGCAAGGCGGTCGAGGAGGCGATTCGCGCCGCCGGACCGCGCACGACCGAGTTCGTCCCGCAAGCCGTCGCCGCCGCGGTCGGCGCCGGGCTCGACATCACCTCGACGCGGCCGGCGATGGTGATCGACATCGGCGGCGGAACGACCGAGATCGCGGTGCTCACGCTGTGCGGTGTCGTCGCGCTGAGCTCGATCAAGGTCGGCGGCGACACGTTCGACGCGGCGATCGCGGCGAAGCTGCGCCAGGACTACTTCGGCATCGGCGCGCTGACGGCGGAACGGCTGAAGATCGAGCGCGGCTTCGCCGGCCGGCCGCCGGGACGCGAGGCGTTCATGGTCGCGGGCACCGACATGCGCAACCTGCGCCCCGGTAAGCGGCTCGTCGACGAGAGGCTGGTCGGTGAGGCGATGCTCGACGGCATCGATCGCATCGCGCGGGCCGCTTGGACGATCCTCGAAGCCTGCCCGCCGGATCTCGCCGGCGAGCTGCTCGAGACGGGGATCGTGCTGACCGGCGGCGGCGCGCTCGTCCCCGGACTCGCAGGCGAGATCGGCGCGCGCACGAACGTGCCGACGACGGTCGCCGACGATCCCCTCGGATGCGTGGCGCGCGGCGCCGGCGAGATTCTTGCGTCGCCAGGACTGCTCGAACGGCTGCGGCCGCACGCGGACCGGCTGACGAGGTGGTATCAATCGTTACGAATCGGGATGAGAGAAAGCTATTCGCGGTAGTCGGCGCGGTCATCGTGGCCGCGCTCATCGCGCTTCTTCAGCTCGACTTCGCGCGCGCGGGTAGAACCTCGCCGCTCACCGTGACGGTGACGTCGGTGAGCGCGTACTTGCAGCTCGCGACCGCGACGGTCGTGCACGCCGTGCGCGGCGCGTTCGACGCGGTCGTGCGCACGCCGGGGCTCGCGAAGGAGAACGGCGCACTGCGCGGCGAGAACGCCGTGCTGCGCACGCAGAACGACGAGCTGCAGGAACGCCTCGCCCGAGTTCCCGCCGCGCAGGATGCCGCCGCCGCGAAGGTCGCGCATCCCGACGGGATCGCAGCGACGGTGATCGGCTACGATCCCGAAGCGGTGACGCACGTCGTGACGATCGACCGCGGCGCGAAGGACGGCGTACACCGCGACGACGGCGTGGTCACCGGGCGCGGCGTCGTCGGCCGCATCGTCGAAGTGTCGCCGCTCTCGTCGAAGGTGCTGCTCGTGACCGACGCGACGTCGAAGCTGCCCGCGGTCGTGCAGAAGGGCCGCTGGTGGGCGATCGCGGTCGGCACGTCGACGCGCGTGAAGCTGCAGTACGTCTCGCAGGATGCGAAGCTGCACGTCGGCGACCGCGTCGTCACCGGCGAAGGGCGCTCGTTCCACGCGGGCGTGCTGATCGGCCGCATCAAGCAGATCGAGCCGACCTCGGCGGGCGCGCTCGACCAAACCGCGATCGTCGAACCCGCCGCTGATTTGAGCGCGTTGTCTCGTGTCGTCGTTCTACCGTAGAAAATACCGCAGCATGGAGATCACGGTCGGACCGGCCTACGGGCCGGTGCTCGGCTGGACCGCCGCGCTCGCGTTCGCCCAGACCACGGTCATTCCGCTGCTCGCGTTCCGCGGCGCGGTGCCGTCGCTGGTCACGATCGCCGTCGTGCTGTACGCGTCGCGCGCCGGCGCCCGCCGCGGCGCGATGCTCGCGCTGCCGGCGGGATTGCTGGAAGACATCTTCGCCGGCACCGGCGGCGGCTGGACGATATCGACGACGATCGTCGCGCTGCTGGCCGGCGCGATCTCGCGCCGCATGTTCGCCGAAGGCGCGGTCGTCCCGGCGCTGCTGTGCGGCTTCGCGGTGCTGGTGCGCGATCTGGTCTTCTGGACGGTGATGCGGATCGAAGGCTTCCCGCCGGGGTTCGCGACCGCGCACGCGCACACGTCGCTGTGGCGCGCGCTGCTGACCGCGCTGGTCGCCTTCGCCTGGCTGTTCATTCGCGGCCGCGTCGTCACCGACAAGACGACGATCGAACGGTACGGGTACACCTGATGGCCACGATCGAACGGCTGCCCGGCGACAACGAACGTCCGCTGATCCGCGTGCTCGCGTTCGCCGGCGTGCTCGCGTTCGCGCTGATCGCGATCGTCGTGCGCCTCGCCGACGTGCAGCTTTTTCAGGGCGAGACGTTCGCTGCGCAGGCGCGCGCGAATCAGATCCAGGTGATCCCGGTCGCCGCACCGCGCGGCTTGATCCTCGACAAGCGCGGCGTCGTGCTCGTGCGCTCGCGCCCGTCGTTCGTGTGCGCGCTGATTCCCTCGGAAGTCAGCGACGTGGAGAACACGCTGGCGCGGTTGTCCGAAGTCCTCGGCATCCCGGTCGAGAAGCTGCGCCGGCGGCTCTACCACCACCACG
>DASWSC010000230.1:0-9821 GCA_036402855.1 Candidatus Elarobacter sp. | reverse complement strand
GAGGACTGGCACGAGATCGAAGGCGGCATCGCGCGCTCGTTCGGCACGTGCATGACGATGGGCACCGCGGCGACGATGATGTCCATGACGGAAGCGCTCGGCTTCACGCTCCCCGGCGCCTCGTCGATCCCCGCCGCCGATTCGTCGCACGCGCGGATGGCGACCGCGTCGGGCCGCCGCATCGTGGAGATGATCGCCGAGGACCTCACCCCCGACACGATCATCTCGAAGCCGTCGCTCGACAACGCGATCGTCGCGCACGCAGGGCTCGGCGGCTCCACCAACGCGGTGATTCACTTGGTCGCGATCGCGCGCCGCGCGGGCATCCCGCTCACGATCGACCGCTTCGACGAGATCGCGCGCGAGGTTCCGGTGATCGCCGATCTGCGCCCGTCGGGCCGGCTGCTGATGGAAGACTTCTACTACGCGGGCGGGATGCGCGCGTTCTTGCAGCGACTCTCGGACCACCTCACGCTCTCGTGCACGACCGTCACCGGCGGGACGCTCGGCGACGCGATCGCCGGCGCGCGCGTCTGGAAAGACGACGTGATCCGTCGCCTCGACGATCCGGTCTCACCGGCGGGCGGCCTCGCCGTGTTGCGCGGGAACATCGCGCCCGACGGCGCCGTGATCAAACCGTCGGCCGCGGATCCGCGCCTCCTCAAGCACCGCGGTCCGGCGCTCGCCTTCGAGAGCTACGACGAGATGGCGGCAATGGTCGATCGCGAGGATCTCGACGTCACGCCCGACCACGTGCTCGTGCTCAAGAACGCCGGACCGCAAGGCGGTCCCGGGATGCCGGAATGGGGGATGCTGCCGATCCCGCTCAAGCTCGTGAAGGCGGGCGTGCGCGACATGGTCCGCATCTCCGACGCGCGGATGAGCGGCACGTCGTACGGCGCGTGCATCCTGCACGTCGCCCCGGAGGCGTACATCGGCGGGCCGCTCGCGCTCGTGCGCACCAGCGATATCATCGAAGTCGACGTCGGCGCCCGCACGCTGAACCTGGACGTCGCGTCCGGCGAGCTGGCGCGCCGCCGTACCGCTTGGGTCCCGCGCGAGCCGCGCGCCGCGCGCGGCTACGGCGCGATCTTTTCGCAGCACGTGACGCAAGCCGACGCCGGCTGCGACTTCGACGTGCTCGGCCCGGGACCGCAACTCGCCGAACCGGAGATCCACTGACGCCGGGCACCGTTCGGCACGCCGGCTGGTTCGCTGAGGCCGGCGGGGAATACGCTTCCCGATGGCCCTCGACACCCAGAACGCGTTCAGCCTCCTGACGTTCATCGCGGCGCCCGCGCTGCTGACGAACGCCTCGAGCGTGCTGGTGCTCTCGACGTCGAACCGGTTCGCGCGCGCGGTCGACCGGGCGCGGGTGCTCGAGGCGAAGGGGCCGGCGCCTGAGCACGAGCGCGCGCTGGTGCGCGTCGTGCGCCGCGCGCTCGCGCTGAACCGCGCGCTGACGTCGTTCTACGTCGCCGTCGCCTCGTTCGCGATCGGAACGTTCTCCGAGCTGCTCGGGGGCGGGATCGCGGCGATCTCGCGCGGCGAGATCGCGCCGGTCATCACGATGATCGGGCTGCTCGTCGCGACGGTGGGGACGTTCGCGATCGCGATCGGCGCCGGATTCCTGGTCGGCGAGACCTGGGATGCGTACAACGGCCTCCGCGAAGAGGCGCGCGACCTGCTGCACTAGGCGGCGGGAGGCCGCGCGAGCGCCGAGCGGAAGGCGGCCGGGTGCTCTCGCGCGCCTCGCTCGCCGTCGCTCTGATCCTGGTGGCCGCCACCGTTCCCGCGGCCTCCGCCGCACCGCCCGATCCGGCGCGCACGCTGCGCGACGTGCTGCACTGGCGCTCGATCGGCCCGTTCCGGGGCGGCCGCACCGTCGCGGTCACCGGCGTCCCGGGCCGCCCGCACGAGTTCTACATCGGCGCGGTCAACGGCGGGATCTTCAAGAGCACCGACGCCGGACGCACGTGGAAACCGGTCTTCGACGATCAGCCCACGGCCTCGATCGGCGCGCTCGCGGTCGCAGCGTCCGCACCCGACACGATCTACGCCGGGAGCGGTGAGAGCCGCCAGCGTCCGGACCTCGCCGTCGGCGACGGGATCTACAAGTCGACCGACGCGGGCGCACACTGGATCCATCTCGGGCTGCGCGACGGACAGCAGATCGGGAAGATCTCCGTCGACCCGCACGATCCGAACCGCCTGCTCGTCGCCGTGCTGGGCCACCCGTACGGCCCGAACGCCGAGCGAGGCGTCTACCGTTCGAACGACGGCGGCGCGACGTTCGAGCGCGTGCTGTTCACCGATCGGGACACCGGCGCGTTCGACGTGGCGATCGATCCGTCGGGCGCACGCACCGCATACGCGTCCCTGTGGTCGGCACGTCAGTCGCCGTGGGAGACGACCGAAGGGAGCTCGTTCGAGCGCACGCCGTCGGGGAGCGGCCTCTACAAATCCGTCGACGGCGGAACGACCTGGGCGCGGCTGGAAGGCGGGCTTCCCACGCAGGCGCAGCGTGTCGGGCGCATCGCGATCGCGATCGCGCCGAGCGACGGGAAGCGCGTCTACGCGTTCGCCGATGCCCCGAAAGGCGGCGGGGTCTACCGCTCCGACGACGGTGGCGCCACGTGGAGCGCGGTGAACACGACCGCCCGCGTCGCGCAGCGCGGCGCCGACTTGACGACGCTCGCGGTCGACCCGCGGAACCGCGACCTCGTGTACCTGACCAACACGTCGGCGTACGCGTCGAACGACGCCGGGAAGACGTTCGAACCACTGCGCGGCGCGCCGGGCGGCGACGACTATCAGAGCGTCTGGATCTCGCCGGACGATTCGCGCACGATCCTCCTCGGTAGCGATCAAGGCGCGGTGATCTCGCTCAACGGCGGCGCGACCTGGAGCTCTTGGTACAACCAGCCGACGGCGCAGTTCTACCACGTCGCGACCGACGACCGGTTTCCGTACCGTGTGTACGGCGCCCAGCAGGAGAGCGGCAGCGCCGCGATCGTGTCACGCGGGAACGACGGCGCGATCACGTTTCGGGACTGGCATCCGGCGGGCGTCGAGGAGTACGGGTACGTCGCGCCCGATCCGCTCCACCCGGGCGTCAACTACGGCGGGAAGGTGACCCGCTTCGACGAGCACACGGGGCAGACGCGCGACGTCGGCCCGGTCGTATCGTGGCGAAACGACCCGAAGTATCGCTTCCGCCGCACCGCGCCGCTCGCGTTCTCGCCGGCCGACAAGCGCACGCTCTATCTCGGCGCCAACGTCGTGCTCGCCAGCGGCGACTACGGCGCGCACTGGCGCGCGATCAGCCCCGATCTCACCCGCCGAACGCCCGCGACGCCGCCGAACCTCGGCGCCTTCGCGCACACCGGCGCGGCGGCGAAACCGCACCGAGGCGTCGTCTACGCGCTCGCGCCTTCGCCGCGCGACCGGCGCGTGCTCTGGGCCGGCACCGACGACGGACTCGTCTGGCGGACCGCCGACGGCGGCGCGCACTGGCGCGACGCCACGCCTCCCGGCGCCGGCGCGTGGGCGAAGATCAGCATCATCGACGCGTCGCCGTTCGACGCCGCGAGCGCGTACGTCGCAGTGAACCGCTTCCGGCTCGACGAGCAGCGTCCGCAGCTCTTCCGCACCCACGACGCGGGCCGCACCTGGACCGAGATCGACCGCGGGATCGAGGCCGCCCCGACCAACGTCGTGCGCGCCGATCCGGCGCGCCGCGGGCTGCTCTTCGCGGGAACCGAGCGCGGCGTGTGGGTCTCGTTCGACGACGGCGGATCGTGGTCGTCGCTGCGCGCGAATCTCCCTGCGACGTCGGTGCGCGATCTCGTCGTGCACGGCGACGACGTCGTCATCGCGACGCACGGCCGCGGCTTCTGGATCCTCGACGACGTGACGCCGCTGCGCCGCATCGAAGCGCTCGCCGCCGGCGGTGCGGCGCTCCTCGCGCCGGCGCAGGTCTGGCGCGTGCAACGCGACGCCAACACCGACACGCCGCTCCCGCCCGACGAACCGGCGGCGCCGAACCCGCCTGCCGGCGCGCTGATCGACTATGCGGTTGCGGCCGGCTCGCCGCGCGTCACGCTGACGTTCGCCGATGCGCGCGGGCACGTCGTCCGCCGCTTCGCGAGCGACGATCCGGTTTCGCCGGCGGCCGATCCCGGCGCGCTCGACGTCCCGGCGTGGTGGATCGCGCCGCCGGCGCGGCCGAGTGCCGTCGCGGGCGCGCACCGCTTCGTCTGGGATCTGCGTGCGCGTCCGCCGCGCGCCTTCGACCCGGGTCCGACGATCGGCGCGATCCCGCATGCGACACCGCTCGATCCGCAGGGCGCCGTCGTTCCGCCCGGGACGTACTCCGTCACCCTCGCCACAGGCGCGTCGAAGCAGACGCGCGCGTTCGTGCTGCGGCAGGACCCGCGCAACCCGGTCCCGGCGCGCGATCTCCACGCGCAGTACCTGCTCGCCCGCGCGATCGCCGGCCGCATCGACGTCTCCTACGACGCGGGGACGCGCGCCCGCCCGCGCGATCCGAGGCTCGCGGCGAGGTTCGAGCGCGTCAACGCCCGTCTGGTGCAGCTCTTCGACTCGGTCGAGTCGGCCGACGCCGCGCCGACGGCGATGCAGCGCGCGACGTTCGTCCTGCGCGCGGCCGAGCTCGACGCCCTGCTTCGCGCGGGCGGCTTCGGCGGAAGCCCCGCGCGGCGCGGGGAAGCTGGACCGCGATGAGCGATTCCGGCCGCCCCGATACGACGCCCGATGTTCCGCACCCGCCCTACGACGAGTTGCGCGCCGCCCTCGGCGGCGACGCGCAGGGGACGGAATCCGTCGACGCGCTCCACGCCGAGCTCCACTCCGATCAGCCGGACCCGGCCGCGGTCGAGCGGCACGCCGGGCTGCTCCGGGGGATCCCCGTGCTCGAGGCCCGGATCGCCAACTGGTGGGACGATCCCGATACGCAGCGCTGGGTCAAAGCGATCACGGACGCGGGGTTGTAGCCGCGCCGGGCGGCGGCGCGAAGACCGGGATCGCGGTACGCCTGGGACGCGGCGAGCCCGTCGCGATGACGCGCGGCGTCGGCGGCGCCGGCTCCGGCGTGAAGTACGCGGTCGGCGAGACCTGCGGCGCGGCCGGGTCGAACGGCGGCAACGTCCGCAGCACCACCGGACCCCCGAAGCTCAGCGCGAGGGACTTCGCGCGCGCATCCCAGGCGACGTGCGTCGCACCGAGGCAACGCGCGAGCGGGGCGAGCGCGACCAGCGGCGGGTCGCTCTGCGGAAGCGGCGTCGCGGCGCACGCGCGTTCCCCGCGCCGCGCCGCGACGGCACCGTTCGGCGCGACGTCGACCCGGTCGGCGATACGCGCCACGACATCGAGCGGGACGACGACCCGGCCGTCTCTCAGCGACGCGGAAGGTGCGCTGGGAACGAACGTGCCGTCGACGAGCACGAGGACCAGCGCGGCGAGCGCGACGGGAAGGAGGTGAGGCGATGTCACGGGTGATCAGGGTCTTCCGCGCGGCGGGGCTCCGCTTCTCCGCCGAGGGCGCGGCCTTCATGTCGCAGGCGATCGCGTTCACCGCGCTCTTCTCCCTCGTCCCGCTGACCTTGCTCGGGGTCTCGATGCTCGCGTTCGTCTACGGCAGCGACGAAGGGATGGCGCGCGCGAACGCCGCGATCGCCGCCTACGCCCCCGCGCTCGGCGACCTGCTCTCGACCAACGTCGCGGCGGTCGTCAAGTTCCGCGGGATTAGCGGGATCATCGGCGTGGTCGGACTCATCTGGTCCGGAAAGAACCTCTTTCAAGCGCTGGCGTACGCGCTGAACCGCTCGCTCGGGATCACGCGCTACCGGCCGCTGTTCTGGGACGTCGTCGTCGCGCTCACGCTGGTCCCGTTCACCGGCGTGGTGCTGATCGCCGCCACCGTGCTCCCGATCGTCATCACGCTGATCGTGCAGTTCGCGCAGCTCGATTCCCTGCGCTGGATGCCGCAGATCGTCTCGTACGCGACCTCGGCGCTGCTCGTCTTCATCGTCTCGGCGTTCCTGTACGCGTATCTGCCGAATCGCCGGCCGCATCTGGGCTCCGTCGTCCCCGGCGCGCTGACGTGCGCGATCGGCTACTCGGTCGCGCAGATCGCGTTCGCGGTCTACACGACGTACGCCGCGAACGCGTTCCAGATCTACGGCGCGCTCTCGGCACTGTTCGTGCTGCTGCTGTGGCTCGATCTGATCGGCGTCGTCTTCCTGTTCGGCGCGTTCGTCACCGCCGCGTGGGAGAAGGACGCCGAGAACCCGGCGCTGCCGCTCGCCTCGTAAGGGATCGCCTCCGCCCCGCACGAACGCGACCACGTGCGTCGCCTCCTCGTCGTCTGCCTCATCGCGCTCTTCGGCGTTCCGCTGATCGGCGCTACGCCGTCCGCGTTCGTCATCAAGCCGAGCGTGATCGTGTACCCGCTGACGCCGACGGGGAGCTCGATCGACCGTGAGGCCAGCTCCCGTCTGGCGACCCTGATCGCGACGCAGATGGCCAACACCGGGCTGGTCTCCGTGGTCCCGCCGCCGCCCGGGACCGAGCGCAAGGACTACCTCACCGTGGCCCGCGCGCGGGCCGCCGACTACTACGTCACCGGCTTCATCTCGCCGCTCGGTTCCGGCGCGTCGGTCGTGATGCAGGTCGTGAGCAGCGCGACCGGGATCGTGATCTTCAGTCAGAGCGCGCAGATCACGACCTACACCGAGGCCGCCGGCCAGGGCGACGACATCGCCCAGTACATCTCCCGGCACGCCAACCGCGGCCTGGCGCTGATCCCGACCCCGCCGCCGCAGGCTGGGACGCCGACGCCGGCGCCGAGCGGCGGCCCCGAGGCGAACCTCGGCAAGCTGTTCGGGCGCCGCGGCCGCCGGGCTACCCCCGCGCCGAAAGCGACGGCGACAGCGGCTCCCAAGGCGACGCCGGCGGCACCTGCCGCGCGCCCCGCGCCGGTCGCCAGCGCGCCGGCCGCGGCCCTCACCAACGTGACGCCCGCGCCCGCGCCCGCCGTCGCGACGCCGTCGCCCGCGCCGGCCGGGACCCCGCGGGTCGTCGGCGCGACCGCCGCCGGGACGACCGCCAGCGGCACGACCTATGCGATCCTCCCCGTCGAAGGGAGCGCCGACGCCGCGCTGCGCGAGCTCGCCACGGAGAAGCTGGTCGCCCGGACGAGCGGCGAGCGCGCCGCGAGCATCGCCGCCGCCTGCGCGGTTCGCACGGTGCATGCCGTGCTCGCCGGGACCCTCAGCGTGAGGTCCGACGCGCAGTTCGGCGGGAACGCGACCTTCGAGCTGGTCGCGCGCGACTGCGCCGGAAAGGTGTTGTGGCAGCAAACGCACGGCAACGACGCCGGCGGCGCCCAGGCCCTTCAGCTCGCGACGGAACGCGCGGTCGACGCAGCGGTCGGCGCGTACCTGAACCCGCCGAAGCGGCGCCGCCGCTAGGCCTCGTCCGCCTCCGCGGAGTCGAGCAGCCCCGGCGGGAGGTCGACCGTGATCCGCTTCGCGCCCAGGTCGATCTTCTTCACGAACGCGCGCACCAGCGGAACGATCGCCCGCTCCGGACCAACCAGCAGCATGTCCTGCGCGGGGTAGTGTTCGACCGCGACCACCTCGCCCGCGAGGGTGCCGTTCGCGTCGACGAGCGCGCACCCGATGAGATCGTCGTCGAAGTACTCGTTGCGCGCCAGCTTGACGCCGCCGCGGTCGATGGCGAGCGTCGCGCCGACCAGCGCTTGCGCGGCGTCCGCATCCCCGACGCCCTCGAACGTCACGAGCGGACGTCCCTGGTGGCGGCGCAGCGCGGCGATGCGCAGCGCGCGCGCGCTGCCGTCCGGCAGCGTCGCGCGGACGTCGAGCCCTGCCGCGAGCGCATCGTCGCCGATGCGGCTCGCCGCGACCTTCAGCTCGCCGCGGAGGCCGAATACGCCGGCCACCCGGCCGGCGTTCGCGTCATCCGTCGTCTTCAGCCTCTGCTGCGTCCGCCGAAGCATCATCGTCATCGCCGGTCACCGCACCCGGGCCGGGCGGAACGTGTTCGGCTTCCTGCTCGATCACTTCGTCCTCGAACGAGATGATGTCGACGCTGATCCGCGTCTCCGCGCTGGCGCGCGCCAGCGTGCGCAGCGCCTGCGCGACGCGGCCGCTGCGCCCGATGACCTTCCCGAGATCCTCGTGCTCGACGACGACCTCGATCACCGGGCCCTTGTCGGTGTCGACCTCTTCGACCAGGACCGAGCCCGGCTTCGCCACCAGCTTGCGCGTCAGGAACCCGAGCAGATCGATCGCGCGCTGCTGCGCGACCACCGGGTCGTCCGTCTTGCGCGCGCCGCGATCGCCGCCGTACTCGCGGCGTCCGCCGCCGCGGCGCCCGCCCTCGCCGGTCCCCGAAGCCGTCCCGGAGCGGTCGCGAACGCCGCGCGGACCGCGGCGCGGCCGTTCGTCCTCGGGCTCGATGTCGTCGTGCGCGGCCTCGTCGGACGCGATCTTGCGCGCGCCGAGCGTGGACTTGCGCTCTTCCTCGCTGCCGCCTGCTTCGTCGCCGAAGAGGCCGAACTCGTCGTCGAACGCGCTCATGCGTTGCCTGCTGGCATCGCGGCTACGACTTCTTGCCCTTCGGCGCGCGCTTGGTCTCCGGGATCGGGCCGCGCTCGACGAGACCGAGCTCGGCGAACAGCCGGCGCACCGGGTCCGACGGCTGCGCGCCCTTCGCGAGCCACTCTTTGACCTTGTCCTGGTTCACCACGAGCGTCTTCGGCTCGGTGCGCGGGTTGTAGTGCCCGAGGATCTCGAGGAACCGGCCGTCGCGCGGCGAGCGCGCGTCGGCGACGACGAATCGGTACGTCGGCTGCTTCTTGGCGCCCATGCGCCGCAATCTGATCTTGACCATGACTACTTTCTAGGTGATTACCGCCCGACGCCGAGCGGGAGTTTGGGGAATCGGCCTTTCTTCATGCCGCCGAGCTGCTTCATCATCTGCCGCGACGACTCGAATTGCTTGACCAGTTTGTTCACGTCGGAGACTTGCGTCCCGCTCCCCACGGCGATCCGCTTGCGGCGGGAACCGTTGAGGACCTCGGGACGCTCGCGCTCCCGGCGCGTCATCGAGCAGATGATCGCCTCGACCTTCGAGACGTCGCGCTCGTTGATCTCGAGGTCCTTCGGCAACGCCTTCGAGAGCCCCGGAATCATCTTCATGATGTCGGTCATCGAGCCCATCTTGCGGACCTGCCGAAGCTGCGCGAGGAAGTCGTCGAGCGTGAACTGCGACTTGCGGAGCTTCTTGGCGAGCTCTTCGGCCTGCTGCTCCGAGTAGACGGACTGCGTCTTCTCGATGAGCGTGAGGACGTCGCCCATCCCGAGAATCCGCGAGGCGAGGCGGTCGGGATAGAACGGTTCGAGGGCGCTGACCTTTTCGCCGACGCCGACGAACTTGATCGGTGCGCCGGTCATGCGATGGATCGAGAGCGCGGCGCCGCCGCGAGCATCGCCGTCCATCTTCGTCAGGATCACGCCCGTGATCCCGAGCCGCTCGTTGAACGTCTGCGCGACGTTCACCGCCTCCTGACCCGTCATCGCGTCGGCGACGAACAGGATCTCGGTCGGCTTCACCGCGGCCTTGATCTGCTCGAGCTCGGTCATCAGCCGTTCGTCGATCTGCAGCCGCCCGGCGGTGTCGACCATGACGGTCGAGATCCCGAGCCGGCGCGCTTCGGCGACGCCGTCGCGCGCGATCTTCACCGGATCGCCCTGGCCCTGGTCGTACACGGGCAG
>DASWSC010000229.1:0-4782 GCA_036402855.1 Candidatus Elarobacter sp. | reverse complement strand
CGTCGCCTCCAGCACCGTCATGTCGGCGAACGTCTGCACGATCTGATAGGTTCGCGCGATGCCGAGCCGCGCGACACGATGGTACTTCGTCCCGGCGATCTCCCTGCCGCGAAAGCGCACGCTCCCCGCGCTCGGCCGCTCGGCGCCCGCGATGCAGGCGAACGCGGTCGACTTCCCCGCCCCGTTCGGCCCGATCAGCCCCGTGAGCGAACCCTCGCGCACGTCGAGGTCGACGCCGTCGAGCGCGCGCAGCGATCCGAACACCTTCGTCAAGCCGCGGACTTCGAGGACGGCGCTCATGCGGCCGCCGATGCGCCGCGGCGGCGGCGGATCGCGTCGACGATCGTCCCGACGATCCCGTACGGGCGCAGCGCGGCGATCAAGCAGATGATCGCGCCGTAGATCACGAGGTCGTAGCCCTTGCCGGCGCCGCCGAGCCGCAGCGCGACGGCCTTCGCCAGGACGACGTACACGACGGCGCCGGTCGCGGGTCCCCAGAGCGTCCCGATCCCGCCGACGACGCCGATCAACGCGATGTCGATCGAGATCCCGAGCGCGATCGTCGACGGCGGGTCGATGAAGAGCGTGTACTGCGCGTACAGCACCCCGGCCGCGGCCGCCATCACCGCCGACCAGGCGAACGCGATCAGCTTGAAGCGGCGCTCGTCGATCCCCACCGACGCGGCGGCCGCGTGGTTCGCCCGCAGCGCGCGCAAGTAGAAGCCGAGGCGCGACCGTTCGAGCACGATCGTCGCGAGCTGGACGATCGCGAAGAGGGCGAGCGCGAGGACGACGTACGGCCCCTTCTGCTGGAACTGCAACGCCGCCCAGCCGGACGCGATCGGCAGCTCGAACCCGTTCGCCTTCCCGAGCGACGGCGAGGTGCGCACGAACACCTCGACCAGCGCGGCGACGGCGATCGTCGCGATCGAGAAGTAATGCCCGCGCAGCCCAAGCGTCGGGAACCCCGTCAGCAGGGCGAGCGCGGCGGCGACCAGCGCACCGCCGGGGATCGCGAGCCACGGCGAGAGACCGTGCGTCACGCAGAGCGCCGACGCGTACGCGCCGCAGCCGAAGAAGATCGCGTGGCCGAACGAGATGTTCCCGGCGTACCCGCTGATCCAGTTCCACGACTGCCCGAGCACCGCGTAGAGCAGCAGCGTGAAGACGAGGTCGAGCACCACCGCGTCGCGCAGCCCGAACGCGGCGAGCAGCCCGGCGGCGACGATCGCGCCGAGCGCGATCAGATGCGGTCGCGCGGTGCTCATCGCCGGCCGAGCAGCCCCTGCGGCCGGAGCAGCACGATCGCCAGGTACGCGACGTAGACCGGAACCATCTTGAGCTCGGGCGCCAGATAGTACCCGCCGAAGACCTCGAGCAGCCCGACCAGCAGCGCGCCGGCGAGCGCGCCTTGGATGCTGCCGAACCCGCCGAGCGCGACGACGACGAACGCGGTCAGCGCGAACGGGACGCCCGCCGTGGGATAGACGGGATACGAGAGCATCAGCAGCGCGCCGGCGGCACCGACGCAAGCCGAGCCGATCCCGAACGCGAGCCCGTTCACCCGCTGCACGTCGATACCCATCAGGGTCGCCGCGACACGGTCCTCCGCGACGGCGCGCATCGCGCGGCCCGTCTCGGTGTACTCGACGAACGCGAACAACGCCGCGGTGAGCACGAGCGCGCCGATTCCTTCGATCAGCGTCGCCTGCGAGAGCGCGATCGCGCCGAAGCGGAGCGTTCCCTGCAGCGGCGGGTTCGGCGCCGACTGAAAATCGCTGGTCAGCAGCGCCTGCGCGAGCCCCTGCATCAGCACGAGCAGCCCGAACGTCCCGAACACCGTCGCTTCGGGCGGTCCGGCCAGCAAGCGCCGCACGAACACGCGGTACACGACGACGCCGAAGAGAAACATCGCGATCGCGACCAGCGGCAGGCCGACCAGCGGCCCGAGCCCGATCAGCGCGAGCCCGAGCGTCGCGTACATCGCGAGCATGAGGAACTCGCCGTGCGCGAAGTTCACCACGTCCATCACGCCGTAGATCAGCGTCAGGCCGACCGCGACCAGCGCGAACACGAGACCTGCCAGCACGCCGCCGGCGAGGAGCTGCGCGAAGGTCGCTAGCGCTTCCACGCCGGCATCGGCCAGATCGCGGGCCTCACCGCGACGTCGAACGGCCACACCGTCTGGTACTTCCCGTCTTGCACTTGCTCGATGATCCCGACCCCGCCGTCGTTCTGCCCGGTCGCGTCGAAGTGGATACGGTTCCACGGCATGAGCGTGAGCTTGCCTGGGATGTTGGTCGCCTGTAGCGCTTTGCGCATCGCATCCGGCTTCGTCGAGCCGGCGCGATCGATCGCGTCGGCGAGGACCAGCACGCCCATGAAGTCGCGCGCCGAGTTCCCGTCGAGCGGCTTCCCGGCGCGCTCGCGGAAGAGCTGGTCGATCAGCGGCACCGCCTGGTTACGGTGCTTGATCTCGAGCGAGAAGACCTCGCGCGTGAAGATCCCTTCGGCGTCGGCGCCCAGCGTCTTGATGAACGTCGGGTCGATGAAGCCGGCGTCTTGCGCGAGGATCGCCTTGACGTCGACGCCCTGCTGCTTGTACCCCCGCATGTAGAGCAGCGCGTCCGGAACGTACGACGCCTGCATGATGACGTCGGGAGCGGCCGTCTTGATCTTCTGGATCTCCGCGTTCACTTCGGACGTCGTCGCCGTGTACGCGATCCTGGTCGCAAGCTCGTATCCGTTCTTCTTCACGAGCGCTTCCTCGGCGTCGCTCGCGCCCGTTCCGAACAGCCCGTCCTCACCGACGATCGCGACGCGCTTCACCGCGAAGCTCTTGTTCTTCTTCTTCATGTCGGCGAAGAACTGGAAGAAGTTCTCGGCGAACGTGCCGTCGTGCGGCGTCGTGCGGAAGAACCACTTCAGCCCGCGCGCCGTCAAGCCCGGCGCCGACGAGTCGGGGTTCAGGAACGGAACACCGTACCGTTCGGCGACCTGCGAGGCCGTCGCGGTCGTCGACGAAGCGTACGTCCCGATGAGCGCAACCGCGTGCTCCTGCGTGATGAGCTGCTCGGCGGCGGCACGCGCCTGATCCGGCTTGCCCTGCGAGTCGGCGAACACCAGGCGAATGCGCGCGTGGCCGAGATGCGGCAACCCGCTCTTCCCGACCATCGGGAGGGGGTAGCTCACGTGACCGTTGACGAGGTCCGCGGCGAGCTGTTGCGCGGTGCGCAGCAGCGCGCCGGTCTGAGCCGAGCCGCCGGTCAGCGGGAGGACGGAGCCGATGACGATCTCCGGCGGCGCGGCCGCGCGAGTGGGGCCGCCGCCGAGCACGGCGAGGGCGACGACGGCAAGGGATGCGCTGAGACGGCGCGCGAGCATTCGGGCCTCCTTCAGATGAACGGAAGCACATTCGTCGCTCGACGCGATTTCCTCGCCGGCCGGCTCAGGCCGCGACGAGCGGACCTTTGGCGTCAGAGCGACGATTGGCAGGCGTCGCAGGCTCGCGATAGTCCCGTTTGGCCGGAGGCGCCGCGGGTGGTCAACGGCGCACCGTCCTCCCACCGCTCCGCCGGCCGGCAGCGGCGCCACGTCGTTGTTTGCCGTACATATGGTGACGCCGAACGCCCTGTTCACTCAGGTTTCCTGTACCATTGCTCAGCCGGGTACGCAAAATAGCTGGAGCGCAGGGGCTGTCTCTATAAGGGCCGCGAACTGATGCTCGACTCACATTCAGAGAAGAGCCGGAACGCCCCGCCCGGTTCCTGGTGGACCCAGCCTCCCGGCTCGAAGGTCGTGAGTGCGGAGATCCGCCACCGCGACCGGCCCAACTAGCACCCTAGAGCTCGCGAGCGGCGCGTACTTAGGTTCCGATCAGCTCTTTGAGCGCGTGCTGGAAGATCTTCGGGGCTTTGCCTTGGAAGAGGACGCTCTCGTTGCCGCCGATCTGCTTGCGCAGGTTCACCAGCTCGTCGCGCAGCGCGGCGGCCTTCTCGAACTCGAGGTTCGCGGCGGCGTCGCGCATCTTGCGCTCGATCTCCTTCGCCATCGCTTCGGCGACGTCGCGCGGCAGGTGCTCCGCGCGTACGGCGTTCGCCGCGTCGGCTCCGCCTTGCGCGCCGCCGACGATGCTGAGGATGTCGTGGACTTCCTTGCGGATCGACTTCGGCTCGATGCCGTGCTCGAGGTTGTACGCCACCTGGCGCTCGCGGCGGCGCTTCGTCTCGCCGAGCGCCTTCGCCATCGACTCCGTCACGACGTCGGCGTACATGATGACCTTGCCCTCGACGTTGCGCGCGGCGCGGCCGATCGTCTGGATCAGCGACGTCCCCGAGCGCAGATAGCCTTCCTTGTCGGCGTCGAGGATGCCGACCAGCGACACTTCGGGCAGGTCGAGCCCTTCGCGGAGCAGATTGATGCCGACCAGCACGTCGAACTCGCCCTTGCGCAGATCGCGCAGGATCGCGATGCGCTCCAGCGTCTCGACCTCGCTGTGCAGGTACCGCACGCGGATGCCGTTCTCGAGTAGGTAGTCGGTGAGGTCTTCCGCCATCTTCTTCGTCAGCGTGGTGACCAGGACGCGCTCGCCCTTCTCGCTGCGCAGCCGGATCTCGTCCATCAAGTCGTCGACCTGGTGGCGCGTCGGGCGCACCTCCACTTCGGGATCGACCAGGCCCGTCGGCCGGATGATCATCTCGACGACCTGCGTCGAACGGCCCATCTCGTACGTTGAGGGCGTCGCCGAGACGTAGATCGCCTGCTTCACGTGCCGGTCGAACT
>DASWSC010000228.1:0-5970 GCA_036402855.1 Candidatus Elarobacter sp. | reverse complement strand
AAGCCGACGAAGCCGTTCTCCGCTTCCTGCGCGGCGTGCGCGAGATCGTGCGGCGCGAGCGACTCGCCCGCCGCGCCGAGCAGCGCGAGACCGACCGCGAGCTCGAACGCCGCGGACGACGAGAGCCCCGCGCCGATCGGGACGGTCGTCCGGATCACGAGATCGGCGCCCGAGAGCGGGACGCGGCCGGCGAGCGCGAGCGCGACGCCGCGGGCGTAGTCGCTCCACGCGCCGGACGGCTGCGGATCGGACTCGTCGAGATCGAACTCCGCGGTCTCGTCGCGGTCGAGCGAGCGGATCCGCACGCGGCGGTCGTCGCGGGGCGCACCGGCGCTCACGGTCGCGCGGTCGATCGCCAGCGGAAGGACGAAGCCCTCGCTGTAGTCGACGTGCTCGCCGATCAGGTTGACCCGCCCCGGCGCGCGGAAGAAGCGCGGCGTGCGCGGGCTCAGCGCGGCGAACGCATCGCGCAGCGCGTTGAGCTCGATCATCCTTCGGCGAGCTCGGGACGAGCCGCGGGGACCTTCGCGCGCAGCTCGGCCGCCTTCTCCTCGGCCAGCGTGTCGTTGATGAACATCCCGGCGCCCGCCTCCGAGCCGGCCAGGTACTTCAGCCGCGTCGCGCTGCGCATCGGCGGATAGAACTCGACGTGCAGATGGTACGGCGCGCCGGTCTTCGGCGCTTGGTGGATCGCCATGATGTACGGGAACGAGACGTCGAAGAGGGCGTCGAAGCCGCCCAGCACGCGCTTCAGGATGCGCGCGAAGCCGCGCACCTCGCGCGCGTCCAGATCGAGCAGCGAGCGCACGCAGCGCGTCGCGACCAGATGCGTCTCGTACGGGTAGCGCGCGAAGAACGGTACGTACGCGAGCCAGCCGTCTTCTTCCGCGACGATGCGCCGGCCGTCGTCGCGCTCGCGGTCGCGCACGTCGCAGAAGAGGCACCGGCCCGTCGCGCTCTCGTGCGCCTGCGCCTGCTCGATCTCGCGCGCGACGACCGGCGGAACGAACGGGTAGGCGTAGATCTGGCCGTGCGGATGGCTCAGCGTGACGCCGATCGCCGCACCCTTGTTCTCGAACGGGTAGACGTGCACGACGTCGTCGCGCGCGCCGAGCTCGCGCGTCCGGTCGCGCCAGACCTGCACGAGATGCTCGATCCGCTCGAGCGGCAGCTCGGCGAGCGTCGCATGATGATCCGGCGTGTAGCACACCACCTCGCACGCGCCGCGCGACGGCTCGACCGGTTCCAGCGCGGTGCTTTCGATCGCCGGCGCCGGCGGATCGCGCTGCAGCGACGGAAACTTGTTCTCGAACACGACGATGTCGTACGTCTCGGCCGGAATCTCGGTCGGAAACTTCCCCGGCTTCGTCGGGCACAGCGGACAGTAGTCTTCCGGCGGAAAGAACGTGCGGTCTTGCCGGTGCGTCGCCGTCGCGACCCACTCGCCCAACAGCGGATGCCACCGCAGCTCGCTCACGCCCTCACCCCGCCCGCGCCACCGTCGCGCACCGGTCCCAATGTCATGCTGAGCTTGTCGAAGCATGAGCCGCAAGGCAACGTCACGGCCAGGGCTCATCCTTCGACAGGCTCAGGATGACATTTGGGGCTCACGACGACGTTGGGGCTCACGACGACGTTGGGGCTCATGACGACATTGGGGCTCACGACGACATTGGGGGCTTGGGGTGACATTGGGCATTGGGGAAGGTGTAGAAGATCAGGTACCGGGCGTCCGGTAGCGTGATGTGTTCTTTGTGGAGGGCGGGCTCTTCGGGGACGGGGCGGGGTTCGTCGTCGGCGTTCACTGTGCGACGTGCTTGCCCAAAGCGTCCGCCAGCGACGCGTCATCGGGCGCGTCGAGGCCGCCGGCGAGCGACCACCGCTCGACGTGGCGGGTGACCTCGCCCGGCGCCAGCGTCGTCAGCGGAGCGAGCGTTTCGACCTCGCAGAAGCCGCCTTCGGTGTAGACCTCGACGGAGCAGTCGCGATCCGGGTAGTCGGCGGCGGCATCGTACGCGGTTCGCACGACGAAGGCGGTTCCGCCGGTGAGGTAGGCGAACCATCCGCGCTCGCACGCGACGCCGATCTTGTTCGGCGTGGGCCGCTCGGGATCGCAGCGCAGCCGCACGAACGACGGGCCGAACACGAACCGCGGGTCGGAGAGATCGGTGTAGCGCCACAGCACCATCGCGCGGGCCGGGAGCAGCGCCTCGCGCTGCGGGCGGAACTCCGGGTTCGGGATCAGCGCCGTGCCGCCGGCCGCGACGACCGTCAGACCCCACGCTGCCAGACGCTGCGGCGACCGCCCTTCGTTCGCGAGCTCGTGCGTCACGCGGACGCCGGTCCCGTCCGGATCGAGCTGCAGCTCGATCCCCGCGACGAGCCCGGTCTGCGGGTCGCGCGCGCGGCGAGCGAGGAGGCGCAGCCCGGTGTGCTCGATCGCCGGGGGCCGGTCGTCGACGGTGTACGTCTCGGGGAAGCGCTCGGGGGCGGCCCAGAGGCGGTGGCCGCCGTACGCGCGCCACATGCCGTGCGGCGTCTCGCGCTGCGCGGCGGCGGCGTCGCCGAAGACGTTGGGACCGTCGACGAAGCCGTAGTGCATCACGCGCGGCCCGAACGCCGCCGGGACGCGCAGCTCGACGACGCCGTTCGTCAGCCGGATCGTCTCAGGCGACGGCGGTGCGGTCACGCTCCCACCACGCCGGTTCGGCGGGCGCGTCCGGAACGCGCCCGGCGGCGAGCTCGCGCACGACGTGCGCGACCAGCGTGGGCTGCGGCCGCGCGTTCGGCCCGGCGCACGTGTAGACGCCGTCTTCGCAGACGCGGTCCTCGCGGCACAGCAGCGAGAACCAGTCGACCATCCCGAACGCGGCCCACGCGCCGAATGCGACCAGCGGTACGCCTTCATCGCGCACCGCCGAGGCGTCGGCGAAGCGCTGCAGCATCCAGCGCGCGCGCTCGCGCTCGCTGCCGATCACGTGCACCTCGGAGAGCGCGAACGGCAGCCGCAGCCGCGCGTAGGCGTCGCGCAGCAGCGGGCGCATGTCGAGGTTCTCCGGTACGACGTCGACGACGCCGACGTTGCGGTGCCCGCCGGCACCGTCGCTCTCCAGCCAGCGCTCGGAGTTGGGGTAGTAGTTCCAGCCCATCACGTCGGGCGGCTCGGGACGTCGCGCGAGCCGCGCCAGCTCGGCCGGGGCGATCCCGCAGCGCTCGACCAGGTAGCCGTGCATCGGGTGCCCGGGGACGATGCGGCCCTGCAGCAGCTCGCACGAGAGGAACATGCGCTCGCGCTTGTGCGCGACGTACGCTTCGACGCGCTCGTCGGCCGCGGTGAAACTCTGCAGGTCTTCCGTCAGCAGAAACTGGGCGTCCGGGATGATCTCGCGGATGCGCTCGTGCGCGGCCGCGATCGCGGCCGCCTCGTTGACGATCGCGCGGCCGAACGCCCCGTGGTCGAAGAACCGGTTCGGGTACCAGGCCGCGTACAGCGTCGAGAAGCGCGCCGTCGTGAGCGGCTCGTTGATCGGCGTCCAGCGCTTCACCCACGGGAACCGGCGCGCGGTCGCGGCGGCGTACTCCGCGAAGAGCGCCGGAAACGCCGGATCGACCAGCTCGGTGTAGCTGGGGCCGCTGCCGTGGTGGAGGAGCGTCACGATCGGCTCGACCCCGCGCTCGGCGAGCGCGTGCAGCCGCCGCGCGGCCCAGCCGTAGTCGCGCACGGAGGGGTCGTGCGGCGCCACTTTCTCCCACAGCACCGGGTACCGGGTCGCGTGCACGCCGAGGTTCGCGATCAGATCGACGTCGCTCTCGCGCGTCTCGTGGCCCGTCTCGCGCAACTGATCGCGCACGCGCAGGCGATCGATCCGCGCGACGGTGGGCTCCGGTGAGGCCCAGATCTCAGGCTCCGGCAAGGACGGCATCGGACCTCGGCTCAGGATGCGACCGCGGCGGTCGTGCGGGCGAGCTCTTCGAACGTGACCAGCGCCGACGCGACGACTTGGTCCATGTTGAAGTACTTGTACTCGGCCAGCCGGCCGACGAACGTCACGTGGCGCTGCGCCGCCGCGAGCGTCGCGTACTTGCGGTAGAGCTCGCGATTGTCCGGGCGCGGGATCGGATAGTACGGATCGCCTTCGCCGCTGGGGTACTCGCGGCTCAGGATCGTCTTGGGGTGAGACTGCCCGGTGAGGTGCTTGTACTCCGTCGTGCGCGTGTACGGGACGGCCTCGTTCGGCTCGTTGACGCAGCCGACGGGCTGCACCCACGCGACGTCGCGCGTCTCGAACTCGAACCGCAGCGAACGATAGGGCAGCGCGCCGAACTTGTACTCGAAGTACTCGTCGATCGGCCCCGTGTAGACGACGTGGTTGAAGCTCGCGCGGTCGAGGATCCAGGCGAAGTCGCAGTTCGTGACGACCTCGATGCGCGGGTCGGCGAGCATGCGCTCGACCATCGCGGTGAAGCCGTCCTTCGGCATCGCTTGGAAGGCGTCGGTGAAGTAGCGGTCGTCGTCCCCGGTGCGCGTCGGGATGCGCCCGCAGACGGTCGCGTCGAGCTCCGAGGGGTCGAGCCCCCACTGCTTGCGCGTATAGCCGCGAAAGAACTTCTCGTACAGCTCGCGCCCGACGCGCGAGAGGATCGTGTGTTCCGAGTTCTCCACTCGGGCCAGCGGCTCGGCGCGCTCGGCGAGGAACCGCTCGACCCCTGCGGCGTCGAGATCGAGGTCGTAGAGACGGTTGATCGTCGTGCGGTTGATCGGAATCGGGACGAGCAGGCCGTCGACGCGGGCGAGGACGCGGTGCTCGTACGGGATCCACTCCGTGAATGCGCTGAGGTATTCGACGACGTGTCGCGCGTTGGTATGGAAGATGTGCGGGCCGTACTGGTGATACCGGACTCCGTCCGGGCTCAGCGGGTCGTGCGTGTTCCCCGCTACGTGCGGTCGCTTGTCGATCACGAGAACTCGAGCGTCGAGCTGGCTCGCGAGCCGCTCGGCGATCGTGCTTCCCGCCAATCCAGCACCGACTACGAGAAAGTCGTACACGTATACATCAATCCTAGCCGCGTCCGACCGGACCCGGTTCGTCGAAGAGTGGGTACACCGCCTATACCCCCGGCAAAACGGCACTCTAGCCAGCTTGCTTCCACACCAGGAGAACGTTCAATTCCGTACGATCCCGTCGACGTCGTCATCGCCGGCCTCCATTTGCGATGGCACGGCGTGTGGCAGCGGCCGAACCACCTGCTCTCCCGCGTCGCGCGCGACGTTCCGGTCATCGTGCTCGAAGAGCCGCTGCTCTCCGGCCGCGACGAAGACGTCGTGTCGCGGGACGGCGCGCTCACCGTGGTCACGCCGCATCGCGGCGGTGCGACCGCCGACGCGGTCGACGCGCGAGCGCTGGCGACGGTGCGGGAGCTCGCCGGCGAGCGCCGGCCGCTGGTGTGGCTGTATACGCCGATGATGGTGGCGCTCGCCGACGCATTCGCGGGCGCACCGGTGGTCTTCGACAAAATGGACGAGCTCTCGAAGTTCGCGCAGGCCGATCCGCGGATCGCGCCGCGTGAGGATGTCGTGCTCGAGCGGGCGGCGATCGCGTTCAGCGGAGGCCGATCGCTGTTCCGCAGCCTCGAGGGGCGCACCGCGAACGCGCGCTGCTATCCGTCCGGCGTCGATGTCGAGCACTTCGCGCAGGCGCGCACCGCCGAGCCCCATCCGGCGCTCGCGTCCTTGCGCGGCCGCCGGGTGTTCGGCTACGTCGGGGTGATCGACGAGCGCGTCGACTTGGCGCTCGTCGACGCGCTGGCCGCCGCCTACCCGGACGCGGCGGTCGCGATGGTCGGGCCGCTCGCGAAGATCGAAGAGTCGGCGCTGCCGCGGCGCGCGAACATCGCCTACCTCGGCAAACGCGAGTACGCCGAGCTGCCCTCGCTGCTGGCGGGATTCGACGTCGCGCTGATGCCGTTCGC
>DASWSC010000227.1:0-1834 GCA_036402855.1 Candidatus Elarobacter sp. | reverse complement strand
CCCGGCGTAGACGATCGACGAGCGGAGCTGCAGCGCGGCGAGCATCCCGGCGCCGAAGCCCGTCACGACGTACGCGCCGATCAGCCCCAGCGCGAACGGGACGGCGATGTGCCACGGGCGGCGCGCGGCGTTCACGAGCGCGGCCACGGCGACGTAGCGCGGCGCGGCGCACGGACCGATGCTCGTGACGAGCCCGGCCGCGAAGACGAGCGGGTAGGCGGCGTGCGAGCGGGTCGCGACGGCGCGCAGCGCCCCATCGAGAAGGTCCGTCACGGCGCGGCGACCAGCCCCTGCCCCGCCGAGTACTGGATCTTCGTCGCCGTGCAGGTCGGTCCGCAGACGCTCCCCGGCGCCCCGGACGTGAGCGGAAGCTTCGCCAGCGTCGAGGCGGCGTGCACACCGGGGCAGACGATCGTGTACGCCGGCGCGTTCCCCGCCGCGGCTTGCACCGTGGTCAGCGAGTACGTCGCCGCGCCGCTCTGCGCGGCCGGGTCCTTCGGCGTGTTGTTGAGGTACGCGAGGCCGTTCACGGTGAGGAGGGTCGGCTGGACCGCCGCGCCGCTGGCAGTCGGATACACCTGGTTGTCGGCGTAGTAGAGCTCGAGCGCGGTCGCGATCGCGCGCAGGTTCGACTCGCACGCCGCGGTCTGCGCTTGCGAGCGCGCGTTGACGAAATTCGGGATCAGGATCCCCGCCAGGATCGCGATGATCGCGACGACGATCATGAGCTCGATCAGGGTGAAGCCGCGCTCGGTGTCGCGGCGCCGGTCGTTCGGCACTCGGGTCCTCCGGTGGTGTTACGACCGGTCCGGTGCCCGGCGCCGCGGGCGTTATGCCGTGCGCTCCGCCTTCCGGACGGCCTGCGCTCCGCGGCGCTGCTCGGCCGGCTTCGAGGCTCCGGCGATGTTGTAGGCGGTGTTCACCAAGCCGACGTGGGAGAACGCTTGCGGGAAGTTTCCGACCAGGCGCTTCCGGCGCACGTCGTATTCTTCCGAGAGCAGCCCCACGTCGTTCGCGGCGCCGATCAGCCGCTCGAAGAGCGCGGTCGCGTCGTCGTGGCGGCCTTGCAGCACGTAGTTGTCGGCGAGCCAAAAGCCGCAGGCGAAGAACGCGCCCTCGCCGGGCGGGAGCCCGTCGGTCTCGTTCGACGCGAACGTGTAGCGCATGACGAAACCGTCGACGATCAGCTCGCGCTCGATCGCGCGCACCGTGCCGGCCATGCGCGGATCATCGGGCTTCAGGAACCCGACCAGCGGGATCAGCAGCGTCGCCGCGTCGATCTCGCGCGAGCCGTACGACTGGGTGAACGTCTCGCGCTTCGGGTCGTATCCTCGCTCGCAGACCTCGGCGTGGATCTGGTCGCGGACGGCGCGCCAGCGGTCGGCCGGGCCGTCGAGCCCGAACTGCTCGATCGCACAGACCGCGCGGTCGAGCGCGACCCATGCAAGCACTTTGGAATGGACGAAGTGCCGCTCCGCGCCGCGCACTTCCCACAATCCGCAATCGGTTTCGCGCCACCGGCTCTCGACCGTCTCGACGACGTTCTTCATCAGCAACCACTCGTCGGTGTCCGGCGGGAGCCCCGCGCGGTGCGCCTGGTACATCGCGTCGGCGACCTCGCCGTAGACGTCGAGCTGGAGTTGCTGCGCCGCGGCGTTCCCGATTCGCACCGGACGCGAGCCGGCGTATCCCTTCAACCAGGGCGCCTCGAACTCGGGAAGGCGCCGCTCGCCGCGCAGCCCGTACAGGATCTGGAGCTGCTTGGGGTTGCCGGCGACGGCGCGCAGCAGCCACGCACGCCACGCGAACGCTTCCTCCTCGAACCCGGCGTTGA
>DASWSC010000226.1:0-2808 GCA_036402855.1 Candidatus Elarobacter sp. | reverse complement strand
TCGCGACGACGAAGCGCTCGCGCTTCCCGGCGAGCCAGTCACCGACGATCTCCTCCGTCCGCCCGACGGTCTCGAGCGTCCCGCCGACCGGATAGACGTCGGCGACGTCGATGAAGTCGACGCCTGCCTCGTCGGCGACGTCCATGATCGCGAACGATTCGTCGCGATCCGTCTGAAGCCCGAACGTCATCGTGCCCAGGCAAACCTCGGAGACCTTCAGGCCGGTACGGCCCAGCCGAACGGTGCGCATCGCTCGCACGTTTGGGGACCCGCTCCGCGGAACCTCGCCTCACCGGCGAGCAGCCGAGCGTTCGGGCGCCGCTGCGGTATAGCGTTCCTCGATCGCTGGATGGAGGGAACGTGGTGCAGGGAGCTCGTCTGACTTTCTCGGTTCTCGCCGCGGCTGCCGCCGTTACGGTCGCTGCCTGCAGCGGCGGCTCGTCGAGCGCGGTCGCACCGGTCCCTTCGGCGACGTCGAGCCCGCAGTTTCCGGGCGCCGGTCCGGGTCAGCCGACCGCTCCGCCCGCGACGCCCCCGCCGGGCCAGACGCCGACCCCGACGCCGGTCCCCACCGCAACCCCGACCGCGACGCCGACGCCCGGAGCGCCCGGGACGACGGGCCCGACCTCCACGCCGGCGCCGGCGATCGTCAAGCTGGGCGCGTATCATGTCTCGCCGCAGCAGATCTTCGTCGCCGGCATCTCGTCGGGCGGATTCTTCGGCGTGCAGATGCACGTCGCGCACTCGGCCGTCTTCCGAGGCGCGGCGATCTACGCGGGCGGCGTCTTCCACTGCGCGCAGGACAGCGTCGAGCTGGCGTTGATCGAGTGCGGCGGAGAGACGGTGAACGGCCAGGCGCTCTACCAGAGCACGCTCGCGCAGTCGAACGCATATCTCGACCAGCAATCCGCTGCCGCGACCATCGACGCGTCCTCGAACCTTCAGAATCAACCGGTCTACCTCTGGTCCGGAACGCGCGACTCGGTGGTAAACCCGAAAGAGATGGCCGACCTCAACGCCCAGTATCTGCACTACGGGGCGCGCGTCACGTTCGACAGCGCGATCCCCGCCGAGCACGGCTGGGAGTCACCCGACGGCGAGCTGCCGTGCGGGACGGTCGCCAGCCCCTACATGATCGCGTGCAGCGTGAACGGCCAGCCCTACGACTCGGAGCAGAAGTGGCTCTCGGCGTTCTTCGGTCCGCTCACTCCGCGCGCGAGCGGCGCGCTGCGCGGCAGCCTGATGCGCTTCGACCAGACCGAGTTCGGCGCGAGCGCCGCGAACTCGATGGACACCAACGGCACGGTCTTCGTCCCGCAGACCTGCGCCGCCGGCGCGACGTGCGGCTTCGTCGTCGTGTTCCACGGCTGCCATCAAGGGCACGGCGAGATCGGCGACAAGTTCGTGACGCAGAGCGGGATCGACGAGTGGGCCGACACCAACAAGATCATCGTGCTCTACCCGTACGCGGTTCCGGCTCCCGGCCCGTTCCCGTACAACCCGAACGGCTGCTGGGACTGGTGGGGCTACGACGATGCGAACTACTCGCTCAAGAGCGGGACGCAGACCAGCATCGTCTACCGGATGGTGCAGCGCGTGACGGGAAGCCCCTAAGCGATCCGCGCAGGCGCCGGGCGCGCCTCCGGGAGCAGCGCGTTGGCGATCCGGAGCGGATCGTAGTCGGAGACGTCGACCAGGTCTTCCGTGTCGCCCGCTCGGCGGGCGGCGCGCAGCGCGTCGACCGCTTCGGGGAGTGCGAACTGCTCGCCGACATAGCCGGAGACGAAGCGTCCGCCGCGGATCTCGCCGCGCGCTTCGAGCCGGCGCAGCGCGCCGAGCAGCTCGCGCCACGGCGGGGCGAGGCTCTCGCGCACGGCCACGTCGCGGAAGACGACGCCCCAGCGCGCGAGCAGACGGCGCGCGAAGGCCTCCGCGTCGATGCGTTCCGTCTCCGAGGCGAGGAGCGTCCAGCGGCCGCTCGACGAGCGCGGACGAGCGCGGACGCCCTTCTCGCCGAGCCGGCGCTTCGCGTCGATCAGCGAGCGGAGCGCGTCGAAGCCGTCGGCGGTGACGAGGCCGGCCGCGACCAGCTGCCAGAGCGCTTCCTCGACCTCGCTCGGCAGCCGCTTCGTGCCGCGCACGATGTCGGCGAAGAACGGGGCGCCGCGGCGGCGGATCTCCTCGAGCACGTCGTGCGCCGCGCCCGAGAGCGCGGCGTTCTGCTCGCCGTCGCGCGCGACGATCAGCGCCTCGGCGTCCTCGCGGGTGAGCAGCGCGATCGGCGCAAGCTTCGTCGGGCGGATGCGGCGCTTGCGCTCCGCCGCCTCGTCCTGCGAGAGCGCCGGATGCGGCGAGAGCCGCCCCCACATCACTTCCCCCGAGTAGCAGAGCTGATCGAGGTACTCGCGCTTGTAGCGTGCGACGCGCGCCGGAAGGATCGAGGCCTCCCACGCGGCGGCCGGGATCTCGTAGCCTTCGAGCTGCTTGACGACCTGCAGCGTGCCGTCGATGCCGTGCAGGCGCGACGACGGCGCGACATGCTGCCAGCGGTACAGAAAGCGCACGTACTCGGCCGTGTTGACCGGCTCGATCTCGCGCCGCAACTGGCCCAGCGTGAGCCGATGGATGCGCGCCAGGACGCGCCGGTTGCACCACTCCTCGGCCTCGCCGCCGCGGAAGTGACCGCGCAAGAGCTGGCCCTCGGTTTCGAGCTGCAGCATCGCCGACGCGACCGTCGCGGCGTCGACGGCGAAGCGCTCCGCCAGTTCCGGTACCGTCACCGGGCCGCTCGATTCGAGCCAGCCGCGT
>DASWSC010000225.1:0-12032 GCA_036402855.1 Candidatus Elarobacter sp. | reverse complement strand
AGCCGATCGTCGAGGCCGAGGCGGAGGTCGAGAAGTGCGCGGTCGCGTGCGACTGGTTCGCAGCCAATGCGGCGCGTCTGCTGGCGAACGAAGAGATCGCGTCGAGCGCGACGCGCAGCTACGTCGCGTTTCGACCGCTGGGCGTGCTGCTCGCGATCATGCCGTGGAACTTTCCGTACTGGCAGGTGTTTCGGGCCGCTGCGCCCGCGCTGATGGCGGGCAACGTCGTGGTGCTCAAGCACGCCGCGAACGTCACCGGCGTCGCGCTGAGGATCGAGGAGATCTTCCGCGCAGCCGGGTTCCCGGACGGCGCGTTCACCACGCTGCTGGTGGGGAGCAAAGAGATGGAGCCGATCGTGCTCGACGACCGCGTCGCGGCCGTGACGCTCACCGGCAGCGAAGGCGCGGGTTCGTCCGTCGGCGCGGCCGCCGGCAAAGCGATCAAGAAAACCGTGCTCGAGCTGGGCGGCTCCGACTACTTCATCGTGCTCGCCGACGCCGACCTCGACAAAGCAGCGGAGACCGGCGTCAAGGCGCGCTTCCAGAACACCGGGCAGAGCTGCATCGCGGCGAAACGCTTCATCATCGAGGATGCCGTCTACGACCGCTACGCCGAGCTGTTCGTGCAGAAAACGCGCGAGCTGGCGGCCGGCGATCCGATGGATCGCGCGACGAAGATCGGGCCGATGGCGCGCGCCGATCTGCGCGACGACCTCGCCGCGCAGGTTCGCGACACCGTCGCGGCCGGCGCGACGCTGCTGCTCGGCGGGAAGCCCGGCGACGGCCCGGGCGCGTACTACGAGCCGACCGTCGTCGGCGACGTTCGGCCCGGGATGCGCATGGCCGCCGAGGAGACGTTCGGTCCGGCGGCGGCGCTGATGCGCGCGCGCGACGCGCGGCATGCGGTCGAGCTCGCCAACGACTCGCGCTACGGGCTCGGCGGAAATCTCTGGACGCGGAACGTCGCCGAAGCGGAGCGGCTCGCCGCGCAGCTCGAGTCGGGAAACTGCTTCATCAACGGCATGACCGCGTCCGATCCGCGCTTGCCGTTCGGCGGCGTGAAGAAGAGCGGGATCGGGCGCGAGCTCTCCGAGTTCGGAATCCGCGAGTTCGTCAACGTGCAGACCGTCTGGATCGGGCCCGACACCGGCGCGAGCGCCGCCGGACGCCCCGCCGAGTAGCGCAGACCGCTCCAGGGAGTTCGCCGAGCCTCCGCCAAAGGGTCGGCCTCTTCCGTCGCGACGAAGGACGGTCCACGATGAGCGAATCGATCCGGAAGCTGTCCGTCGTGGACTCCGCCTTTCTCTTCGCCGAGACCGCCGAGACGCCGATGCACGTCGGCAGCCTCACGATCGTGAAGCTCCCCGAGGGCTACGACGGCGACTTCTACGAGGACTTCAAGGCGCGGATCGGGGGCCGGCTGCACCTGGCGAAGAGCCTGCGCTGGAAGCTCTCCCAGACGCCCTTCGACATCGACCGCCCGAGCTGGGTCGAGGACGAGCAGTTCGACCTCGACCGCCACGTGCTGCGCGGCGCGCTCCCCGAGCCGCACGACCGCGCTACCGCGCAGCGGATCGCCGGCTGGCTCCACGCGAAGGCGCTGAACCGCGCGCGCCCGCTGTGGGAGATCTACATCTTCGACAAGATGCCCGACGGCGAAGCGGCGATCTACTCGAAGATGCACCACGCGCTGATCGACGGCGGCGCCGGCGCGGCGCTCACCGAGATCCTCTACGAGAGCTCGCCTTCACCGGCGGAGCACGAGCCGCCGCCCCCCGCACCGGCCCCGGCCCCGCCGCAGCGCCAGGACGTGCGCGACGTGGCGTCGTCGATGTTCGCGGCGTACGCCGAGCTGTGGCGCGCGCCGCTCCAGCCGGGCGAGCTCGGAAAGCTCGAGCTGCCGCGCAGCGGCGGAACCGATCTCACCTCGGTGCTGCTCGACGCGGCGATCCATCAGATCGAGTGGCCGCTCCGGCTCGCCGCGAACGCGACCGAGATCGGAACCGCGTACGCGAGCGCCCTCTCCAACGCGTTCAAGCCGGACTCGCTCAAAGCGCTGCAGTTGCTCTCGGCGCCGTCGACGCCGCTCAACGCGGCGATCTCGTCGGAGCGCAGCTTCGCCGCCGTCACCATCCCGATGGATCGCGTCAAGGCCGTCGCGGCGAAGTCGGGTGGAAAGGTGAACGACGTCGTGCTCGCGCTCTCCAGCGGCGTGCTGCGCCGCTATCTCTCGGAGCGGGAGTCGCTGCCGCGCAAGACGCTGACGGCGTTCGTGCCGATCTCGGCGCGCGAGCAGGGCAACGCCGAGACGAAGAATCAGGTGTTCGGGATGGTCGTCCCGCTGGCGACCGACGTCGACGACCCGAAGGAGCGGCTCGCGGCGATCGTCGCGGGCGCGACCGCGTCGAAGGCGCTGGCGAACCCGTTCCGCTCGCTGATGCCGCACCTCACCGACGTTCCCACCTTCGGCTCGCCGATGCTGCTCCAGCTCCTCGCCGTGTTCTACGGCCGCTCGCGGCTCGCCGACGCGGTGCCGCCGCCGTTCAACGTCGTCGTCTCGAACGTGTTCTTCTCGAAGAAACCGATCTACATGGCCGGCGCGCGCATCGAGCACGTCTACCCGATGTCGATCCCCGTCCACGGGCAGGCGCTCAACATCACCGTGCACGGCTACGTCGACAGCCTCGACTTCGGGCTGATGGCCGGCGCGAACGTCGTGCCGGACGTGAACCGCGTCGGCGCGATGCTCGCCGGCGAGCTGAGCGCGCTCGAACGAGCCTACGGCATCGCCGCGTGAGCGCGCCGGTCGTGCCGGCCTCCGGTGGCCTGGCGCCGATCCCGCACCCGCCGAAGAAGCCGTTCGTCGGCAACATCTTCTCGGTCAGCGGCTCGACGCCGGTGCAAGATCTCGTGCGCCTGGCCCGCGAGCTGGGACCGATCTTTCAGCTCGACATCATGGGGAAGCCGATCACCGTCGTCTCGGGCTTCTCGCTGGTCGACGAGCTGAGCGACGAGTCGCGCTTCGACAAGTCGGTGCGCGGCGCGCTGGGGCGCGTCCGCACGATCTCGGGGGACGGCCTCTTCACCGCGTACACGACCGAGCCCAACTGGTCGAAAGCCCACAACATCCTGCTGCCCAACTTCGGCGACCGCGCGATGCAGGGCTACCACCCGATGATGCTCGACGTCGCCGATCAGCTCATGCTCAAGTGGGCGCGGCTGAACCCCGAGGACGAGGTCGACGTCGTCCACGACATGACCGCGCTGACCCTCGACACGATCGGGATCTGCGGCTTCGGCTACCGCTTCAACTCGTTCTACCGCGAGGACAACCACCCGTTCGTCGACGCGATGGTCGACGCGCTGGAGATCTCGATGAGCGTGCGCGGGCTGCCGTTCGAGGACGTCTTCACGCGCTCGCGCCAAGCCCGCCTGGGCGCCGACGCGCTGTACCTCAACAGCGTCGTCGACCGCATCGTGAGCGAGCGCAAGGCCGAGCGTGCCGCCTCCGACGAGGCCGCCGCGAAGAAGAGCGATCTGCTCGACTACATGCTGACCGGCGTCGACCGCAAGACCGGCGAGCGGCTCGACGACACGAACATCCGCTACCAGATCATCACGTTTCTCATCGCCGGACACGAGACGACGAGCGGGCTGCTCTCCTTCACGATCTACTATCTGCTGAACAACCCGGACGTGCTGGCCCGCGCGTACGAGGAGGTCGACCGCGTCCTCGGCACCGACCTCTCGGTGAAGCCGGCGATGAAGCAGGTCGGCGCGTTGACCTACGTGCAGCAGATCCTCAAGGAGGCGCTGCGGCTGTGGCCGACGGCGCCCGCGTTCGGGCTGCTGCCGTACCGCGACGAGGTGATCGGCGGAACGTACGCGCTGAAGGCGCGCGCGCAGGTGATGGTCCTGCTTCCGGCGCTGCATCGCGATCCCGCCGTGTGGGGCGATCGCGCCGAGCTCTTCGACCCGGAGAACTTCGCGCCGGACCGCGAGCGGGCGCGCCCGCTCAACGCGTACAAGCCGTTCGGCAACGGGCAGCGCGCGTGCATCGGCCGCCAGTTCGCGATGCAAGAGGCGACGCTGGTGATCGGGATGATCCTGCAGCGCTTTCGGCTGATCGATCACGGACGCTACGTGCTGCGGATGAAGGAGACGCTCACGCTCAAGCCCGAGGGGCTGAAGATCAAGGTTCGTGCGCGCGCGCACAGGACGGCGCTCGCCGCCGCCGCGGCGCCCGCGCGCGCGCAGAGCAACGGTGCGGCACCGGTCGCGACGGCGCCGCGCAGCGTCCCGGCGCACGGCACGCCGCTGCTGGTGCTGTTCGGCTCGAACCTCGGCACCTCCGAAGAGATCGCGCGCAGCATCGCCGACGCCGCGGGCGCGCAGGGCTTCAGCGTCGAGGTCGGCTGGCTCGACGACTACGCCGGAAAGCTCCCGGTCCAAGGCGGCGTGCTCATCGTCTGCGCCTCGTACAACGGCGCGCCGCCCGACAACGCGGCCGGGTTCTACGCCTGGCTGAACCAGGGGATGGCGCCGGACGCGCTCGCCGGCGTCCGCTACACCGTGTTCGGCTGCGGCAACCGCAACTGGGCGTCGACCTATCAATCCGTGCCGCGTTTCCTCGACGAGAAGCTCGCCGAGTACGGAGCCGAGCGGCTCTTCACGCGCGGCGAAGGCGACGCGCAGGACGATCTCGACGCGCAAGCGCGCGAGTGGCGGCTCGCGCTGTGGCGCTCGGTCGCGAAGGAGCTCGGCGTCGCGTTCGATGCGGAGGCCGAGACCGGCAGCCGGCCGCGCTACGAGGTGGAGATCGTCGCCGGCCCGCAGGCGAACCCGCTCGCCGCGGCGCACGGCGCGACCGCGCTGCGCGTCCACGTCAACCGCGAGCTGCAGCGCGGCGGCGAGCGTTCGACGCGCCACATCGAGATCGAACTGCCGGAGGGGACGTCGTACGCCGCCGGCGACCATCTCGGCGTCGTCGCGGAGAACCCTCCGGCGGTCGTCGCGCGCGCGCTGACGCGCTTCGCCTTCGAGCCCGGCACGTACGTGCAGCTTCGCGCGCTCTCGCCCCGGGCGCCGGCGCTTCCGGTCGGAACGCCGGTCGCGGTCGACCGGCTCCTCGCGCACTACGTCGAGCTGCAGCACACCGCGACGCGCAAGCAGATCGAGATCATGGCGCAGCACACGCAGTGCCCGAACACGCGCCCGCGGCTGCAGACGCTGGCGGACGACGACGGTGAGAACAGCCCGTACAAGACCGAGGTGAAGCGCCGGCGCCGCTCGGTCCTCGATCTCCTCGAGGAGCATCCGGCGTGCGAGCTGCCGTTCGAGGCGTATCTCGACATGCTGCCGGCGACGACGCCGCGCTACTACTCGATCTCGTCGTCTCCGCTCGCCGCACCCGACCGGTGCAGCATCACGGTCGCCGTCGTGCGCGAGCCGGCCTGGTCGGGACGCGGTACGTTCGAGGGCGTCTGTTCGACGTATCTCGAGCGCCACGACGCGGGGACGCGCGTCGACGCGTTCGTCAAGGAGTCGAAGAGCGGGTTCAGGCTCCCAGCCGACCCGGCACGGCCGGTGGTGATGATCGGTCCGGGGACCGGGTTGGCGCCGTTCCGCGGCTTTCTCCAAGAACGCGCGGCGCTGCGCGAGCGCGGCGCGACGCTCGGCCCGGCGCTGCTGTTCTTCGGCTGCCGGCACCCGGACGTCGACTTTCTCTACCGCGACGAGCTCGAGGCGTACGCCGCGGCCGGTCTGGTCGAGCTCTTCGTCGCGTTCTCGCGGCTCGGCACGGAGAAGACGTACGTCCAGCACCGGCTCGCCGAGCACGGCGATCGCCTCTGGGCGCTGCTGGAAACGGACGCCGTGGTCTATGTCTGCGGGGACGGCAGCCGCATGGAGCCCGACGTCCGCGCCGCGTTCGCGCGCCTCTACCGCGCGAAGACGGCGGCGGACGACCCCGAGGCGGCCCGCTGGCTCGACGGCCTGGCGAGCGCCGGCCGCTACAACCTCGACGTCTGGGCGACGACCTGACCGGGGCGGCCCCCGCGTGAATCGCTTGACAAAGATAGCGTAGTGCTTGGTATACTTAGCAAGAATCGCCACCCGCCGTGACCCGGCTTAGGAGAACCCCATGAACGACGCCTACATCGAGACCATCGAGAAGCTCCAGCAGCAGGGGCTCGAGGCCCTCAAGCAGGCCCAGGCCGCCCAGGCTCAGGCCGTCAACTCGTTCCGCGAGATCGTCTCGAACGCGACCTCGAAGCTGCCGGGCGCCGAGAGCCTGCGCAACATCCCCACCGTCATCTCGCAGGTCAACGAGCTCAACTCGAGCTTCGCCGTGAAGCTGATCGAGCAGCAGAACGAGTACGTCACGCAGCTCGTGGGACTGCTCAAGTCGGCGAAGGACACCACGCCGGCCGACGGCGCCGACAAGGCCTAGCATCCTCGCGCTGCTCGACCCGCACGCCGCCGTGAAACGCGAGCGGCTGGTGCGGATGAAGACGATCGCCACGACGCTGCTCGGCGTCATGGCGGTCGTGTTCGTCGTCTCCGCGCGGCTGCGGCCCGCGTACCCCTTCCTCGCCTGGGTCGAAGCGTTCAGCGAAGCGGCGCTGATCGGCGGGCTCGCCGACTGGTTCGCCGTCGTCGCGCTGTTCCGCCGGCCGGCGGGAATCCCGCTGCCGCACACGGCGATCGTCCCGAACAACAAGGACCGCATCGGTCTCGAGCTCGGGATGTTCGTCGAACAGAACTTTCTCACGCCGAGCAACATCGCGTCGCGGCTGCGCGAGCTCGACCTCGCAGGTCACCTGCTGCGCTGGCTCGCCGTCCCCGGCAACTGCGGCACGCTGCTGATCAACGCGCGCGCGCTCGTGCCGCGGCTGCTCGACGCCGTCGACGACGGCGAGATTCGCGCGGTCGTGCGCCGCGTCGTGAACGACGAGGTCGAGCGGCTCGATCTCGCGCACGCCGCCGGGTCGCTGCTCACCATCCTGACCGCCGGCGGCGCGCACCAGCGCGTCCTCGCGCGCGTCCTGCCCGTTCTCGCGCGCTGGCTCGACGCGCAGCGTCCCGAGATCAAGCGCCGCTTCGCGAAGCGCTCCGTCCTTACGCCCGGATTCGTCGATGCGTACATCGTCAACCGCTTCGTCGACGGGATGATCGATCTGATCGGCGAGATCGCGCGCACGCCGGACCACCCGATGCGCCGCGAGCTCGACGCCTATCTGGGTGAGCTCGTCGTGCGCTTACGCGACGACCCGGAGATGGAGGCGCAGGTCGAGCGCCTGCGCGCGGCCCTGGTGCGCAGCGCCGAGGTCGACCAGATCATTGCGGCCGGCTGGACGACGCTCCGCGCGCGCTTGCAGCGCGATCCCGCCGGATCGGAGGGTGCGTTCTCCGCCTGGCTCGGCGACGTCGCCGCGAAGCTCGCGCAGAGCATGCTCGACGAGCCCGACGTCGTCGCGCGCCTCAACGTGCGCATCTGCGAGGCCGCCGAGTCGGTGCTGGCGCGCTTCCAGCAGCAGTTCTCCTCGCTCATCACCGACGTCGTGCAGCGCTGGGATGCGGAGATGGTGACGGAAAAGATCGAGACCGAGCTCGGCCCCGACCTGCAGTTCATCCGCCTGAACGGAAGCCTCGTCGGCGGCGCCGCGGGCGTCGTGCTCCACGCGGCGCTGGTCGCGGGCGGAGCGGCCTAAGCCGCCGCCGCGCCGTACGCGATCGCGAACGGGCCCTTCGGGACGAAGGGGACGAAGGTGCCCTGCCGCTGCGCGAGCCGGTCGGCGACGGCCCACAGCACCGCCGCGTTCGCGCCGAGCCCGATGTGGCTGGCGCCGAGCACCTCGATGTTCTCGCTGTGGTCGTCGGCGCGCAGCACCGATGCGCGCCACGTCACGATCCCGTCGACCTTCGACCAGATCGATGTCGCCGGCACGGCGAGCGACTCGCGGATCGCGTCGAACTCGTGCGGCGTCCCGCGGTCCCACGGCCCTTCGCCGCTGACCGCTTCGTAGATATCGCTGATGTTGCTCGCGTTCTCGCTGCGCGAGAACGGACTGCCGAGCGTGATGACGGAACGCACCGCGTCCGGCATCGCGAGCGCGAGATCGCGCGCGTAGACGCCGCCGAGGCTCCAGCCGACGAGGCTGACTTTCTTGCCGGTCTTCGCGTGGATCTCGGTGAGCCGCGCGCGCAGCTTCGCGCGCATCCGCGCGATCCCGCCGAAATTGCGCCCCAGCTCCCAGCCGTACGTGTCGTAGCCGAGCGCGGTCAAGTAGCGGCGCAGCAACGTCGTCGAGAGATCGCTCACCAGGAAGCCGGGCAGCACCAGAACCGGGTGCCCGTCGCCGCGCGGCGCGCCGAGCAGCAGCGGCGACGCGGTGAGCGAGAAGCCGAGCTCCCACAGCGAGCGGTACTCCGCCAGCCACAGCAGCTTCGATGGAGGACGGAGCCCCCGGTGGCCGGCGTTGGGGCCGGCCCAATTCCAGTCGGCAGTCGTCATGATGGTCTCATCCTCCGCATAGGATCGTTCCCCGCTCGACGCCGTGCGAACCGTAGTTCGCGCCACGCTTCCTTCGCCAAGCGTGCGCCCCCGTACTCTTTGTGCTGACAAGGCATCGCGCGCAGGGCGACAGCATGCTTACATCGCGTTGATCGACTGGCCGCCGTCGACGACGAGCGCTTCGCCGGTCATGAACGCGCCGGCGTCGGAGGCGAGCAGAAGCAACGGACCGGTGAGGTTATGCAGGTTGCCGATGCGGCGCTGCGGGATGCGCTTGACCATCGCTTGCGCGTACTCGGTGTTCAGGAACTCGGCGTTGATCTCGGTGTCGAAGTAGCCCGGACAGAGCGCGTTCACGCGGATCTTGTAGCGCGCGAGCTCGAAGGCCAGACTGCGGGTCAGATGGATGAGTCCCGCTTTGCTCGCCATGTACGGCGCGAGCGCCGGCGAGACGCGCAGTCCGAGGATCGAGGCGATGTTGACGATGCTGCCCGGCCGCTGCGCCGCGACCAGCCGGCGCGCCGCCTCCCGCGCGACCAGAAACGGCCCGCGCAGGTTCACGTTCACGACGCCATCCCACTCGGCCGTCTCCATCTGCAGCACGAGGCTCGAGCCGCTGATCCCGGCGTTGTTGATCACGACGTCGCACGGGGCGTGCGCGCCGGCGAGCCGCTGGAACATCCCGAGGATCGACGCTTCGTCGGAGACGTCGAGCGCGACGGCGTGCGCGCGCTCGCCGAGCCGCGCCGCTTCGGCCTCGATCCGGTCGACGCGGCGCGCCGCCAGGATCACCGTCGCACCGGCCGCGTGCAGCACGCGCGCGAAGTGCAGCCCGAGCCCGCTCGACGCGCCGGTGACGAGCGCCGTCTTCCCGGCGAGCGAAAAGAGCTGCGCCGTGCTCTCCGGCGGTGCGGCGCTCATTCGATCGCGATCCCTTCGAAGCGGAGACCGTAGGCCGCGGCGCGCGCACGGAACCGCTCGACGTCGAGGCTCAGGATCACCAGATCGTGCTTCACGCCGTGCGCGTCCCTCACGTGATCGCGCAGCAGCGCCTCGGCGCGGTAGCCCATCGTCTCGAACACCGTCACCGCACCGGTTTGGTCCGGCGTCATGTGGGCGACCAGCTTCTCGACCCCGCTCTCGACGGCCAGCTCGCCGATCTCGGTGGCGAGCCGGCGGCCCAGCCCTTGTCCTCGCGCTTCGCGCGCGACGACGACGCGCAGCTCGCCGACGTGCGGCGACCAGGAGAGCAGATCGCGCACCAGCGTCGCGCAGCCCGTCACGACGCCGTCGTCGAAAGCGAGGAGACTGGTCAGCGTCCCGCGCGCGAGCTCGTGCATCCACGCGTCGAGGACTTTCGGGTGCGTGATGTCGCGCGGTAAGAACAGCAGGTCGTGCGCGGGGAGCGCGCGCGCGAACGCCAGCACCGCCGCCTCGTCGCCGGGCCGCATCGGCCGCAGCTCCGTCACGTCGAGCGCACCCCGAGCCAGCGGTCGAGCGCGGGCCACAACCGCTTGATCGCGTTCGGCCCCGCGACCAGGCTGACGTGGCCGCCCTTGAGGACGATCTCGCTCTTGTCCTGCGAGCCGACGTGTTCGATCAGCGGCTTCGCCGCCGGGTACGGGACGATGTGGTCGTGCTCGGCCATCGCGTGCAGCATCGGCGCCTCGATCGCGGTAAGGTCGACGCGGCACCCGCCGACGACCAGCTCGTTGCGGTGAAGTTTGTTCTCCCAGATCAGCTCTTTGATCGTCTCGCGGAAATACTCTCCGGCGAGCGGCAGCGTGTCGGTCGACCAGCGCTCGAACGCGCGGTAGGAGCGCACGAACGCCTCGTCTCCGATGTTCTCCCACAGGGCCACCTGCCCGGCCAGCCGCGTCGCGGGCCGGAGCATCTCGAACGAGGTGAAGATCAGCTCCGAGGGGACGTTTCCGCTCGCGTCGACGAGCCGGTCGACGTCGAAGTACCGCCGGTCGGACCACTTCGCGAAGAGCTCCATCTTGCTGAAGTCGACCGGGGTCGTGAAGCAGACGAGGTTCGTGACGTCGCGCGGGTGGAGCGCCGCGTAGATCACCGAGAGCACGCCGCCCATGCAGTAGCCGATCACCGTCACGTCGTCGACGCCGCTGTCGTCCCGGACGCGCTGCGCGCACTCCGGGATGAAGCGCAGCGTGTAGTCCTCGAACCGGAGCGTCCGCTCCGAGGGCGAGGGCGGCCCCCAGTCGATCAGGTAGACGTCGTAGCCCGCCTGCAGCAAATAGGCGACGAAGCTCTGTCCCGGCGCGAGATCGAGGATGTAGCCGCGGTTGCTGGTCGCCATCACGATGAGGATCGGGACGCGGTAGATCTCGTCGGCGACCGGCCGGTAGTGGTAGAGATGCATCGTCCCGCGCTGCAGGATGACGTCTTTGGGCGTGGGGCCGACGGCCGCCGCCGGCGAGGCGAAGTACTCCAGCCCTTTGATGCTGCGCTGGATCGCGCGGTCGATCTCGGTCTGGATGCGCTCCGCGGTCGGGTTCACGCGCTCGGCGGGGCCTTGGTGCGCGGCGGCCGCGGACCGCGCGACGGTGCATCGGGCTTCGTTCCGCCCGCTTCGGCGATGCGCTCGAGCAGCGCCGTCATCGCGTCGAGCCGCGCCTCGATCCCGCCGAGGCGCTCGGCGAGCGCGAGCACTTCGCTGCGGCTCGGCAGGTTCGCGTTGGCGAGATACGCGGCCATCAGATCGCGCATCGTCTCCTGCATCTTCATCGTCATCCCGAGCGCGCCGTGCATCGAGCTGCTGTACTCGTCCGACGCCATCGCCGTGTTGGCGGCGGAGTTCACGTTTTTCTCCCACTGCGCGACCAGCTCGCGCCAGACGGCGAACGGGTCCTTCTGCGGAGTATCCGCCATCAGACTTCCGCCGCCGCGCGGCGCTGCGCTTCTTCGTCGTAGAGCGTGGTCTTGAGGATCTTGCCGACCGGCGTCTTCGGCAGGGTGTCACGGAACTCGAGGAGCTGCACCATCTCGTGCTTCCCGAGCTTGTCCCGCAGAAAGTGCTTGAGCTCGTCGATCGTGAACGGCTCGGCCCCGCCGCGCAGCGCGACGAACGCTTTCGGTGACTGGCCGCGGTACTCGTCCGGAACGCCGATCACGCACACCTCGGCGACGTCGGGATGGGTGTAGATCGCTTCTTCGATGTTGCGCGGGTAGACGTTGTAGCCTCCGCACAGCAGCATGTCCTTGATGCGGTCGACGATGAAGACGAACCCGTCACCGTCCATGTACGCGACGTCGCCCGTTCGAAAGTAGCCGTCGGCGGTGGTCGACTCCCGCGTCGCCTCCTCGTTCTTCCAGTAGCCCTTCATCACGTTCGGGCCCTTGATGCAGATCTCGCCGCGCTCGCCGAGCGGGACGTACTGACCGGGATCGGTGACGCTGGCGAACTTGAGGTCGACGCCGGGGACCGGGATCCCGCACGAGCCGGCTTTGCGCGCTCCGCGCATCGGCGTGAACGTCCCCGACGGCGACGTCTCCG
>DASWSC010000224.1:0-7679 GCA_036402855.1 Candidatus Elarobacter sp. | reverse complement strand
GTGACGCCTTCGAGGATGTTCTGCGAGGGATCGGGCGTGTAGAGCTCGCCGCGCCGCACCATGAAGACGTTCTCGGCGGAGCCTTCGCAGACGTGGCCCTCGGCCGAGAGCATGATCGCCTCGTCGAAGCCGTTCATCACGGCCTCGCTCTTCGCGAGCGCGCTGTTGACGTAGGTTCCGGTGATCTTCCCTCGCGCGGGCGCCATCGTGTCGTCGATGCGGCGCCACGAGCTGACCCCGGCCTTGAGCCCGCGGTCGGCATCGAAGTAGCGGTCGAACGGGATCGCGACCATCGCGAAGGCGTCGCGCACGCCGTGCAGCCGCACGCCGATGTCTTCGTTGGCTTTGTAGGCGAACGGCCGGACGTACGTGTCGGTGCGGAGATCGTTCCGCCGGCACAGCTCGACGGTCAGCTCGCACAGCTCGCGCGCGCTGTGCGGCAGCTCCATCAAGAGGATGCGCGCGGACTGCTCGAGTCGGCAGAAGTGGTCCTCGAGCTGGAGCAGATAGAGCTCCTCCTCGCGCGCGTTCCAGAACCCGCGAATCCCCTCGAAGCAGCCGGTCCCGTACTGCAGCCCGTGGGTGAGCAGCCCGACCTTCGAGTCGGCGTACCGCTCGAAGCGGCCGTCGTGATAGACCGTGAGGTCGGCCAGGTGCATGAAGTCGCGGTCCTCCGGGAGTAAGCAGGGCGACGTGCGCGAGGTGTTCGCGACCTTCCTTCGGCTCGGCCTGACCTCGTTCGGCGGCCCGGTCGCCCACTACGCGTTCTTCCGGCGCACGTTCGTCGAGGAGCTGCGCTGGCTCGACGAAGCAACCTATGCCCGAATCCTCGCGTTCTGCTCGGTCTTGCCGGGGCCGACCTCGACGCAGGTCGGGATGCTGGTCGGCTTCACGCGCGGCGGCCCCGCCGGCGCGTTTTTGGCCTGGCTCGGCTTCGCGCTCCCGTCGACGATCGGGATGATCGCCGTCGCCGCCGTGATGACCGGCGCCGAGCGGCACACGCCGCCGCCGTGGTTCGCCGGCCTCCTCGCCGGACTGTTCGCCGCGGCCGCCGCGGTCGTGGCGCAGGCGGTCGTCGGCCTCGCAGCGTCGCTCTGCAACGACCTGCCCACGAAGGTGATCGCGCTCGCGACGATGGCGCTCACGTTGGCGCTGCGCCCGTTCCCGGCGTTCCAGTGGGTCTCGATCGCGCTCGGCGCGCTCGCAGGCGGGCTGTTCCTTCGCGCGCCGGAGCTGCGCCACGACGCCCTGCCGATCCGCGTCCCGCGCGCCGCGGCGATCGGCTCGGCGATCGTGTTCGTCGTGGCCGTCGCGCTGACCGCGCTGCCGAAGACGCCGGCGACGGCGTTCATCGCCACGATCGTGCGCGCCGGAACGCTGGTGTTCGGCGGCGGCCACGTGGTGCTGCCGCTGCTGCAGAGCATGATCCACGACCGGCTGATCTCGGCCGAGAACTTCTTCGCCGGCTACGGCGCGGTGCAGGCGATGCCGGGCCCGCTGAACACGTTCGCCGCGTTCCTCGGCTACGCCAACGTCTCACCGCTGCACGGGATCGCCGGCGCCATCGTGGGGATCGCCCTGATCTTCCTTCCGTCGTTCGCGCTGATCTTCGCGCTCGCGCCGCTCTGGAACCGCATCGCCGGCGCGCCGCGCGCGGCCGGTGCGGTACGCGGCGCGAACGCCGCCGTCGTCGGGCTGCTCGGCGCGGTGCTCTACGATCCGGTGCTCCGCTCGCTCGGCACGAGCCCGATCCGCATCGTGATCGCCCTCGCCGCATTCGCCGCGATCACCGTCTGGCGCACCGCGCCGTGGATCGTCGTCGTCCTCGCCGCGATGCTCGGCGCATTGCTGCGCGCATGAGCGGGGATCAGAGGGTTACGGCTCGGGTCGGCGCACCATAGGTTCGACGTGATAGTCCCGCCTTCGGCACGCGGCCGCGTGCTCGACTTTCAGACGCTCATCATGACGCTCCAGCACTACTGGGCGGAGCAGGGCTGCGTCGTCCTGCAGCCTTACGACGTGCCGATGGGGGCGGGGACCTTTCACCCGGCGACGACGCTACGCAGCATCGGACCGGAACCGTGGCGGGCGGCGTACGTGCAGCCGTGCCGGCGCCCGACCGACGGGCGGTACGGCGAGAACCCGAACCGCTTGCAGCACTACTACCAGTTCCAAGTGATCCTCAAGCCGTCTCCGCCGAACGCGCAAGAGCTGTACCTCGAAAGCCTGCGGCGGCTCGGGATCGATCCGCTCGCGCACGACATCCGCTTCGTCGAGGACGACTGGGAAAGCCCGACGCTCGGCGCCTGGGGACTCGGCTGGGAGGTGTGGTGCGACGGGATGGAAGTCAGCCAGTACACGTACTTCCAGCAAGTCGGCGGGATCGAGTGCGACCCCGTCTCCGTCGAGTACACCTACGGCCTCGAGCGGCTTGCGATGTACGTGCAGGGCGTCGAGAACGTCTACGACCTCGCCTACAACGCACCGGACGGCGCGCAGCCGCTGCGGTACGGCGACGTGTTTCTCGAGAACGAGCGTGAGTTCTCCGCGTACAACTTCGAGGCGGCGAACGTCGAGCTGCTGTTGCGGCATTTCGCCGACGCCGAGGCCGAGTGCGCGGCGCTGCTCGAGCGCGGTCTGCCGCTCCCGGCGTACGACCAGTGCATCCACGCGAGCCATCTCTTCAACCTGGTCGACGCGCGCGGCGTGATCAGCGTGACGGAGCGCCAGGCGTACATCGGCCGTGTGCGGACGCTGGCGAAAGGCTGCTGCGAGCGCTGGCTCGCGCGCTCCGGCACGGCGCGCTGAACGATGGCCGAGCTGCTCCTGGAGCTGTTCTCCGAGGAGATTCCGGCGCGCATGCAAGCCGCGGCGGCGGAGCAGTTGCGCGCCGCCGTGACGGCGCGCCTCGCCGAGGAGCGGCTGGAGTTCACGCGCGCCGAGGCGTACGCGACGCCGCGGCGGCTCGCGCTGGTCGTCGACGGCTTGCCGGCACGCCAGCCCGACGTCCTCGAGGAACGAAAAGGGCCGCACGTCGGGGCGCCGCAACGCGCGCTCGAGGGCTTCATGACATCGGCGGGCGTGACGACGCTCGAGGGCATGGGGACGCGCATCGTCGGCGGCGCGGAGTATTACTACCTGAGCCGTTCGATCCCGGGCCGCGCGACCGGCGACGTCGTCGCCGATATCGTCACGGCGACGATCGCGTCGTTCGCGTGGCCGAAGTCGATGCGCTGGGGTAGCGAACCGATGCGGTGGGTGCGGCCGCTGCAGAACGTGCTCTGCCTGTTCGACGGAGCCGTCGCGGGCGTGACGCTGCCGTCGCACGGCCTGCGCGCGAACGACACGACGTACGGTCATCGCTTCATGGCGCCGCAGCCGGTCGCCGTCAGCTCGTTCGACGACTACGCGCGGAAGCTGCGCGCCGCGTACGTCGTGCTCGACCCGCGCGAACGCAAGGAGCTCATCGCGAGCGGGGTCGCCGCGCTTGCGGCAGCGGAAGGGCTCTCGGTTCCGGCCGATCCGGCGTTGCTCGACGAGGTCGCGGGCCTGGTCGAATGGCCGGTTCCGCTGCTCGGCGCGATCGATGCCGCCTTCATGGAGCTGCCGCGCGAAGTCCTCACGACGACGATGCGCGCGAACCAAAAGTACTTCCCGCTCGAGACGCGCGACGGCGCGCTGGCGCCGCGCTTCGCCGTCGTCGCGAACCTCGACGCGCCCGACGGCGGTGCGGCGATCGTCGCGGGCAACGAGCGCGTCCTGCGCCCGCGCTTCTCCGATGCGCGCTTCTTCTGGGACCAGGACCGCAAGACGCCGCTCGAAGCGCGCGTTCCGCGGCTGGACGCGCTGGTCTTCCAGGCGAAGCTCGGGACCGTCGGCGACAAGGTTCGCCGGCTGGAACGGCTTGCGCCCGCGCTCGCGGCGTGGGTCCCCGGCGCGCCGGACGCGCTCGCCGCGCGAGCGGCGCACCTCTGCAAGGCCGACCTCGTCACCGGGATGGTCGGCGAGTTCCCCGAGCTGCAAGGCAAGATCGGGCGCTACTACGCGCTCGCCGAAGGCGAGGATGCGGCGGTCGCGGACGCGATCGCCGATCACTACGCGCCGCTCGGGCCCAACGATCGCGCGCCGTCCGCGCCGGTCTCGATCGCGGCCGCGCTCGGCGACAAGGTCGACACGCTGGCCGGCTTCTTCGGCGCGGGCGAGAAGCCGACCGGCTCGAAAGATCCCTTCGGGCTCCGCCGCGCGGCGCTCGGCGCGATCCGCATCATCGTCGAGAACCGGCTGCGGCTTCCGTTGCGCGAGGCGTTCTCCCGCGCGCACGCGCTCTACGCCGAGCAGCGTCCGTGTTTCGGCACCGCTGCTTCCGAGAACGCGCTCGCGGACGAGCTGCTGGAGTTCTTCGCCGACCGCCTCAAGGTCTATCTGCGCGAGCGCGGCGTCCGGCACGACCTCATCGCAGCGGTGTTCAGCCTGGGCGACGAGGACGATCTCGTGCGCCTGCTCGCGCGCGTCGACGCGCTGGCCGCGTTCCTCGGGAGCCAAGACGGCGCGAACCTGCTCACGGCGTACAAGCGCGCCTCGAACATCGTGCGCCGCGAAGAGAGCAAGGACAAGACGCGCTACGACGGGGCGCCCGAGGCGGCGCTCCTCGTCCAGCCGGAGGAGACGGCGCTCGCCGCCGAGCTGGCGCGCGCGACCGGCGAGATCCGTGACGCTGCCGCGCGCGAGGACTTCGCCGGCGCGATGGCCGCGCTCGCGCGGCTGCGCCCCTTCGTCGACGTCTTCTTCGACACGGTGACCGTGAACGCCGACGACACCGCCGTGCGCGCGAACCGGCTGAGGCTGTTGTCCGGGATCCGCTCGGCGCTCGGCGCGGTGGCCGACTTCTCGAAGATCGAAGGGTAAGAACGCCGCGAAATGGGCTGGGAATCGATCGAGGGCTCGCGCGCATTCGACCTTGCCTGGGGGCTGATCACCGGCGCGTTCTGCCTCGCTCTCGCGATCCCGATCCTCTGGTGGTCGTTGCCGGAGCACCGGCGCGCGTTCTTCGGCGCCGCCGTCGACCCGGACGGCCGGCTCCAGCTCGCGTACGGACTGTTCTGCATGGCGATGGCGGGGACGAACGTCGGCTGCCGCGCGATCCCGCATGACGACCTCCCGTTCGTTCACCCGGCGTTCTTCTCGATCACGGTGGCGCTCCTCGCCGCGCTCGGACCACGCGTGATCGTGCTCGCGGTCCGCCGCTCGCCCGCGCCGAGCGCGTGAGGCCGCGCGCGCGAGCGGCACTGCTCGCGGCGGCGTTCGCCATCGCGGCGAGCGCGGCGCTCGCCGGTCCGGCGCTGACGCTGCTCCCCACGGGCTGGAGCATCCGCGCGCCGCAAGGCGCCGTCGCCCGGGTGGGGACCTTTCCGCAAGCCGTCGTCGTCTCGCACGACGGCTCGCGGGTCTTCGAGCTCGAAGCGGGGTACCTCACCCCCGCGCTGCGCGTCCTCGATGCGACGTCGCTGCGCGAGGTGCGCAAGATCGAGCTCACCGCCGCATACGGCGTCCCGTTGCGCGACGCCGGCGGAGACGGCATGTGGATCGCGATTGCGGGCGCGTTTCAAGAACAGCTCGCGCACGTCGATCCGGCGCGCGGGAACGCCGACCGCAACGTCTCGCTCGGCGTACCTTTCTTTCCGGTCGCGATCGCGCGGGCGCCGAACGGGATGCTCGCGGTCGCCGGCGATCTCGCCGACCGCGTCGCGTTCGTCGACCCGGCCGCGGAGCACGTCGTCTGGTCGGCGGCCGTCGGCCGCCACCCGGCGGCGCTGGAGTTCTCCGCCGACGGAGCGACGCTGTACGTCGCCGACCGCGCCGAATCGCAGCTCGACATCATCGACGTCGCCGGACGCGCGGTCACCGGCCGCATCGCGGTCGGACTCCATCCGAGCGCGCTCGCGCGCGCCGGTGACCGCCTCTACGCCGCCGACACCGACGACGACGACATCGCGGTCGTCGACCTGAGCAGCCGCCGTACCATCGCGCGCGCGCCGCTGCCGTTCGCGCATGACGGTGCGGTCGGCGCGTCGCCGAACGCGCTCGCGCTCGACGGTGACCGCCTCTACGTCTCGTGCGGCGCCGCGAACGCGATCGCCGTCTTCCGCACGACCGCAAGCGGACTCGTCCCGCTCGGCGCGATCCCGACCGGCTGGTACCCGACCGCGCTCGCCGTCGACGGCGCTCGCGGCGTGCTGTACGTCGCCGACGCGAAGGGCGAGTCGGGGCACCCGAACCCGAAGTTCACGCCGTTCCCGATGCCGATGGACGGCTCGGGGTCTCCGGAGTACATCGCGAAGCAGCTCACCGGATCGATCCGGCGCATCGCGATACCGGACGACGCGGCGCTCGCGCGCGGTCTGGACGACGTGCGCGGCTTGGCGCAGCACGAGCCGCTTCCGCCCAGCGCGATCGTGCGGGCGAACGGACCGATCCGGCACGTCGTCTACGTGGTCAAGGAGAACCGCTCGTACGACCAAGTGCTGGGCGATCTCAAGGGTGCCGACGGCGATCCGCGGCTCATGCTCTTCGGCGAGCGCATCACGCCGAACCAGCACGCGCTGGCGCGGCGGTTCGGGACCTTCGACCGCTTCTTCGAGAACGCGCACATCAGCGCCGACGGACACAGCTGGTCGACGGCGGCGTTCGCGAACGACTATCTCGAGCGGATGTGGCCGCCGAACTACGCGCGGCGCCGCCCTCTCTACGATTTCGAGGACGCCGCCGGCGCCGCCGTTCCGCACGGGCGGTATCTGTGGAACGACGCGCTCGAGCACGGCGTCTCGGTGCGCAACTACGGCGAGTTCGTCACCGCCGGCGCCGCGAAGCCGACCCCGGTCACCGCCTCCGACGACGCGCTCCGTGCCCATACCGACCGCGCCTTCCCCACGTACGACATGAAGGTGCGCGACGTCGACCGCTTCGCCGAGTGGAAGCGCGAGTTCGACGCGTTCGAGCTTTCGGGGACGCTGCCGCAACTCGAGATCGTGCGCTTCCCGCGCGATCACACGGCGGGGACCCGCGAGAAGTACGGTACCCCATTCGCGCTCGTCGGCGACAACGATCTCGCCGTCGGGCGGCTCGTCGATGCGATCTCGCACTCGCCGGACTGGGCGAGCACCGCGATCTTCGTGATCGAGGACGACGCGCAGAACGGCCCCGATCACGTCGACGAGCAGCGCGCCCCGTTCTGGCTGATCTCGCCGTACGCCGCAGGCGGCGTGCAGCACGCCCGCTACACCCAGGCGTCGGTGCTGCGCACGATCGAGATCCTGCTGGACCTTCCGCCGCTCTCGCCGTACGACGCGGGTGCGTTGCCGCTGACCGCCGCCTTCCGCACGACGCCCGACCTTCGCCCGTTCCGCGCGCTGCCGGCGCGGATCAACCTCGAGGCGAAGAATCGCAAGGACGCCTACCGCGCACTCGAGAGCGCGCGGATCGACCTCGATCGCGCCGACCGCGCCGATCCCGGCGTGCTGAACGACATCGTGTGGCACGCCGTCAAAGGCGCCGCGGCGAGCCCGCCGCCGTACGGGCTCTTTCGCTCGGCGGCCTCCCGCTTGCCCTAGGACCCCCCGCGTGCTACCGTAGCCGCACGGGCGGTCCCCGCCCGCGCCGCATCACCAGGGGGTATGATGGGA
>DASWSC010000223.1:0-8362 GCA_036402855.1 Candidatus Elarobacter sp. | reverse complement strand
TCGGTACGCCTCCGCCAGCATCGACTCGCGCAGGCTGATCGGCTGGTTGCCGACGACCACGTACGACGGGTCGAGATCCATCCCGGCTTGCGCTTGCGACGGAATACGGCCGAGCGAATCGACGTTCGTCTCATAGCGGCGGTCCATCGACATGATCTCGAGCTTGCCCGTCAGCGGCGAGTAGAAGTAGTGGATGTAGAGCGGAACGCCGATGATGTACTCTTGCAGGATGTAGTTCTGCCGCGCGAGCAGCGAGGCACGCTCTTCGAAGTCCATCGCGTCACGCAGGAACATGTAGCCCTTGCCGCCTTGCGCGCCGTAGAGCTTCACGATGACCGGGCGGTCGATCTCGGCGCCGCTCTTGAACTGCCGAGGCAGCTTCAGGCCGGCGCGGAGCAGCCAGTCGCGCTGCAGCTCACGGCTCGCTTCCCAGTCGAGGACGGCCTTGTTCCCGAAATACGGGATGCGCATTTTCTTGTGCTCGTCGAGCGAGAGATACGCGACGAACGAGCCGTGCGGCACGATGATGATCTTCCGCTTCTCCAGCTCGGGGACGAGCAACATGAAGTCGCTGTAGCGGTCGATCTGGATCACTTCGTCGATGAATCCGAAGGCGCGGTACAGCCGCTCGGTATCGCGGTTCGCGATCGCGAGCGTGCCGAACCCTTCATCGTGCGCGCCCTTGAGGATCTGCAGGGCGGAATGCGAGCCGAGCGTCGCGATCGTGTACATCTCGCCGACGCTGCTGCGCCCGCGCTCGGCCTGGGGAAGGGGTTCGACCATCATCGTCATGCTGTGATTGCTACCTGAAACGCCGGATTGCAGAGAAAGGTCTCGACCGCTCGCTGAAGATCGCCGGGTGAAACGTCGTTCCCGCAATCGTCGAGCAATCGCCATGCCGTACGCCGCCGGACCACGTGAACCCCTGCGACGGCGCGGCCCGCCACGAGCGTCGCGGGGGTTTCGTCCCGCGGGGCGATCCAAACCTCGCCCGCCGGCGGACGGTCTGTCGCCCTTTCGGCCAAGCGATGCTTGTTCGGGTTGTGGATCGTCTCGATCGACGCGATCGTGCGCGCGAAGTCAGCCGAGCCGGCGTCCATCTCGAACTGCCAGATGTCGGAGCGAACGACCTTGCCGACCGGGATCCCGAGCCGCCCGAGCGTCTCGTATGCCGTGAACGCCTCGTTGTCCGGGATGGTCAGCGTCACGGCGAACGTGCGTGTCGTCACGCGGCGCTCCGGTACGGGGCACGCACGGCGCGCGCGAAGTGTTCGAAGAGGGTGATACCGCCGGACGGCGCGAGCATCGCCGCGGAATCCCGGCTCCCCGCGCCCCGCGAACCGTCGACGTGCTGAAACGTCCACCCGTCGCGTTCGGGGTGCGGCATGATCGCCAGCACGTTTCCGGCGCGGTTCACCAACGCGGCCGCATCGAGCGCCGATCCGTTGGGCGCCGCGACGTGCGTTCCGTCGCGCTCGCAGTAGACGAAGGCGACGTGACCGTCCCGCCGCAGGCGCTCGAGCTCGTCCGGAGGCGCCACGAGCCGTCCGTCACCGTGCGACGCCCACGCGGGGATCACCGCACCGGCCTCGATTCCCGCCAGAATCGGCACGCGGCTCGGATCGACGTTCAGCGCGACGTGCACGTGTACCGATCGGAAGTGTCCGGTGTCGTTGGGCGCGAATGCGGCGCTCGGGCGCCGCAGCGGTCCGGTCCCGGGAACGAGTCCCGCTTCGGCGAGGATCTGCGCGCCGTTGCAGATGCCGAGAACGAACTTGCCGGCCTCAGCCGCTTCGATCACGGGATCCATCACCGCATCGTGCGCCGCGACGGCGCCTGCCCGGATCCGGTCTTCGTATGCGAAGCCGCCCGGTAGCACGAACGCCTCGAAGCGTGCGAGCTTCCCCGGCGCTGACCAGTGTACGAGCTCGGCGTCGAGCCCTACCGCGAGCAGCGCTCGCAGCGTCTCGTCTTCGCTGTTCGTGCCCGGGAAGACGACCACGGCGACGCGCGCGCTCACGCGGTGCTCCCGTAGAAATCGCGCAGCGGTTCGGTCCACGACCGCTGAAGATCGCCGAGATCCACCGCTTCCCGCCGTTCGTGCGAAATCAGCACGGGTTCGGCGATCGTCCGTCCGCACAAACGCGCCGTGACGCCGCATGACTCAGCGACCCGCGCGAACGCGTCCTTGTCCTCCACCTCGCAGACGAATCCCGGAAACTCGGCGAACCAAGCCGCATCCTGCGCGGCTGGGTCCATCGCCGTCTCGATCTGCTCGAGATGGGCGCCCACGAAGGCGTCGCAGGACTCGTGCCGCGACGTCAGCGCCATCTCCGCTATGCAGGCCAGCATTCCACCGTCGCTGATGTCGCGGGCCGCGAGGAGCAGCCCGCGATCGTACGCTTCCCGGATCACCTCGCAGCAGCGCGCGAAGTACGCGTAGTCGATCGCGGGCAGCGCCCGTGTGTCGAGACCGGAGATCTCGGCGAAGACGCTGCCGCCGAACGCGGCCTCGAACCGGCCGAGCATCATGATCGCGGAGCCGGGTCGCTTGAAGGCGCCGGTCGCCGTTCGGGACACATCGGCGATCGTGCCGACGCATGCGACGATCGGCGACGGCGCGACGTGATTCCCCGATGAGGAACGATTGTAGAGCGAGACGTTCCCCGAGACGAACGGGACGCCGAGCGCACGAGCGGCGCGGCTCAACCCCTCGACCGCGGCGACGAACGCGCCCATCTGCTCCGGCACGGTCGGGTCGCCGAAATTCAGGCAGTCGGTCAGCCCCGCTGGCGTGGCGCCGACCGCGGTGACGTTCGCGACCGCCTCAACCACCGCAAGCTCGGCCGCGTGCGCCGCGTCGAGCTTTCCGTATCGCGGGTTCCCGCCGAGCCCGAGCGCGACCGCGAGCGGTGCACCGGGGATCGGGACGAGCACGCCGGCATCCGCGTAGCCGGGCGGGATCGCGGTGCATCCGCGGACCACGCCGTCGTACCGTTCGTAGATCGTCCGCCGCGAGGCAACGTCGCGATGCGAAAGGACGCGCCGCAGCCAGGAAAACAGCCGCACGGGCCCTTCGCCGGCGGAGAAGGCGGCCTGTGCGCGGCCTTGCCGCATCTCAGGCGACTCCGGCACGGAAGGCTCGGGGAGAACGTACCCACGCGAATAGCGGACGCCGCCCGTGAGGAACGGCAGATCGACGTCCATCACGGTCTGGCCGCGGTGCTTCGCGACGTAGCGGCCGGAGCAGGTGACCTTCCCGATCACCGCGGCACCGGCGCCGCGCGCGATACGGGGCAGCGAGAAGACGTCGTTGTAGATCTCGAGCAACAGCGGCGTGAACGAGGGCGGTACGATCCAGCACAGCCGCTCCTGCGTCTCGCCGATCGCGATCACTTCCGGCGGCAGGTCGCGCTGCGCCGTCGAGACGAGGTCGAGCTCAACTTCGGCGCCCATCCCGCCCGCCGCGCAGAGCTCGCCGCTGCAGCCCGCGAGGCCGCCGGCGCCGAGATCCTTGAAGCCGGCGTCGATCCCGTTCGCGCGCAGTTCGGCGAAGACCGCGTACGAGGCACGCATGATGACGTTCTTCAAGAACGGATCGGGGACTTGAACGGCGCCTTTGTTCTGCTCGGCGTCCTCTTCGTCGAGCATGAGCGAGGAGAACGACGCGCCGCCGAAGCCGCTGCGGTCCGTCGCTTTCCCGACCAGCACGATGTCCCAACCGGCGCTATCCTTCGGCGCCCGCGAATGGATGATGTGCTTTTCCTTGACGAGCCCGAGCGCGACGACGTTGACCAGAACGTTGTCGTCGAACGACTCGTCGAAGAACACGTCGCCCCCGACGTTCGGGACGCCGATCGCGTTGCCGTACGCCGCGATTCCGTCGACGACTTGCTGCGCGACGTAGCGGCAATGCTCGTTCTCGAGCCGCCCGAACCGCAGCGGGTCGGCGATGCCGATCACCTCGGCGCCCATGCACAGCACGTCGCGGACGATGCCGCCGATCCCCGTCGCCGCGCCCTCGAACGGCACGACCTGCGAAGGATGGTTGTGCGACTCGTGCGCGACGACGATCCCGTACCTCTCGCCGTTCCACTCGCCGAGGCGGACGATTCCGGCGTCCTCTCCGACGCCGAGCAGCACCGTAGGCCCTTCGGTCGGAAGCTTGCTGAGGTGCTCGCGCGACGATTTGTACGAGCAATGCTCGCTCCACTGCGCGTCGAACGCGAACATTTCCGTCGGCGTCGGCACGCGTCCCAGGTGCTCGGCGATGCGACGCAGCTCATCATCGGAGAGCGCGACACCGAGCCGGCGTCCCGCGGTGACCGCGTCGTCGACGACCGCCGTCATCTAGGCGAAGGCCGTCCCCGGAGCGGGCGGAGGAGGCGGCGCGTTGAGCTGTGCGTTCACCGCGAGCACTTCGGTGCGCGCTTGCGCGTCGAACAGCAGGACACGGCCGTACACCACGGTGTCGTCGACGCCGAGGATCTTCGCGCATTCCATCGCTGCCGTGTCGGCAGCGCCGCTCGCGGGCTCGAAGACGACGCTGGGCTGTCCACCGGCGTGCCGGAGCAGCTCCGGCAGCGCGCTGCCCACGCGTGCGACCGCGGCGAAGACGAGCCGCTGGCGCCTGAAGTTCGCATCCAGCGATGCGGCCAGGTTCGCGGTATGCTCGGGCATCCGACCGGCCGAGGCGACTTGCCGCGCGACGCCGACGCCGTAACGCCCGAGCGCGCGCGCAAAGGCATCGCCCGCTTCGAGGAGCGCCGGGCCGTCGACGACCATCGCGACGATCCCCTGGCGCAACTGCGGGAAGCTTCCGACCATCAGCGCGACCGACTCGTAGTCGTCCTTGATGCGCTCCAACGCTTCTTCGGTGACCGTCTCGAGGTTGCGGTAGTTCTGCTTGTCGAGAGCGAGCTCTTCGCGGCCCTGCGGCCAGATGCGCCACGAGTCGTTGTCGATGACGTCGGCGATCACCAGCGAGCCCTTGTTCTCGCCGGAAGCGAGCCGCCCGAACTCGACCTTCAGGTCGACCAGCGCGACGTCACGCCGTCCCCATGCGTGGCCGAGGATCTCGAACGTGAGCCGTGCATATTCGCTCATCGCGCTGATCTCGTCGGGCGTCGCGATGCGGCGGGCGACGATCTCGGCCGGCGTGATGAGCGGATCGTGGCTCGCGTCGTCCTTGAGGAAGAACTCGATCACGCGCGGCACCAGCACCGCGCCGCGCGGGACGTCCGGATGCCTGCGTGCGAACGAGCCGGCCGCGATTCCGCGGACGACCACCTCGAGCGGGATCATCTGGCAGCGGCGCACGAGCATCTCGTTGTTGTCGTCGTCCTCGCCGCCGTTGTGATAGTGCGTCGGCAGACCGACCAGGTTGAGCAGGCGGAAGACGCGCGCGGCGGTTTGGGCGGCGATGCGCCCTTTACCGTCCATGACGTCGCGCCGCGCGCCGTCACCGGCGGTGATCGCGTCGCCGGAAACGACGACGGCCATGTCGGGCTGTCCCTGCAGCTCGAAGAGCGCCTTCGTCTTGCCGCGCGCGATCTCGTGTCCCTTATCCATCCGTCTTCTCCGCCGTCACCACCGTATCGCGAATCCGCTGCGCGAGCCTGCGTGCGCGCTCCGGCGCATCGCCGACGTGGCCGCTCGGGTCGAGCCGCTCGCGTACTTCCGCCGGATCGACCCAGTGCGCGATGCGATCGTCGTCCGCCAGCAGCCGGGCGAGTGGATTCGACTCCCCGGCGGCGAGCGCGTCGTACGCGCGCATCGCGCTCTCGCGAATGACCTCGTGGAGCTCCTGCCGATTGCCCCCGCGCTTGGCCGCTTCCATCAGAATCGCTTCGGTGCCGGCGAAGGGGCCGTAGATTCGAAGATTTTCGGCGATTCGCCGCTCATCGACGCGCAATCCCTCGACGATCTTCCGCGCGAGCGTCAGAATCTCGTCGGCGCACAGCAGCGCCTCCGGGAGAATCGTGCGCCGGTTCGCGCTGTCGTCGAGCGTGCGCTCGAGCAGGTTCGTCGCGGCGTTCTGCCAGGCGACGTCCGCGTACGCCGGGAGCAGGCGCGCGAGCGAGTCGATGCGCTCGGCCATTACCGGGTTGCGCTTGAACGGCATCGCGCTCGAGCCGACTTGCTTCGCGCCGAACGGTTCGGCGAGATCGCCGAACCCGGGACTCGCCAGCACGCGCACGTCGAAGGCGAACTTCGAGAGCGAGGCCCCCAGCCCGGCGAGCGCCGAGACCGCCAAATAGTCGAGCTTCCGCGGATAGGTCTGCGTCGCAACGTCCCGCGCGCTCAGACCGAACCGGGCGAGGACGTCGTCTTCTTGATCTTGCGGCGTGCGGGCCGTTCCCTCGAGCAGCCGGGTGTACGACGCGGACGTTCCGACCGCACCGCGGATACCTTTGGCCGTGAGTTGCTCGCGAACGACGGCCAGCATCGCGCGGTCGATCAGCAAATCCTGCGCGTACACCGCGAGCCGGTATCCCAGCGTCGTCGGCTCGGCCGGCTGCAAGTGCGTGTAGCCCATGCAGACGAGGTCCGCGTAGCGGTCGATCTGGATCGCGAAGGCGTGGAGCACTTCGTCGAGCGACGCGCCGATCTGGGCCAGCGCAAGGCGCATCCGGAACGTCTCGACCGTATCCTCGACGTCCATCGAGGTCGCGCCGAGGTGGATCTTGCCGCCGCCGACGGTCGCCTGCCGCGCGTAGACGCGAATCTCGGCCATGAGGTCGTGACCGATCTCGCGCTCGATCGCGAGCGCCGCTTCGAGGTCGATCTCTTCGGCGTGCGCGCGGAGATCATCGAGCTCGGCGTGCGTGACCAGACCGGCGCGCTGCTGCGCCTCCGCGAGCGCGACCCAGACCGCCCGCCACAGCTTGCGCCGTTCGCGTTCCGAGAAGAGCTCCCGCAGCGACGGGCGCGCATAGCGCCACGAGAACGGCGAGGCGTAGGTGGTGTCGTTCACGTCCGGGGCGTCGGCTTCGCGGAACCAAATCCACGGGCCTCGACGAGAAACGTCGCGGAGGGAGGGAGGACCTTCGGTGTCGCCGCCGACTCGCAGCCGGTGAAACGGGCACCGGCCCAGGCGTGCGGTATCCTCGCGGCGCCGAGCAGCTCGGGTTCACGATCATCGAAATCGTGATAGCGGTCGCGGTCGTCGCAGCGACGGTCGCCGCGGGGATCGGCATCTCCCTTGCGTCGAGGTCGTTCGCGGTGTCCGCGGCCGCGACGGAGTTCGACCACGTTCTCGACGCGGCTCGAACGATCGCCCGCGAGACGGCAGGCGCAACGATCGCCTTCGCGCCCGACGCCTATGGCGACGGCACCGAGGTTCGGATAGTGACCGCGGGTCCAGACGGCAGCCTCATCCCGACCTCGGTGCCGACGTTCCACACGCGAGCGGCGATCGAAGAAGCGGAAACGCTCGGAAAGCTGCCGTTCGCGCTGGTCGTCCACGCGAGCGGGTCGCTGGGCGGACGGCCCGGATTTCGACTCGGCGCGACGCCGGTGCCCGATGAGATCGGCTGCCCTGCGACCGGGTCGTTTCATTTCGTGATTCACACCGCCGGCACAACCGCCGAGCGCTTCATCCCATGCCGCATCGCGCTGGCTGCGACAGGGCCGCTCGCGCTGACGACTTGGCCACCCGCCGTCATCGCGCCGCCCCCGACGCCGTGCGCCGGTTCTTGCACGCCGGCGACCCTTCCGACCCCACCGTCGTCCTCACCGACCTGCCCGCCGAACTACGCGCCCGCATCCGGAGGATGCACACCGCTCGCGTCACCATCCGCCCCGCACTATCACGTCACGGCATCCCTCGCCTCGCCCACGATGCCGGTCGGCGGAACAGACTCCATCAGCGCTCAAGCGACACTGACAAACCCAGCAACCGCGCCCCCAGGCACGCCACAGACGATCCCAACCGTTGTTAGAACGTCATCAACAAGTTGTTCAGTCCAATCCGGAGCGGCAAGTCCCCCACCCGGGAGCTGGAGCCTCGCCGGTGTTGCGCCGGGAACATGTGATGTCGCAATTGAGGCTACTACGTCGTTCGTTCCCGCGGCGACCGCAGACTCAGCGTCCCTATCGGTTACCGTGTTAGCTGAGTCAAATGGGGTCGTTCCTCCAAGTTTCTGTGACGTATCATTGAACGCACGGTGCTACCACCGAATTGTGGGCGACATAACATACGCATTTCGCAAAGATGTCATTCCAGACACTATATGTTCAAATGGCGATGTCGGCACGCAGTGCTCATACCTACCATCGATCAAAGAAACGTTCCTGTCGACGTATTCGCTCCTGCCTCCCGCCCCGCCAAACGACGCACAACATGAGCTGCTTTTTCGAG
>DASWSC010000222.1:0-8329 GCA_036402855.1 Candidatus Elarobacter sp. | reverse complement strand
CGAAGCGTCCCCGCCACCGGTGTGTGCGGCGCCCGCCTCAAGCCACCCAGCGTCGCAAAGCCCGCCGACGCCACCCGCGTCAGCTCCGAGCCAAGATGTCGAGCGCCCGATCGACCCCGACGTACACCGGCAGGTCGTCCGCCCGCCGATCGTTCACGATGAAGGCGAACGAGACGCGCCCATGGCGCCGCGTCTCGACGTATCCGGCGAGCGCGTTGACGTCCGCGATGTGGCCGCTCTTCGCCCGAGCGCGCCCGCGCGCGTCGGTGACGTGACGCCGGCGCACGGTGCCTTCGATCCCGACGCGCGGCAAGGAGCCGACGAACAGCGCGCCGCCCGGCTCGGCGGCCGTCCGCGCGAGCAGCGTCGCGAGCGTGATCGCGGAGACGCGGTCGCTCGGCGCCAGGCCGCTGCCGTCGACGATCCGCAGACCTTGCTGCGGGACGCCGCCGCGCGCGAGCACCGCCTTTTCGACCAGCGCGCCGTTCGCTTCGGTTCCGGCGCCGCGCGTCGCGCCGATCGCGCGCAGGAGCTGTTCGGCGAAGTGGTTGTTCGACTCGAGCATCATCTCGTGCACGATGTCGAGGAGCCGCGGCGAGCGATGCCGCCATAGGACGTACGGTGCGACCGGCGCCACGCCGGTCCGGACGCCGCCGCCGACGGAGACGCCGCGGTCGCGCAGCATCCTGCGCGCGACGCCCGCCGCGTAGCGCGGAAGGTCGACCAGCGGACGCCAGAACGACTGCTCGGCGCCGGCCGCGATCCGCCCGTCGAACGCGAAGTCGTTGCGGTCTGCCGCGCGATTGATCGAGAGCAGCGTCGCGTACGAGGTGATCACCGTGCCGCTGACGCGCACCGCATCCGTCGGCGGCAGCATGCGGATGCGTGCGGGCGCGCCGGCGACGGTGGGGACGAGATGGAACTCGACGGTTCCTTGGTCGAGCGAGAGCGCGCTGGTGCCGGCGGCGTAGCCGTACTGCAGGTCGTCGGGGTCCCACGCCGGGTTCACCTCCGGGCCGCTGAAGACGCTGGCGTCGGCGACGATCGACCCGCTGATCGCGCGCACGCCGCCGCGCGCGACGGCCGCGGCGCCGCCACGCAGATCGTCGCGCGTGAAGAGCGGATCGCCGGTGCCGACCAGATAGACGTCGCCGTGGATCACGCCGTCGGCCGGGTCGTCGACCGACTCCAAGGTCGTGGAGAAGCGATACTCCGGACCGAGCGTCTGCAGCGCCGCGGCGCCGGCCAGCACCTTGAACGTCGACGCCGGCGTCATCGCAACGCGCTCGCGCCGCACGTACAGCGGCCGCCCGTCGCCGTCGACGATCGCGATCCCGCCGTTCGCGAGGGCCGGTGCACCGAGCGCGGCGCGCAGCCGCGCTTGCAGCGAGCGCAGCTCCGCGCTCGACCAGGCGGGCGCCGCCGGGGCGGCGGCGAGCGGCGTGGGGCCGGACGGGGCCGCCGGCGCGGGCGGGCGGTGCGCGCACGCCGAGACCGCGGCGAGCGCGAGCATCGCCGCGAGCAGGGAGCGAACCAGCGTCACTTCGCCGGGACGCCGTTCGCCTGCGGCGCGCGCACTTCGTCGAGGCGCTCGCGCAGCGCTTGGGCCTCGGAGCGCAGCCGGTCGACCTCTTCGCGAAGTTCCGCGAGCGCCGCCGGCTTGTGCTGTGCCTCGCGGATGCGAATCGCGGCCTCGGCCGCGTCGCGCCGGAGCCGGCCGTCCTCCTCGGTCTCCGCGAGCCGGTCGAGCGACGGCAGCAGCCGCGCGTCGCCGAGCCGCTCGGCTGCCGCGAACGCCGAGACGCGCACGAGGTATCCCTCGGCGCGCAGCGCGCGCTCGATCGCGTCGACCGCTTCGGTGCGCGTGGCGTCGACCAGGATGCCGAGTTGCGCGAGCGCGCCGAGCGCCGCCCGGCGCAGTGCCTCGGGGCGATCCGGCTCCGTCGCCCGGCGGAGGATCGGAACCGCCCGCGGGTCGGCGAGCGCGCCGAGTCCGCGCATCGCGCCGGACGCGACGGTCTCGTTCCACGACGGCTGCGCCGTCGCGGCGACCAGCGCGTCGAATGCGCGCGGGTCGCGGCTCTTTCCGAGCGCCTGGAGCGCGGCCGCGATGACGAAATACGACGGATCGGCGAGCAGCGCGAGGAGCGCGTCGGCGACGGCCGGTTCACGCCAGTGCCCGAGCGCGTCGGCGATCGCGCGGCGCACTTTCGGATGCGGGTGGCGAACGTTGGCGAGCAGCGCGTCGCGGGCCGACGGCGCGCGCGAGGCGCCGAGCGCCGACGCGACTTCGACGCCGGTCCCCCAGAACGGGTCGTGGGCGAGCGCGTGCGCGAGCGCTTCGCGCGCGACGCGGGTCGCATCCTTCGCCAGCGCTTTCGCGGCGCGGATGCGCGAGATCGGCGACGGATCGCCGCGCACGATCGCGACGTGGACGTCGGTTCCGAGCGACGACGTCCAGGAGGAGAGGATCCAGGCGGCGGGATCGACGCGCACGAGCGCCGGCTCACGCTCGAGCCGAACCGCGAACGTCTGCGGCGCGCGCTCGACGTGGAGCTGCACGCGCGTCTCGCCGGGGAGCGGCCCCTCACCGAGGTCGGTCGCGATCGACTCGGGCGCCTCGGGGACGAACCCCACCTCGAGATCGAACGCGTACGCCGGGCTCTCTTCGTCGACGTGCTGCTTCTGCGCGACGGTGATGAGCGCGTTCTTTCGTTCGCCGTCCCAGCGATAGGAGACGTCGATCTGCGGGTGGCCGCCGCGCTCGACCCACTGCGCGAAGAACTGGCGCGTGTTCCGCCCCGTCTCCGCTTCGATCGCGCGGATGAGGTCGATCGTCTCGACGTTGCCCTGCTCGTTGTCGCGAACGTAGCGGGTCAGCGAGCGTTTCATGCGGTTCCAGCCGAGGTGGCCGCGGAGCATGTGCAGTACCGCCCCGCCCTTCTCGTAGAGATGGCGGTCGAACAGCTCGATCGGATCGCGGAAGAGGTTGCAGACGATCGGGCGCCGGTAGCGCTCGGCGTCCTCCTCGAGATAGCGCTGCACGGTGCCGTAGACGTCGTAGAGGTACTCGTCCCAGCCTTTGTCGGCTTCGAGCCAGACCGCCTCGAAGTACGTTGCGAAGCCTTCGTTGAGCCACGCGTGCGCCCAGTCGCGGCACGTCACGAGATCACCGAACCACTGGTGCGCCAGCTCGTGCGAGGCGAGATAGTCGGCCGAGTAGTCGAGGTGCGCGCGCTCGTCGTGCAGCACGCGGTCGGTCTGCGTCGTCGCCGAGGTGTTCTCCATCCCGCCGAACGTGAAGTCCGCGACCGCGATCTGCGAGTAGCGCTCGTACGGGTACGGGACGCCGATCGTCTGCTCGAACACATCGAGCATCCGCGGGGTGTTGCCGAACGCGCGCTCGCCGTCGGCTTCCCGGCCCGGCAGCGTGTAGTAGAACATCGGCACGCGATCGTGAGGCTGGCGCACCTCGCTGAACGGTCCGGCGACCATCGTCATCAGGTAGGTCGAATGCGGGACGCGTTGCTCGTAGAGATACGTCGTCTCGGCTCCGACGTTGCGCTCGACGAGCAGGCCGTTGCCGAGCGCGAAGTGCCCGTTCGGAACGACGATCGTCGTCGAGGTCGGCTGCTTCGACGACGGATGGTCGAAGCACGGGAACACGAAGCGCGCGTCGGTGTCCTGGCACTGCGTCCAGACGTGCTTCGGCTCGTGCTCGATGAAGTAGAGCCCGCGCCTCGGGTTCTCGACGCGGTAGCGGATGTCGAGCTCGACCTCGTCGCCGGCCGAGAGCGGCGCCTCGAAGAAGACCTCGAGGCTCTCGGCCGTCGCGCGGTAGCGCAGCTCCGTTTTCGGCCGCGGCTCGAAGTCGCCGGCGACGCTTTCGATCTCCATGTCGACGGCGTTGAGGACCAGCCGCGCGACCCCGTCTTCGATCGCGCGGACCGCCGTCCGGCAGCGCCCGTCGAGCCGCTTCTTCTCCAGGTCGGGGCGGAGGTCGAGGTGGATGTGCAGGACGTCGACGACTTTGTCGGGTCCGTACTGCGGCCGCGCTCCCGGCAGCGCGAAGGGACGATGATCGCTCAAATACCGGCTCCGTCGGTGAAGGTGAGTTCGTCGAGCTCGAGCGGCCGCGCGAAGGCGATCGTCTCGAGCAGCGCCAGCCACTCGTCGTCGCCGACGGCGTCGCGCAAGCGGCGCGCCGGACGCGACGCGCGCAGCGCATCGTCGGGGCGCATCGTGAAACCGAAGCGCCGGTTGGCCATCATCCGCTCGAAGGCGGGATGACCGTACTCGATCAGCCCGACGTCGCGGTCGAGCTCCCAGCGCTGGATCGCGCCGGCCGGCGCCACGAACGCGAAGTGCGTGCAGAACGGGAGGTACGCCTGCCATTTTCCGTCGGCCAAGAAATCGCCGCGTGACGACTTCACCTCGTAGATTCGCACCTGGCGCGTGTAGCGGCCCAGGCCGATCACGTCGAAGCGGCAGCCCGCCCGGCTCGGCGAGAACTCCGTCGCGACGTACGGATAGCCCAGGCGGCGCATCCGCTCGCGCGCCAGAGCGCGCAGCTCGGCCGTCGTCGTGCGCTTCCCGGCCGTCGCCGTGAGCGGGATGTAGTCGATCAACGCGATGCCGTCCGGGAGGCGCCCGCGTCTTCCCAGCGCAGGAAGCGGATCGCGTTCGGCCGCGGATCGTCGCACCAGGTCAGGAAATACGTCCGGGCCGGTACGGAATGGCCGGTCGGATCGGTGTACATGTAGCCCAGCACCGGGCCTGCGCGGACGCGCCCGCACGCCGCGGCCAGGCGGTCGCGAAAGTCGGGGCGGCCCTGTTTGTCGTCCGGATGGCCGGGGCGCGGCACGAGCGGCTCCTTGTCGACGAAGAGGATGCGGCGCGGGTGCATCTCCACGTCGTACCAGTGACGCGCCTCTTGGCCCTGGTGGGCGTACCCGATCACCACGGGCGGGATCCCGGCTTCAAAATCCATCTGCGAAGAGAACCCGTACCCGTCGGTGACGACGATCGCGTCGTTCGCATCTGCCATTCTCTTGACGTCCTGCGCCAGCGGCCAGTAGGTGAAGATCTCGAAGGGGCCGCTGTTGCGCAGCGACGAGCCCGTCGCGCGGAACTGCGAGTAGAGCTGCCCCGGAAACGCGGCGGCCAGGAACAGGAAGGGGATCAGCACGGCGGCCGGCACCGCGCCCGCGGTCGCCCACAGGACGCGCGCGCGGTGCGAGAGATCCTCGAAGGCGACGCCCATCCCGACCGCGAGCGAGACGTACGGACCGAAGAACCAGTGCAACTCGATGCGCTCGTGAAGGTTGAGCAGGATGAGCAGCGCGCTGAGCGGGATCGCCGTCCAGCCGATCAGCGCGTGACGCGGCCGCACCAAGATCAGCAGCGCCGCGATCCACAGACCCGGCGAGTACGCCCCTGCGTTCGCGAGCAGATACGTGAACGGCCGGTACAGCGACGGTTCGGCGACGTGCCGCTGCTCGAACGCGAAGACGAAGCTGACCCAATGGTGCTCCGCGTTCCAGACGAGGAACGGCGCGTACAGCACCGCTGCGAGCGCGAACGAGAGCGAGAGGCCGCGGCGCCACAGCGCGCGGTGCTGCGGCATCAGCGCCCAGCCGGCGATCCCCGCGACCAGCGCCCAAGCGAACATCTTCGAGAGCAGCGCGAACGCCATCGCCGCGCCGAGCAGCACGAAGTCGCGGCGGCCGCCGGTCTGCGAGGCGCGGACCGCCAGGTAGAGACACAGCGCCCAGCTCGCCATCAGCGGACCGTCCGGCGTCGCGATCACGAAGCCGACCGAGAGCATCGGCGCCAGCGTCATCGCGAGCGCCGTCACCATCCCGGCGCGCTCGTCGCCCGTGATCCGCTTCGCGGCGCCGGCCGCCGCGAGCGTCGCGACGACGCCGCAGATCAGGAAGCCCAGCCGGACGAAGAGCGGGTTGGCCGTCACCCAGTCGAGCGGGAAGATCAGATAGGCGACCATCGGCGGATGGTCGGCGTAGCCGAGCGCGAGGTGCTTGGCCCACTCCCAGTAGTACGCCTCGTCGCCGGTCAGCGGAAGCTTCCACGCGGCGAAGCCGCGCATCAGCGTGACGAACGCCACGATCGCCCAGGTGGCGTACTTCACTCGTGCGGCTCCGTCAGCCCGCCGTTCACCCCGAGCACCATCCCGTTCAAAAAACCGTTCTCTTCCGCCGTCGCGAAGAGCACCGCGGCGGCGACGTCTTCCCACGAACCGGCATGTCCGGTCGGGTTGTTCGCCGCCCGCTCGAGTGCCGCCGCCCGGTTCGCCTCTTTGTCCCGAATGTCGCCCGGCTCGATCACGTTCACGGCGATTCCGTTCGCGGCTTCCTCCAGGGCGAGGCTCCGCGCGAACGTGACGACGCCGGCCTTGGCCGCGCCGTAGAGCGCCATCCCGCGCGCGGGCAGCGTCACCGACGATCCGTTCATCCCGAAGAAGACCAGCCGCCCGTACCGGCGCTCGCGCATCCCCGGCAGCACCGCAAGAGCGAGCGCGACCGCGGAGCCAAGGTTCGCCTCGGTCATCGCCCGGTAGTCGTCCAGGGTGCAGCGCGCGAAGCGCTTGACGACGATCGGCCCGACCGCGTGGACGAGGACGTCGACCGGGCCGCGCTCGCGCTCCACCGCCCGGACGGCCTCGGCGGCCGCGCCGGCCGCTGCGAGGTCGGCGGGAACGGCCAGAACCCCCGCGTCGTGCGGGCGCACCAGGCTCAGGGTCGTGTCGGGCGGCGTCCCGCCCGGCCGGTAGGTGAACGCGACGCGATCGCCGCGCTCGGCGAGGCGCAGCGCGATCCCCTTGCCGAGGCCGGCAGCAGCCCCCGTGACGAGGGCGACCCGGCCGGATCGCGGCGCGTCGGAGCGGAGCACGGAAAATCCCTGAGACGCTGGATTCCCCGTGCCCTGCTCCGGGCGGGTTACTGGATCGTGAGCGTCTCCTGCACCGGGGTCCCGCTGCCGCCGGTGACCGGATCGGTCGAGGTGATCGCGAGCACCAGCCGTGTCCCCGAGGGTGCGTTGATGTTCACGCCTTGTGAGAACCGGCCGTTCCCGTCGGCCGTGACGGTCGTGCTGGACGTGTTCGTGTTGCTGCCTACGCCGAGGATCGCGCCGAGCAGCCCGCCGACCGAGGTCGGGTTTCCGGATGCGGGGCCGACCTGGATCGTCACGCGCGCACCCGGCGACGTCCGCCCGGTGACCGTGAACTGCTGCGGCACGGTGGCGCCGTTCGCAGGCTGGACGTTCACGATCTGACCGGCGGCCGCGGTCGACGTGCCGGACGTGAACCGCCAACCGCGGTTGAACGGGCTGCCGTTCGTGTCGGTACCAGAGACCCGCACGGTGTGCGCTCCCGGCGTCAGCGCCGCGCGCGGGACGAACAGGAAGCCGCGCGGCGAGCGCGTCGACTCGTTCGTGATGTCGGTCGTATCCAGCATGACGCGGATACTATTCGGATCGGCGCTACCCCCGGCAAACGAGGCGCCGATCGTCGGATGGCGCGACGCGACCGTCGAACGGGGCGCCGGCTGCTCGTTGGCAAGCGTGATCGCGCCGCCGCCGCCGGCGTTCGTCGCAGGAGCGGGCGTGATCGTCTGATTGGCCGGGTTCTGCGCGGTCGTAGCGCCCGGGGCGCTGATCGCGACGAGGCGGTTCGAGCCGTCGTAGTTCACCGTTGCGCCGAGCGCCTGCGAGACGAACCGGAGCGGCACGTACGTCGACGCGCCGATGATGAACGGCGCGACGTCGACGTTCTGCTGCTGCCCGTCGACGGTCGCCTGTTGCGAGCCGATCTTCAGCGAGATGTTGTGCCCGCGACCGGTCGCGTTGATCACGCCGTTCGCGTACACCACCGACGCGCCGAGATTTTCGAAGACGCCGCGCAGCGGGACGAAAACGCGGCCTGCGCGTTCCGTCGGCGGCGGGTTCAAGGAGAGCGTGTTGCCGTTGAGCTGAACCGTGACCGGACCGGCGGCGAGCGCCGGCATCGCCAGCGCAGCCGTCAGTACGGCCGTCGCGCCGAGCGCGGTCAGCCGTGTGGTGGGTGAATGCATCGAGTACGAGGACCTCCGCAAAGCGTTTTGCCGAAGGTCCCCTTACCCGTTCTCAGACGATTCCCAGACTGCCGAGGTCGCCCCGCGGTGCCGTTAACGACCCGCGGGATACGACGTTGGGCGAGCGCTCAGTCGCCATGCGCTCCGGCGGGGACGCGCTCCGGGGTGAACTCGTCGTCCTCGTGCTCGTGACGCAGGGCCCGGCGGTCGGCGCGGAATTCCAGCCAGCCGACCACCCA
>DASWSC010000221.1:0-14606 GCA_036402855.1 Candidatus Elarobacter sp. | reverse complement strand
ACTCGATCGGCGGCACGCTGAACCTCGGTAACTCTGGTCTCTTCCTCGACGCCGGCTTCCTCGGCGACACGATCCGCGGCAAGAACATCTCGCCGTCCGACGCGTCGCACGCAGGCGGCTACGTGGGCCTCGGGATCAAGTTCTAACCCCCCTCGGCCCCGATCACCTCGGGATCAAGGAGCAGAACGAAGGGAAGGCCCCCGGCGCTATGCCGGGGGCCTTCTTTTCTTTGGCGACGCGCGTCCGCGCTCAGGGATGCGGCGCGGGCGAGGGGCTTCCGCCCATCGCGTTGATGACGCTCTGCGGCGCGGTGCCCGGCACGGGCGTCGGCCCGGCCTGGCCCGGGATCGGCGCGGTCGCCGAGCCGGAGGCGGGCGGGACGTTCGGCGCCTGCGTCGAGGTCACCGCGGGCGCGCCGGGGATCGCCGCGACCGGCGGGCCCGCCGGGACCGCCGAGGCTTCGCCGTCTTCGCGCTTGGCGATCTGGACGAACCGGCTCTTCGGGTAGTCGTGGCGTAGCCAGGCGAAGGTCGCGTGGACATGCTTCACGCCGTCGTCGGTGTGGATCTTGGCGTAGAAGTGCTGGAGCGAGTAGAGCGTCCCCGGCAGCCAGCCGTCGCACGGGTACTTGTGCTCCCAGTCGCGGATCGCGTCCTCGGTGAGCGAGATCGCGCCCAGCGTCGACGGCGCCCGGGCCGGATCGACGTCGATCTTCAGCCCTTGGTCCTTGATCGTGTTCCGGATCCCGAGAATGCTCAGCTTGAGCTTCCCGAAGTACTCGTCGGCCGGCGCGATCTTGCATTTGGGCGCGGCTTTGGCGACCGTCTTCTTCGCGGACTTCGCAACCGGCTTCGGCGCCGCGGGCTTGGCCGCCGTCTTGTGCGGGTCGGTCGACGGCACCGCCGCAGTGGTGGCGGCGGCGACGAGCGAAAGACATGCGATCAGTCGTTTCACTCTAGGCATCCTCGTGGTCGAATATGCGGATGTCGCGAGCGGCGATATCCGTCTCGCCCTCGTCGTTGGAGACCTTGTTCAGTGAGTGCTCGTCCGACACCCGTCGCCGCCGTGCAGACGCGTGCGCACGATCGTGCCGATTTCGTGAAGCGGTGGCCCGAGCTGCTCGCTCGCATCGCCGCCGCCGCCGAAGCCGGCGCGAAGCTGATCGTCGTCCCCGAGGGGACCGTCCCCGCCTATGTGATCGGCACCGATCCGATCGATCCGCAGCAGATCGAGGATGCGGCCCGAGACGTGATCGCGGTCGCATCGCGCACGGGTGCGACGGTCGTCTACGGCGGCGCGCGACCAGGCGAGCATGGTCTCGCGAACAGTGCGTACGTCGTCACGCGCGACGGGATCGCGGGTCACGCCGACAAGTGCTTTCTCTGGCACTTCGACCGGCGCTGGTTCGCCGCCGGCGACGCGCTCGAACCGGTCGACACGCCGGTGGGCCGTCTCGGCGTCTTCATCTGCGCCGACGGCCGCATCCCGACGATCGCCGCCGCGCTCACCGACAAGGGCGCCGAGGTTCTCGTCGTCCCGACCGCATGGGTGACGAGCGGCCGCGATCCGCACGCGCTCGAGAACCTGCAAGCGGACCTGATGATCGCCGTGCGGGCGCGGGAGAACGGCCTTCCGCTGGTCGTCGCCAACAAGAGCGGCGTCGAAGCGCGCAGCGTCGCGTACTGCGGCAAGAGCCAGATCATCGCCGCCGACGGTTCGCCGGTCGCGATCGCGCCGCAGGACGCCGAGACGACGCTGACCGGAACGATCGCGATCGGACCGCCGGCGCTCCCGCGCCACGGCGCACCGGCCTCCCCGGCGCGCGGAAGCGGCAGTGCGCTCCCTGCGGTGCTGCGTGTCGCGATCGCGGCGCGGTACGAGGCCGCGCTGCACCAGACCGGCGCGATGGCCGACGCCGAGCTCGTGCTCGACCCGCGCGCGCGGCCGAGCAGCGACGAGATCGCGCTGGTCGAGGACGAGTCGGTGCTCGATCCGCGCGCCCTCGTGGGGGCACGCCTCGACGGTGTGCGGCTCTTCGTATGGCATGCCTCGATCGAGGCGAGCTGGGTCGCGCCGTACGCCCGCACCCGCGCAGCCGAGCTGCGCGCCTACGTCGTCGTCTTCGACACGCCGCGGCGCCGCGCGTTCGCCGTCGATCCCGACGGCACGATCGTCTGCGGGACGTTCGGCGCGTTCGAGCTTGCGGCGTTCACCTTCGAGCGCGCGCGCACCGACGCATGGAGGGTTGCGCCCGCGACCGACGTACGAGACGGCCTCGTGCGAGTCGGAAGGATCACGACCCCCCTGGTGACGCCATGAGCGAGCACGCGTCGCGGTCCTTCGAAGAGGCGAAAGAACGGCACGAGCACCACGGCGGACCGGTCTGGGTTCCGATCGCCGCAGCCGCGCTCGCCGTGCTCGCCGCGGTCTCCGGCTATTTCGGGAACCTGCGCTCGACCCAGGCGCTGGTCGAGAAGAACGACTCGATCGTCTCGACGACGCACGCGTCGGATACCTGGTCGCAGTACCAAGCGGGGCGCGTGAAGTACTACGTCGCGACGACCGCGCTCGACCAGGGCGTGAACCCCGGCGGCAGCGCCGAGCGGCTTCGCAAGACGGCGAGCGCCGAGGCCGGCAAAGGCCCGAAGCTGATGGAGAAAGCGCAAGCGTTCGAGGAAGAGGCGAAGCACCACAGCGAGCGGTCGGAGCGCCTGCTCTCGCAGCACGAGACGATCGAGGTCTCCACGACGCTCTTCGAAGTCGCCATCGTGCTGGTCTCGATCACGGCGCTCGTCGGTTCGCGCTTGCTCCCCATCAGCGCCGGGGTCGCGGCCGCGCTCGGCGTAGCGTTCTTCGTCTTCGGCCTGCTGCGCTGACGCGATTGCGATGAGGCTGCGCGCGCGCGGCGCGTACCACCGGCCGATCGCGAGCGCGGCGTTGTGGGCGCTGGCGATCGCGTGCGCCGGCGCTGCACCGCTTCCGCTCGCGCCGGCGCCGCTGCCGCCGTTCCCCGCGTTGCTTGCCGCGAGCGGCGAACGCGAGGCGGTCGCGCCCGGCGTGGCGCGCGCGACGTACCGCCTGCTCACGGCGGCGGGACCGCTGGTCGTCTCGGTCGTCGCACTCGATCCGCGGGAGCCGACGCTCCGTCTCGGAACGGTGCTCGCGCACGATGCGATCGTCTCGAAAGGCGAGCAGGTCTCGTCGATGGCGCGCCGCACCGGCGCGATCGCCGGGATCAACGGCGATTACTTCGACATCAACGCGACCGGTTCGCCGCTCGGCGTGCTCGTTCGGAACGGTACGCTGGACCGCACGCCGAGCACCCGCGTCGCCCTGACGGTGACGCGCGACCGCGCGCTGCGCTTCGAGACGTACCGCTTCGCCGGGACGGTGACGAGCGGACCGGTGCAGTTCCCGCTCACGGCCGTGAACGAGTGGCCGCCGCAATCCGGCGCGGCGCTGCTGACGCCGGCGTTCGGTGCGATCCCGGCGGCCGGCGGCGACATCACGATCCTCGATCTGGAGCCGCTCGGCACCGGCGCGGCAGGGCTGCGCTATCGCGTCAGCGCGGTCGCGCAGCTACCGCCGTGGGGAACCGCCACGGGGCTGCGGCTTGCGTTCGGTCCGGCCGCAGCGGCGTTCGGCCGGCTGCCGGACAACGGCGACGTCATCACGATCGCGTACGAGACCGATCCGCCGCTCAGCCTGGTCGCCGCCGCGATCGGCGGCGGCCCACTGCTGTTGCGCGACGGGGTCCCCGTCGACGACCCGGCCTCGCCCAACTACGGCGACCGCGAGCGCCGGATCCCGGCCTCCGCCGCGGCGCGCCTCGCCGACGGAACGCTCGCGCTGGTCGTCGTCGACGGCCGCCACCCCGCGACCTCGATCGGCGTGAACCGCGCCGAGCTGATCGCGCTGCTCCGCGCGCTCGGCGCGGTCGACGCGATGCTGTTCGACAGCGGCGGGTCGGCGACGCTGGTCGCGCGCGTGCTCGGCGACGCGCAGGCGTCGGTCGTGAACGAACCCTCCGACGGCGTCGAGCGGCCTGTCGCCGACGGACTGTTCGTGTACAGCGACGCACCGCAGGGTCCGCCGGCGCGGCTCGTGCTGCGCCCGGGACGGATCGTCGCCCTCGCCGGCGCGCGGGTTCCGCTGCGCGCGCGGGTCGTCGACGCGAGCCTGCACGGACTCGGCGACGCGCGCGGCCCGTGGCGCGTGACGCGGTCGCCGCTCGTCGCGTCGATCGGCGACGACGACGTGCTCGTCGCGGGCGACCGCACGGGCGAAGGAAACGTCTCGGTCGCGCGCGGGAACGTCGGCACCGAATTGCCGGTCGAGGTCCTCGACCGCGTCGCGCGCATCACCATCGCTCCGGAGCGCGCGAACCCCGATCCGCGCTCGGCCGTCTCCCTCACCGCGCACGCGTTCGACGCGCGCGATCGTCCGGTCGCCGTCGACGGCCTGGTCCGCTGGATTGCGAAGAACGCGGCGATCGATCCCCGCGGCCGGCTGGTCGCCGGCGACCGCGACGCGACGGTGACCGCGGGCGCCGGCGGCGCGACCGCGAGCGCGAAGATCCCCGTCGGGCGGCACGACGTCGCACTCGATCTGTTCGCGGAGCGCCGCCGCGCCGCATGGAAGCTCGCGACCGCGCCCGCGAACGGTCCCGGCGGCGTCGAGGTCGACGACGGAACGTTGCGGCTGGGCTACGACTTCACGACCGGCGAGCGCGCCGCGTACGCGGTGAACGAGGTGCTGCTCGGCGAGCCGCTCGCGCTCACCTGCGCCGTCGACGGCGACGCGAACGGCGCGGCGCTGCGGGCGACGCTCGCCGACCGTTACGGCGACCGCCAAACCGTCGCGTTCGCACGCGCGCTCGACTTCACCGGGACGCGCAGGCTCACCGCGAAGGTGCCCGCGTCGCTCGCCCCTCCCGTCGCGCTACGAAACTTCTACGTCGTCGGAACGCCGGCGAATCCGCCGGTCGCCGCCGCCGGAACGATCGGGATCCGCGACTGCGTCGCGAGCGTCCCCGGCGCGGGACCGTGAACCGGCCGCGCTCCACGCGATCCCCGCAACGAACAGCACGCCGCCGATGATGAGCGCCCACGTCGCGGGCGCGGCGGCGACGGCGAGGGCGGGATAGGTTCCGATCGCGAGGCGTACGCGGATCCCGCCGACCTCGACCGTGCGTCCGGACGACGCGAGCGTGATGCCGAGCTGCTTCCCCGCATCGTCGGACGCGGTGAGGATCACCGCGGGCCGCGTCGGGTCGGCGACCGCGCCTGCGTGCGCGAAACCACGAAGCTGGCCGGGGGTGAAGTAGATCGCGCGCAGCACGCGGTGCCGCGCCGGCGTCGCGAACGTGTCGAACGGCAGGTCGAACTGGCCGATGCGCTGGTGCTCGCGGAAGAGCAGCACCGGCGAGAGGAAGGCGCTGCTCGCCGGCCGCGTCACCGTGAGGTGCGCGCCGCGCGCGTCGAACGCATCGACGTACGCCGCGGGACGGGGCTCGAGGTACACGATCGACTCGCCGGCGAGACGGCGTCTGCCGGGGGCGACGACGATCTCGGAAGCGTTGCGGCGGCGCAGCGTCACGTCGGCGCTGCCGCGTTCGAGCGAGTCGGGCCCGGCCGGCGCGGAGAACGCCGCCGCGCCGAGCGCACCGAGCGGCGTGACGGTCCCGGGCGTCCCGATCACGCTCGCGGTGTCGGGTCCGAGTAATCCCGACGCGAGGCCCGCAAGCCCCGCGACGACCGCACCGCCGACCGCCGGCAGCAGACGCTTCCCCGCGCTTCCGTCGTCGCCGCGCCGCGCACCGCGTGCATAGGCGAGCATGACGACGATCCCGGCCGTCAGCGCGAGCGCATACTGCCACGTATGGTAGAGCGGCGTCGCCGGTACGAGATCTTGCGCGACGACCAGCGCGAACGTGATCGCGGCGACGGCGAGCGCGGCGGCGCGCGCCGTCACTTCGCCGCGAGCGCCGGCGCGACCGCGTCGCGCATCTGCTGGAGCGTCATCGCACCGTCGATCCCTTTCATCACGCGCCCGTCGCGGCCGACGACGACGCTCGTGGGGAGTCCGAGCGCCGCATATGCGCGACCGTACTGCTGCTGCTCGTCGACCAGAACCGGAAAGGTGACGCCGTGATCGCGCGCGTACGCGCCGGCCGCGGACGCGGACTCGCCCTGATCGATCCCGAGCACGACCACCTTCCCTGCGTTCTCGTGCGCGAACCGTTGGAGCGCCGGCATCTCTTCCTGGCACGGCGGGCACCATGTCGCCCACAGGTTCATCAGCACGACCGTTCCGCGATGCCGCGCGAGCGAGTCGGGGCGACCGTCGGTGCGGCGCACGTCGAACGACTGCGCCGGCGCTCCCGCCAGCGTCCCCGGCCCGCCGCCGCCCGCCGTCTTGCCCGGATCGGGGGCGTTGTAGCACGCGCTCAAGAACACGGCCGACGCGATGACGAGGAGCCTCCGCACGCCCGAGTCCTTCGGGACGGACGCAGCCGTTCCGTTCGCATGGCGCACGCGCCGCATCGATGCGGCGGGGACGACGCTGGCGGCGTTCGAGGCGGGGAGCGACGCGAGCGACGCACCGGCGGTCCTGCTGCTGCACGGCCTCGGCCACTGGACCGACGCCGCATGGGGCCGGCTCATTCCGTACCTCGATCCGTCGCTGCGCTACGCGGGGTTCGACTTGCCCGGGTTCGGCGCGAGCGGGAAGCCCGACGTCCGCTACGACCGCGCGTTCTTCCGGCGCGCCGTCGACGACGCATCGGCGGCGCTCGGCTTGCGGCGTTTCGCGCTGCTCGGTCATTCGCTCGGCGGGTTCATCGCCGCCGACTGGGCCGGCGAGCATCCGCAGCGCGTGACGCACCTCGCGCTCGTCGCGCCCGCCGGGTTCTCCGCGCCGCCCCGTCATCTGTTCTACGCGCTGCTCGCGCGCGCCGCCGGGAAGCCGCTGACCGCGCTCGCTCCGTCGGATCGCTTGGTGCGGCGCGTCCTCGAACACGCGGTCCACGACCCGTCCGCGCTCGATCCCGCGCACGTCGAGCGCGCGTACGCGCTCGCGCAGGACGCCGCCGTCCGCCGCGCGTTCGCCGGCATCTACGCCGCCGCGCTCGAAACGTTCACCTCGACCCGACGCTCGCGCCGGCGCTTCGCCCGCTACACCGGCCCCGTGCTCTGCGCCTGGGGCCGCCACGACCGCTACATCCCCCCGACAACCCTCGACGCCGTCAGATCGGCCTACGCCGGCGTCAGCACGCTCGTCCTGGAGCGCAGCGGCCACCTACCGATGCTGGAAGAACCCGAGTCGCTCGCAGCACCTCTGCGCAACTTCTTCCGCACCTAACCGCGCCGACATCACCAGTCGCCCATGCGGTCTTCGTCGACTTGCCCTTCGAAGACGATGGTGCCGGGGGCGAGGATCGCCGATGAGACCGGGATCCCTTCGTAGCGAAGATCGCGGCGCATCGCGTCTTCGGCGGAGCGTGCGGTGAGCGCGGCGAGGCGGGCCAGGACGTCGGGCGCGCACAGGACGCGCTCCGGCGCGACGTTGTAGAGACCGCGGAAACGCGCGAAGACCGATTCGAGCGCGGGCTCGTCGAACGCCGTGCCGAGCGCGACGGTGAGCCGTACGGTTTCCAGGGCTCCGCTCCTACGCGCCCGAACCGCGAACGCGATGGCCGCCCGAATCCTCGACGGACGTGCGCTCGCCGCCGAGCTGCGCGAAGAAGTCGCGGCGCGCGCGCACCGGCTGCGCGCGCGCGACGTCGCCCCCTCGCTGGCGGTCGTGATCGTCGGCGAAGACGCGGCGAGCGCGGCGTACGTGCGCAGTATCGAAGGGGCCGGCGCGAAAACCGGCGTCGCGGTCCGCGTCGACGCGCTGCCCGCCGAAGCGGACGAGGCCGAGCTGCGGCGACATCTCGACGCGCTGGGCGACGATCACGGAGTGCACGGCGTCATCTTGCAACAGCCGCTCCCGCGGCACCTCGGGATCCGGCGCATCGCCGAGGCGATGCCGCCGCACAAGGACGTCGACGGCGCGAACCCGGTGAATCTCGGGAGGCTCGCGTTCGCCAGCGGAACGGAGTTCGTTCCGGCGACGCCGCTGGCGTGCATGCTGCTCCTCGAACGCAGCGCCCGGTGGCCGCTGCGCGGCGCGCGTGCGTGCGTGGTCGGGCGCTCGAACGTCGTCGGGCTGCCGGTCGCGCTGCTGCTCATGGCGCGCGACGCGACGGTCACCGTCGTCCACAAGGAGACGCGCGACCTCGCGCACCACACGCGCGACGCGGAGATCGTCGTCGTCGCCACCGGCGTCCCGGGGCTGCTCCGCGCCGCGATGGTCGCGCCGGGCGCGACGGTGATCGACGTCGGCACGACGTTCGTCGGCGGACAGCTCCTCGGCGACGTCGCGTACGACGAGGTGGCGGCCGTCGCCGGCGAGATCACGCCGGTCCCCGGCGGCGTCGGCCCCGTCACGAACGTCGCACTGATGCGTAACGTCGTCCTCGCCGCCGAGCGGATCTCCGGGCAGCGATCATGACGGTCCCGCGCGCGGGTTCAATTCATCGAGAAATGCTTCCCGAAGAACCCCTCTTGGTGCGCGCGGAACTCGCCGCCCGGAGCGTCGTCGCGGACGACGTTCTCCTGCTTCTTCTTGCGCTCGAGGAGCGAGCGGAGCTGGGGTAGGAGCCGCCGCAGGAAGCCCAGCTCGGCGGCCAGCCGCGCCTCGGCGGTGCGCAGCTCGAGGAGGCGCTGCTTGAGCGCGTCGGCGACTTGCAGCGCGTCGCCGACGACGTAGCTCGCGTCGACCGGATCGTGCGGGATCTCGACCTGGTTCGCGTTTCCGCTGAACGCGACGAGGAGCTTCGCGTACTCGCGAAACTCGCGCAGCACCCGGTGCGTCAGGTCGGAGGCCCGCGCGTCGGCGTCGTCGCCGTCGTCGTCGATGTACTTCACCTCGGCGGTGAGATACGGATCGCGGCTGACGATGCGCACGATGCGGAAGCGCCGCCCGCCCGTCGTGCTGATGTAGTAGCGGCCGGCGGGGAGCGGCGTCACCTCCGAGATCTCGGCGGTCGTTCCGACCTCGTGCGGCATGACGTCCGGATCACCGGCCTCCTGCCCTTCGCGGATCAGGACGACGCCGAACGCCTCGTTGGCATCGAGGCACTCGGCGATCATCCTGCGATAGCGCTCCTCGAAGACGTGCAGGTTGAGGACCGCCCCGGGGAAGAGCACCGCGTTCAGCGGGAAGAGCCGCAGCCGCATCCTGAATCGGCGAAGAGCTAGGCCGTCCGGCCCGCTTTCGCCGCGTCGAGGCGCTGCTGGATCAGGTTCCAGTCGACGTTGGCGAAGAACGCTTCGATGTACTTGGAGCGCTCCGCCGGCTTGTAGTCGAGCAGAAACGCGTGCTCCCACACGTCCATCACGAGCAGCGGAACGAAGCCGGCGACGTTGCCGTCTTCGTGCAGCGTGATCCAGTGGTTGGAGACGCGCTGCGTGTGCGGATCGAAGTACGCGATCGCCCAGCCGACGCCGCGCATGCCGCCGACCGCGCTGAAATCCTTCTTCCAGGTCTCGAAGTCGCCGTACGAGCCGCCGAGCACGTCCTGCACGGCGGAACCGGGCTGGCCGCCCGCGTTCTTGGTCATGTTCCCGAAGTAGTACTCGTGCAGGACCATGCCGTTGTACTCGAAGCCGAGCCGCCGCGTCAGCTCCGCGAAGCCGGGATTCGCGCCCGCGGCGTTCCCGTTCTTGATCTGCTCGGCGATCTGCTCGTTGAGCAAGTTCGTGTTTTTGACGTACCCCTCGTACAACCCGAAGTGGACCTGCAGCGTGTTGTCCGAGATCCCTTGTAATCCGGAGAGGTCGAACTTCTTCGGCGTGTACGGTTGTTGGGCGAGCGTTGCCAACGGAAGCCTCCTACGATGTCTGTCTTAGGGTGGACCGGAGCCTTCGACGGACCCGGCAGGTTCCCGCCCCCGGGGAGCGGCAACACCCACGCATCGTGCGCGATTTGTCCTACCTCACGCGGCTCCATCGGGAGCCGTCGCCGTTGCTCCTGGAACTGGAACAACACGGGCTGCGCGAAGGGATTCCCATCGTCGACCGCGCGGCGGGCCGCTTCCTCTCCCTGCTGGTCCACTGCATGCAGGCCAACCGCGTTCTGGAGCTCGGGACGGCGTACGGATATTCGACGCTCTGGATGGCGCTGGCGCTTCCCCCGGCGGGGCGCATCTGGACGATCGACCCCGACATCGAGCGGACCGAGATCGCGACGTCGTACTTCCGCCGCGCGGGGGTCGAGGAGCGGATCGAGATCATCAACCAGCCGGCGCTCGAAGTGCTCGGGTCGTTCCCGCAGCGGAACCTCGACATCGTCTTCATCGACGCGATCAAGACCGAGTACGCCGACTATCTGGAGGCGGTGATTCCCATGCTGAAGCGCTCGGGGATCGTCGTGATCGACAACCTCCTCTGGTCCGGGCGCGCCGCCGCGGCGCCGAAGCCCGGCGACGACGAGCAGACGAAGGCGATCCGCGCGTTCAACAAGACGTTCCTGAACCATCCGGAGCTCGACGCGACGATCGTTCCGATCGGCGACGGTATCGGCATCGGTGCGCGCGTCGACTGAGGAGTTCCGCGCGGCAATGCGCCGCTTCGCCACGGGCGTCGCGATCGTCACGACCGCGCTCGACGGCCGCATCCACGGGTTCACCGTCAACGCGTTCGCGAGCGTCTCGGCCGACCCGCCGACCGTGCTGATCTGCGTGAACCGCAGCGCGATGGCGCACCCGCTGATCGCGACGTCGCAGCGCTTCTGCGTCAACATCCTCGCGCTCGACCAGCGACCGCTCGCCGAGCGCTTCGCCGGCGGGGAGCCGCGCTCGCGCTTCGAGGGCGTCGGCTATCACCTCGGGCCGAGCGGCTCGCCGATCCTCGACGGCACGATCGCGCACCTCGACTGCAGCGTCACCGAGGAGCTGACCTCCTCGACGCATACCATCTTTCTGGGCGCGGTGCTCGAGGCGGGCTGGCGCGACGCAGCGCCGCTCGGCTATTTCAACCGGACGTACCGTGACTTCGCGATCACGTCCCGTGAGTCGCGGGAGCGCGCATGATCATCGACATCTTTCCGGTCGGGGCCTTGGCGTGCAACTGCACCATCCTGGGCGATCCCGCGAGCGGCGAAGCGATCGTCATCGACGGCGGCGACGACGTGCCGGAGATCGCTCGCCGGCTCGAAGCGCACGCGCTGCGCCCGCGCTACCTCGTCCACACGCACGCGCACATCGACCACATCGGAGCGCTCGGCCCGCTGCGCGAGCGCGCCGGCGGCGAGGGTCTGCTGCACCATGCCGATCTCCCGCTGTACGGAACGCTCGCGCAGCAGGCGCGCTGGCTCGGAATGACCGCCGCTCCGGCGGTCGTCGCGATCGACGGCGACCTGACCGACGGCGACGAGCTGCGCGCGGGCGCCGTCACGCTGCGCTGCCTGCACACCCCCGGGCACACCCCCGGCTCCACGTCGTTCGCGCTCGACCATGGTGGGACGACGGTCCTGTTCACCGGCGACACGCTGTTTCGCGGCGCGGTCGGGCGCTGGGACTTGGGCGGGACGTCGCTCGCCGACATCGTCGGCTCGATTCGGAGCAAGCTGCTCGTCCACGACGACGGAAGCATGGTCGTACCGGGCCACGGACCGGCCACGACGATCGGCGCGGAGCGACGCGAAAACCCGTATCTGGCCTAGTTCTGCGCAGGTGAAGCGGGCCGAACGCCCGTACGCCGCAACGATGCTCAAGAGGATCCCGCAAACCGCCGTCGCCGCCTGCGCCGCGCTGCTCGTCACTTCGCTCGGTCTTACGGGCTGCTCGAGCGGTTCCAACCAGACGGTGACGCACACGCCGGCGCTCCAGACGACCGGCGGACGTGCCACGGCGCGCAGCGGCGTGCAAGCCGCGATCCTCGTCGCCGGAACGTCGAACGGCCTGGCGTTTCCGGGCGGGCCCACGCCCGCCGCCGTCGCTCGGCGGGTCTTCACGCTGATCGGCAACCGCGGGCGGCGGCCGTCGGCGACCGGCAGCTCGACCGGCGTCTGCATCAACGGCCGGAAGCAGAGCCAGTCGACCGCGGCGAGCGGGGCGCAGACGACCGTGACCGACTACTACTACGACGTGATCTGCACGACGCTCGAAGAGGAAGAGTCGATCACGATCAACTCCCCGAGCACGCCGACGAACACGACCGGTACGGGGACGATCACGAGCTACAGCTCGGCCGGCGCGGTACGCGTCGTGCAGGCGCTGACCTTCACCGCGACCTTCACCGCCGCAACGTCGACGGCCGCGGCGAGCGAGACGCTCACCATGATCGACGGCGCCTCGGCGACGGCGGGCGGGACGGTGACGTCCGCGGTCGGCGCGACCTGCATCGGAACGCCCCCGTCGTCGACGGTGAACTGCGCGGTCGCGCACAATGGAACCGTCGCGAGCACGGCGTTCGGCGAGGCGATCGGCCTGGGAGCGGCGCCCGCGACGACGGGCACCAACACCACGGCCAACTTCAGCATCTCGTTCTACGTCGCCGGCGCGCTCGCAATCGTACAGAGCGGGACCGCCTGGGGGATCAGCGGCGCGAGCGCATTCAACACCGGCACCGGGACATACACGTACAGCTCGACCGGCTCGTCGGGCAGCGGCTCGCTGTCGATGACCGAGACCCTCTACAGCTACACCGAGACCGCGACGCTGAGCTCGAGCGGTCTGAGCGTCACGATCATCCAGAACCCCAACGCCGCGTTCAACACGACGAGCCCGATCGCAACCGCGACGGTCGACGTCGCGGGAACCGGCGTGATCAACTACGCCGACGGTACGAGCGAGACGATCGCCGGCGGCCTCGTGGGCTTCTAAGCCCGGGACCTTCGTCCTATGCCCGTCGCGACGTTCGCTCCGTAGACCGAACGCCTTCGACGGGTAGCCCCTTGCTATCCCGAACGTGGATCAGGAGGAACCCGCTCGATGACGCATCGCGCACTCTCGGCCTTGGCCATCGCAACGCTTTCGGTTTCCCTCGCCGCGTGCGGCGGCGGCGGCACCACGAACACGGTGGTCGTCCAGCCTCCGTCGACGAACCCGGGGTCGATCACGATCATCCCGAGCTCGCTGAGCTTCACCGGACCGGGCGCCGCGGCGCAGGCCTTCACGGTCTCGAGCACCGCCGGCGCGGTCGCCGCGCCCTCGTTCAACAACATGGGGTGTGCGCCGGTCGTGAGCATCGCCACCGCGAACGCGACGCTGCCCGCGACCTACACGGTGACCCCGATCGGGAACGGTAGCTGCTCGCTGATCGTGAACCTCGGCCATGCCTCGGCGACGATCGGGATCAACGTCGGGACCAGTCCGACACCGGTGAACACGAGCACGAGCACGGTCACCCTCTTCGTCGGCGGCACCGCCGGGAGCGTTCTGGTCGGCTCGACGAGCGGCACCTTCACCGCCGACACGACCGCGTGCAGCGGGATCGCGACCATCACCGGCAGCGGCTTCGTCGGATCGCCGCAATACAACCAGCAGTTCACGATCACGCCGGTCTCGGCGGGAACGTGTCAGCTCCCGCTCGTGAACGGTTCCAGCTCCGTCGTCGTGACGATCACGGTGAACCCGTCGCCGTCCGGCCCCTCGGCGCTCCAGATCAGCCCGTCCAGCATGGACTTCGCCTCGACCGCCGCGCCGCCGCAGCACGCGACGATCAACTTCACCGGGAGCGTCGGCAACGTCAGCTTCAACGAGGACGACTGCATCGGACTGACCGGGAAGCCGAAGATCGCGTTCTTCACGCTCGACAACGTGCCGCCGGGGACCCCGGTCTCGCTGCCCGCGTCGATCACCGTGACGCTCTACGGCACCGCGACGGGCTCGTGCATCATCCGCTTCATCCCGCAGAACGGGAGCGAGGCCGACCTCACGGTGACCGTCCACTAGCCCCGTCACCCTGAGCCTGTCGCGTCATCCTGAGCCTGTCGCGTCATCCTGAGCCTGTCGAAGGACAGGTAGGATCGCTCCGTCGTCGTCCGCTCCGAGGAGGAGCGGACGGAGCAGCGGGATCGCCGGATCGCCGTACTGCAGCAGGTCGTGGTGGAAGCGCGCCAGGGTGTACGCGCTTCCCATCTTTTTCTTGTAGTCGTCGCGCAGCTTGAGGATCTCGAGCTTGCCGAGCGTGTTGTAGCCGTAGGTCGCGTCCTGCGTGCCGCGCTTCGCCTCGGCGCGCGCGCTGGCGGGATCGAGGAACGCCTGCGTGCGGAACAACCGCTCGGCCTGCGCGACCGTCATCCCTTGCGTGTGCATCTTCACGCCGGCGACGTAGCGCGCGTTGCGCCAGATCGCCTCGCGCAATTGCATCAACCGCACGCGAGGATCGCCATTGCCCCAGCCCTCGTCGACCATCATCTGCTCGTCGTAGTGCGCCCAGCCCTCGACGAACGAGTTCGCGGTGAGCAGCTTCTCCGTGAGCGTGAGCGGCAGGTGCCGGTCGATCGCGAAGTTGACGAAGTGGCCCGGGTACACTTCGTGCGCGGAGATGATGGGC
>DASWSC010000220.1:0-8044 GCA_036402855.1 Candidatus Elarobacter sp. | reverse complement strand
GTTCATCGGCGCGATGCTCCCGGGGATCAGCGGCGCCGTCGCGTTCTACGGGCAGAGCATCAGCAAAGGACTCCCCGACGGCGGCGACGCCCCGATCAAAGACGCCGACAAGATTCGCGCGCCGCTGCTGCTCATCTACGGCGGCGCCGACACGCAGATCGGCGACGGTGAGATCGATCGCATCCGTACCCGGCTGAACGCCGCCGGAAAGAGCGCCGACGTGCAGATCTATCCCACCGTCGGGCACTCGTTCTTCCGCCAGGACCTCGGCACGATCGCAACCCGCGAAATCGCCGACGCCTGGGACCGAGTCCAAGCCTTCCTACGCCGCTCCTTCGCCTAGCGCGAGCGCCCCCAATGTCATCCTGAGCCGCCCCAATGTCATCCTGAGCCGCCCCAATGTCATCCTGAGCCGCCCCATTGTCATCCTGAGCCGCCCCATTGTCATCCTGAGCTTGTCGAAGGATGCGCCAACGGCACCATGCCGGCTTGCGGCTCATGCTTCGACAAGCTCAGCATGACACTTCAGTCTCGCATGACATTGCAGTCTCGCATGACATTGGGGCGCTCGCATGACATTGCAGTCTCGCATGACATTGCGGGCTCGCATCACATTGGGGCGGTCGCATGGCGTCGCGGGTTAGCGGCCGATGATGCGGGACCAGCGGTCTCGGACGTCGGTGATGTAGTCGCGCGTTTCGGCGTAGGGCGGGACGCCGCCGTAGTGGGCGACGGCGGCGGGACCGGCGTTGTACGCGGCGAGCGCGAGCGCGTAGGGATCGTCGTCGTCGCGCGCGGCGTAGTCGGCGAGGTACGCGGAGAGCACGCGCGCCGAGCCGCGGATCGCGGAACCCGGCTCCCAGGGGTCGACGCCGTACTCGCCGGCGGTCGGCACGGTGAACTGGCCGATCCCCACGGCGCCGGCCGCCGAGACGGCCGCGGGATCGAACGCCGACTCCTGGAGCAGCGTCGCCGCGAGGAACGGCGGCGCGAGGTCGTGTGCGCGCGCGGCCTCGACCACCTCGGTGCCCAGCAGAAGCGCGTCGACCGCGCCGAGCCGCGGGTTCGTCCGCATCGCCTCGCGTGCGATCTTCATCGCAGGAGGTGCCGAGCGCCCGGCGTCCATGCAGAGCCGAAGCCCTCGAATAACGCCGACGGGCGGGGGTATATGCCACGACAGCGCCGCGTCCCGTAACCCGTCGATCCGAATTCCGGTAATGGTGAGGGCCGCCGCCACGAATACGGCGCCGAGAGGGTTTCCGGGAGACGGGACCAACTCGCCGTTAGCCCTCTTCAATCACAAGGATCAGCGTGAACACGATCTCGTTGGGCTCGCCGGTGTTCTCCGCGATCGGGGCGATGCTCATCGTCCTCCTCGTCGGAGACTTCGCCTCGACGTTCTTCTATCACGTGCCTCAGCACGTGTGGGGCAAGCTCCACCTCCGCACTCATCACGATCGCCGCAGATCATACTGGGACCACGCCGTGCTCTCGCGCGATCCCGCGGTCCTGCTCGACGGCTTCCTCGGGGCGGTGCCGTACATCGCCATCGCCATCGCCTGCTCGACGATCTCGGTCGTCGGAGCGGTCGCCGGCCTCGTGCTGGGACAAGTGCACGTCTGGTGGCGGCACACGACCGAACTCGGCTGGCGCACGCCGGCGTGGGGCCTTCGCCTCGCGCGCGCCCTGCAGATCGTGCTGCCTGAGGACCACGACGGACACCACCGGAATCCTGAGATCGAGTTCGGCGACATCTTCCGCTTCTACGACGCTCCGGCGCGCGCCACCATCGGGTTCTTTAGGAACCTCGATCCGAAGCGCCGCACCGCCGCGCTCCGCCGCGCCGCGATCGCGCGCCGCCGCGAAGCCGCCGCGGGGATGAAGCGGCGCAAGATGATCAAGACGAGCTGAGGTGGGATCGACGAAACGCGCCCTCTTTCTGATCTCGGACACCGGCGGCGGACACCGCGCGGGAGCGCAGGCCGTCGGCGCCGCGCTCGACGAGATCGATGGACCGACGCGTTTCGAGTGGCGCATCGACGACATCGCCACCCACTGCACGTTTCCGTTGTCGAAGCTGGGGCCGGCCTATAGTGCGGCCCTTCGTTATGCGCCGCCGATCTACGGCGCGCTGTACCACGTCACGAACGGGCGCCGCCGCTACAAGACGATCGTGCGCTTCTGCGAGCCGCTCTACCGCGAGCGGCTGCGCGAAGTCTTCACGCAGTACCAGCCCGACGTGATCGTCTCCGTCCATCCGCTGCTGAACCACGCCGCGCTGCGCGCGCGCGCCGATGCCGGGATGCAGCACATCCCGATCGTCACCGTCATCACCGATCTCGGGCGCGTCCACGAAGGCTGGCTCCTGCCGGAAGCCGATCTCACCGTCGTTCCGGCGCGCGAAGTCTACCAGCGCGCGATCGAGCGCGGCGTCCCGCCGGAGCGCCTGCGGCTGCTCGGCCACCCGATCCATCCGCGCTTCGAAGACGTCTCGGGTTCGAAGGCCGAGATCCGCAAGAAGCTCGGTCTCCCCGAGGACGCGACGATCGCGCTGCTGATGGCCGGCGGCGAAGGCGGCGGAAAGCTGCTCCCGACGACGCTCGGGCTCGCGAAGGCCGGCCTCGACTTCCACCTGGTCGTCGTCACCGGCCGGAACGCCGCGCTCAAGGCGAAGCTCGAAGAGCTCGCGCCCTCGCTGCCCACGCCGATGATGGTGCTGGGCTTCCGGCACGACGTTCCGGAGCTGATGCGCGCGGCCGATCTGCTGGTCACCAAAGCGGGGCCCGGTACCATCGCCGAAGCCTCGGTCGCCGAGGTTCCGGTCGTCGTCTACGACTACGTCCCGGGCCAGGAGCGCGGGAATCTCGACTACGTCCGCACCAACGGGATCGGCGTCGTCGCGCTGAGCACCGCCGAGGTGATCTCGTCGGTCGCGCGGATCGTGCACAACCAAGAGCGGCTCGCGAAGATGCGCTCGCAGCAGACCGCGATCGCGCCGCGCGGCTCGTCGCGCCGGATCGCCGAGCTGATCGCGCAGATCGCCGCGACCGGCCGGCACGTCATCCCCGCCGCCGGCTGACCCGCTCGTGCCGGCAGTGACCGTCGACGTCCCGGCCGACGTCGTCGACGAAGTCGTCTCGACCCGCCGCGATCTCCACGAGCATCCCGAGCTCGGCTTCGAAGAGCACCGCACCTCGGAGATCGTCGCCGGCCGGCTGCGCGCGCTCGGCTTCGATGTGCACACCGGGATCGGCCAGACCGGCGTCGTCGGCGTCCTGCGCAGCGGGCGCCCCGGGAAGACGGTCATGCTGCGCGCCGACATGGACGGTCTCCCGATCGACGAGGAGAACGAGGTCCCGTACAAGTCGCGGACGCCGGTGCACATGCATGCGTGCGGGCACGACGGGCACGTCGCGATGCTGCTCGGCGCGGCGCGGCTGGTGATGGCGCGCCGCGAGGAGCTGTCGGGAACGCTGTGCTTCCTGTTCCAGCCCGCCGAGGAAGGGCGCGGCGGAGCGAAGGCGATGGTCGACGACGGCGTCCTCGAGCGGTTCGGGATCGAGCGCGCGTACGGCTTGCACCTCGCATCGTCGCATCCCGCCGGTCAGGTCGGCTTCCGGGAAGGCGCGTTCTACGCATCGAGCGACTCGATCGAGATCACGATCGAGGGGAAAGGCGGCCACGGCGCCGCGCCGCACCTCTCGATCGATCCCGTCTACGTCGCCTCGCAGTTCGTCGTCGCGGTGCAGCAGGTCGTCTCACGGAACATCGATCCCATCGAGCCGGCGGTCGTCACGATCGGCGCGATCCACGGCGGGACGACGCACAACGTCATCCCCAGCCGCGTCACCTTGATGGGCACCGTGCGCGCGTTCGACGCCGGCGTCCGCGCGAAGATGGCCGAGCGCATCGAGCGCGTCCTGCGCGGGATCTGCGAGAGCTCCGGCGCGACGTACCGCTTCGAGTACCTGTGGCGCTACCCGGTAACCTCGAACGACGTCGAGCAGACGCGCTACGTGCGCGCGCTCGCCGAGCGGGTGACCGGCGGACAGGACGTCGTGGACGTCCCGAAGCTGATGGGCGCCGAGGACTTCTCGTTTTTCGCCGAGCGCGTTCCGGCGTGTTTCTTCACGATCGGCAGCAACGGCGGGCCGAACAGCGCCTGGCCGCACCACCACGCGCGCTTCGACATCGACGAGTCGGCGCTGCAGGCCGGCGTGCGGATGATGACGGCGCTCGCGCTCGACGCGCCCCTGCACGCGCCGTAAGCGCGGACTAGATCGCCTGGCGCCTCTCCAGCAGCTCAGCGGGAGGGCGCGGATAGCGCGCTCCCAGGATTTCCCGCAACGTGGTCTTGCAGTTGCAGGTCTGCGTCGGCGACCCTCGGCCGAGCAGCAGCGCCCGGCAGCCGTCGAGATGGTGGAGTGAAGCCCGGTGTCCGCAGTCGTCGCAAATGGGCGGCAACAGCGCCGGCATATCGCGCTCGTTCACCAGGCGAGCGTCCCATGCCGGGATTTCGGGCCTCTTACGCCCGCTTACGAACCTCTTACGCGGGGACCGCGGGCTTGGGCTGGGCGAAGAGGCCGCCGCGCATCGCGGCGGTCGCCGCTCCGACCGCGCCCGCGTCGTTGCCGAGCGTCGCCCGCACGATCCGGGTCGTCCCGCGAGGGACCATCGTGGTGCGCAGCTCGACCGCCGGCCGGACCCGCTCGAGCAGGAAGTCGCCCGCGCTCGAGACGCCGCCGCCGAGCGCGATGACCTCCGGGTTGACGAACGCGATCACGTTCGAGAGCCCCAGCGCGAGGTCGTCGCAGAACGCGTTCCAGGCGGCCAGCGCGTGCGCGTCGCCGGCCTGCGCGGCCTTGCGGATCTTCTTCGAGCCGAGCCGCTCGCGCCAGGTCCGCGCGTCGTCGGCGTCCTTCGCCGGCTGCGGGTCGAGCAGCGTGCTGCGCGGGAACGAAGGCGCCAGCCGGAAGGCGTGGCGCAGCAGCCCCGTCCCGGAGGCCTGGGCCTCGAAGCAGCCCACTTTCCCGCAGCCGCAGATGAAGCCGCCGTCGGGGCGGATCGTGTGGTGGCCGAACTCGCCGGCGCCCATCTGGTAGCCGAGCACCAGCGCGCCGCCCGCGACGATCCCGCCGCCGATCCCCGTCCCGAGCGTCAGCAGCGCGAAATGCTGCGTCCCTTGCCCGACCCCGTGGACGTACTCGCCCAGGGTCGCGCAGCGCGCGTCGTTCGCGACGAAGACCGCGTGCTTCGGGAACTGATCGCGCACCCGCGAGCCGAGCGGGACGTTCTGCCAGCCGAAGTTCGGCGAATAGCGGATCGTCCCGGACTCCGGATCGATGTTCCCGGGCGAGCCGATCCCGATCCCGGCGATCTCGTGCTTGGTGGAGCCGAGCGCGCTCTTCACGACCGCGGCGAGCGAGTCGACCACGGCTGCCGGCGTGTGGTCGTCGATATCGCGCTCGAACCGGTCGTGGATCTCGCCGGCGTCGTCGACGACGGCCGCCATGACGTGGGAGCCGCCGAGGTCGACGCCGATCGCCGCGGAGGCCATCAGCGGCCGTTCCGCCGCGCCGGCGGAAGCTCGAGCGGGACCGGCGGCGCCGAGACGACGTTGGCCGGATCGTCGTAGCGTGAAAACGTCAAGGTGAACCCCTCGTTCGAGCACTCGCCGATGCGGTACGACCTCTTGTCGTAGGTGCAGATCAGGTGCTGGTCCTTCTGCGGCCCGGCCGAGGTGGTGGTGAAGCGTCCCCACGCTTTCCCGCCCGCCGTTACATCGGGGAGAAGCGCGTCGACCGGGACGTTGCGCATCTGCGACTCGGCCGCGACGACGGCGGGCGGGGCGTCGGTCTTGCGGTACGTCTTCCCGTCGTCGCTGACGTACGCGACGGGGCCGATCAGGACCACGTCGCGGTTCGTGCCGTTGTAGCTCAACGTGCTGTGGTACCGGTCGGGCGCCGCGAACGTCATGGTGACGCTGAACCCGGTCGCCGCGGTCGTCGTGATGACGAACGACTTCGCCGAGCCCATCGCGGCGCCGACTTTGGCGCGGACCGTGGCGATCTCGTCGGCACGCGCGACGCCGGGGACGGCCGCAAGCAGGGCGAGCAGGGCGAGCGAGAACACGCGGCGGTCCATACCGATTCGTTTCTCCGCAGCGCCGGGTTCGCCCGCCGCCCGCCACGAAGAGAGCGGGGCATGCAAGAGACGATCGATCTCATCGCCCACCGCGAGCTGCGTAACCTCCAGCGATTCTCGCGGGAGACCGGTCAGCCGACGAATCTCGCCAACCTCGACCTCGAGCCGATGACGCACGTGCACGAGATCGAGATCGACGAAGAGCACATCACGGTCAAGTACAACCAGAAGAAGACGCACCGCTACAATGCGAACGAGATCTCGCAGCGCGAGTGGACGTTCAAGTACAACGACGACATGGAGATGGTCGCGGCGATCCGCCAGGTGATCGAGGTGGCGCGCAAGCACCAGTACGATCTCCCGGAGAACGTCGCGTGCCCGCCCGGCTGCGCGGAGTGCTGCAGCGGCTACGAGCCGTTCGTGAACCGCGGTGACGTCCAGCGGATCGCCGACCATTTCGGGATGACGTTCGACGAGGTGATGGACGAGTACGTCGTCAAGCGCGAGTCCGCCGACGGCTACACCGTCGGCTGGCTGCGCAAGGTCGACGAGAAGGGCGCGCCGAGCGAGGACGCGGTGCACAAGTGCGTCTTCCTCATGGGCAACAAGTCGGGCCGCTACTACTGCGGCATCTACGACCACCGGCCGGACGACTGCGGCCTGTTCACGCCGGTCGGCTGCGACGACGTCGACGACAAGCTGCCGCGGGGCGGCGCGTACAAAGTCGGCAAGCCGTTCGAGCCGAAGCGGCGGCCCGCGGCGCGCGCGGCCGGCCGCCTGAACGGCGCCGCGAAGAACGGCCGCTCGACGACGTGACGGCGCCCGCGACGAAGGCGGCGGCGTACGACGCCGTCGTCATCGGCGGCGGGCACAACGGTCTCGTCACCGCCTGCTACCTCGCACGCGCGAAGTGGAAGGTGCTCGTTCTCGAGCGCCGCTATGTGGTCGGCGGCGCCTGCGTCTCCGAGGAGACGTTCCCCGGCTTCAAGGTCTCGACCGCGGCGTACGTCAACAGCCTGTTCCGCCCCGAGATCATCCGCGATCTGCGGCTGCGCGACTACGGATTCGAAGTCATCGAGCGCAATCCGGCGTCGTTCTCGCCGTTCCCCGACGGACGTTTCCTCATGCTCGGCGCCGACGAGGCGCAGAACCGGCGCGAGATCGCCAAGTTCAGCCCGCGCGACGCGGAGCGCTATCCCGACTACGTCGCGATGCTCGAGCGCGTCGCGTCGGTCATCGAGCCGACGCTCGTGCAGACGCCGCCGAACCCGGTGCGTCCGGGGATCGCCGATCTGCTCGCGATCGCGAAGCTCGGCATGGCGGTGAAGGGGCTCGACGGCGCGATGGGCGAGGCGATCGAGATCCTCACCGGCGCCGCGCGCCCGATCCTCGACCGCTGGTTCGAGTCGGAAGAGCTCAAGGCGACGCTTGCGACCGACGCGATCATCGGCGCGTTCGCGTCGCCCTCGATGCCTGGGACCGCGTACGTGCTGTTCCACCACGTCATGGGCGAGACGAACGGCGCGCGCGGCGTGTGGAGCTACGTGAAGGGCGGGATGGGCGGCCTCACCCAGGCGCTCGCCAAAGCCGCGACCGATCTCGGCGTCGAGATCCGCACCGAGGCCGAAGTCGCCAGGATCGTCACCGGAAACGGTGCCGCGACCGGCGTCGTGCTCTCCAGCGGCGAGGAGATTCGGGCGCGCACGGTCGCAAGCGGCGTCGACTGCCGGCTGACGTTCGAGACCTTCCTCGACCCTGCGGAGCTCCCGGCGGAGTTCGTCGCCGAGGTGAAGCGCATCGACTACGGCAGCGCGTCGGCGAAGATCAACGTCGCGCTCGACGCCCTGCCGAGCTTCACCGCGTGCCCGGGGAGCGAGCCCGGGCCGCAGCACCGCGGCAC
>DASWSC010000219.1:0-16551 GCA_036402855.1 Candidatus Elarobacter sp. | reverse complement strand
CGGGACGTTCGAGCGCGTCGAACGGCTGCGCGCGCTCACCCGCCGGCGCCGCGCCGCACCGAGTGAAGACGTCGAACGCGCGCTCGACGAGCTGCTCGATACGATCGCGGTCGACGACGCCGTCGACGTGATCCGCGCGTTCAACCTGTATTTCCAAATGGTGAATCTCGCCGAGCAGCTCCACCGCGAGCGCCGCCGCCGCGAGCGCGCGCTCGGGCACGAGGAGCCGCTCCACGGATCGCTGGAGACGCTTTCCCCGCGGGCGCGCGCCGCGCTCGGCCGGATCGAGATCACCCTCGTCTTCACGGCGCATCCCACCGAGGTGCTGCGCCGGACCACGAGCGAGAAGCTCGCGGAAGCGGCGGCGCTCCTGCGTGCCTTCGACGAGCGCGTGCTGACCGAAGAAGAAGCCGCGGCGCTCGAGGCCGAGCTGCGCGCGCAGATCGTGCTGCTGTGGCAGACCAACGAGCTCTACGGCACGGCGCCGACGGTCCAGGACGAAGTCCGCAACCTCATCGCGCGATTTCGCGAGTCGCTCTTCGACGAGGCGACGCTGCTCTTCGAGCGGCTCGAAGCGCAGGCGGACGGCGAGGTGCCGACGTTCCTGCGGTTCGGAAGCTGGATCGGCGGCGACCGCGACGGCAACGCGAACGTCGCCCCGGACGCGATCGCAGGCGCGCACGCGCAGGCCCGCCGCTTCGTGCTCGAGCGCTATCTCGAGGCGGTCGCCGCGCTCCAAACCCGGCTCTCGCAGGACGCCGTCCGCGGCGGCGTCGCGGCCGGGCTCGTCGCCTCGGTCGAGCGCGACGCCGCCGCGCTCCCCGACGTGCGCTACGCGATCGGGCCGCGGCAAGACGCGGAGCCGTATCGCCGCAAGCTCGCCTTCGTCCACCGCCGGCTGCGGCTGGCGCTGAGCGACGCGGAGCACGGCTACGACGGACCGGCGCAGCTCCTCGACGATCTGGAGGCGATCGAGGCCAGCGTGCGCACGCACAGCGGCGACGACGTCGCCCGCCCGGTGCGCCGGCTGGTGCGCGCGGTACGGATCTTCGGCTTCCGCCTCTACGCGCTGGAATGGCGGCAGCACCGGGACCGCGTCGTGCGCGCCCTCGACGAGGCCGTCGCCGCGATCGAGCCGGATGCGCCGCCGCTCTCGACCCGCGCCGAGAGCGAACGGCGTGCGTGGTTCGCCCGCGAGCTCGTCTCGCGGCGCCCGCTGCTTGCGACCGACGTCGGGTTCTCCGCCGAAACCGCCGACCTGATCGCCTCGCTGCGCGCCGTCGCCGAGCTTCGCGCGCACCGCGGCGCGGACGCCGTCGCATCGCTGATCCTCGCCGGAACCGAGTCGGCTTCCGACCTGCTCGCGCTCTTCGCGATGGCGCGCGCGTGCGGCGTCCTCGGCCCGCCGATCCAACTCGTCCCGCTGCTCGAAAGCCCGAGCGCGCTCGCGAACGGCGAGACGATCGTTTGCGAGCTGCTCGAGACGCCGCCGTTCGCGGCGCAGGTCGCGCGTCTCGGCGGTCTCTGGGAGATCATGCTCGGCTACTCCGACACGACCAAGGTCGCCGGAATCGTCGCGAGCACGTGGGCGCTCTACCGCGCGCAGATCGGTCTGGTGAACGCGGCGAGCGCGCACGGCATCGAGCTGCGGTTCTTCCACGGCCGGGGCGGCTCGGCGGGACGCGGCGCCGCCGACGCGCGTGACGCCGTCGCCGCGCAGCCGCCGAGCGCGCGCAGCGGGCGGTTCAAGGTCACCGAGCAAGGCGAGGTGATCGGCGCGCGGTACGGGCTGCCGTCGCTCGCGCGGCGGAACCTCGAGCTCGCCGTCACCTCGGTCGCCGCCGCGATCACCGAACCGCCGCGCGCCGAGGAACCGGCCTGGCATGCACTCCTCGACCGGCTCGCCGCGACGGCGCGCACGTCCTACGAGGCGCTGGTCGGCGATCCGGAGTTCCTCACATTCTTCGCCGCGTGCACGCCGGTCGAGGAGATCGGCGAGATGCAGATCAGCTCACGCCCCGGCCGGCGCGGCGCGCGGCGCACGATCGACGATCTGCGGGCGATTCCCTGGTCGTTCGGCTGGGCGCAGACGCGCGCGATGCTGCCGGGCTGGTACGGTTTCGGTTCCGCCGTCGCGGCTGCGGCCGGCGAGATCGCCGCGCTGCGGACGATGGCGCGGGAGTTTCCGTTCTTCACGATCCTGCTGCGCAGCGTCGAGCGCGCGCTGGCCGTGGCCGACCTGGCGATCTTCGAGCGCTACGCGCGCGAGCTGGTCGCCGACGCGGCGCTGCGCGAGCGCTTCGTCGCGATCATCCGGACGGAGTTCGAGAGCACGGTGCGGGCGCTGCTCGAGGTGCTCGGCGAGGATCGTCTGCTCGCGGCCGACCCGACGCTCGCGCGGAGCATCGAGCTGCGCAACCCGTACGTCGACCCGATCTCGTTTCTGCAGCTCCGGCTGTTGCGCGATCACCGCGCACGCCCCGGCCGCGACGGCGCGCTGCGCGACGCGATTCGCATCTCGATCAACGGGATCGCAGCCGGGCTGCGCGTGACCGGCTGACCCTCTAGAACGGGCTGGGGAAGAGCTTTCCGCAGACGTATCCGAAGCTGCCGGGCGACGAGGACTTCCCGTACGTCCCGTAGTCGAGGAAGTTGTAGATGAGCGCGTCGATCTGCGTGCAGACGTCGCAGCGCGAGAAGCCTTCGCCGACGACCGTCGCTTCGGCGAGATTGCAGAGCGCCCCGAGCGCACAGTTGTTGAAGTCGGCCTGCGGGTTGGCGCTTCCGCTGAGCGGCGCTTCGACGCCCGTCGCGATGCAGCGGAAGAAGTCGCCGTAGAACTGCATGATCGTCACCAGCGTCGCCCAGTCGTTGACGCGATCGATCGCGTACTCCACGAGCGCTTGCCCGGCGCCGCCCTCCATGCGCCCGAGCAGGTTGCCGGTCTGCGGATCGACGTCCCACCAGCCGCCGACGACGCGCCCGCCGAGCGACACCTGCCCGTCGGGGACGATCCGTACCGAACCTCGGTCCGCCTGGGTCACCGCCTTCGGCTTCACGCCGCCGTGCGAGGCTGCGTCGAAGAGCGCGATCGTGTTCCGCACCGGCTCGACGCCGAGGACGTGGCGCTCGATGTTGGTGTCCATGTAGCCGCGCACGGCGTTCGCGCGAACCGCGCCGTCGTTCGGCCCGGTCGCTTTCATCGCGTTGTCGACCACGTCGAACTCGAGGATCCCGGCGCGCTGCTTGCCGTGCTGCGTGAAGCCGCGGCGCACCATCGCGATCTGCGGGCGGTCGAAGGAGAAGCGCACCGCGCCGGTGCTCGCGTCCTCCAGCCGCATCCGGGCGATCGAGTCGTACAAGAAGTAGTGCATCACCTCGTACGGATACGCTTCGCCGACGCCCGGCGGCGGAATCTGCCGTCCGTTCCCGCCCGCCGTGACGTACGCCGAGAACGCGCGCCCGAGCTTCGCGCTCTGCGCGTCCTGCTTCGCGGTGAAGTCGCGGCTCAGCTCGCCCGGGACGACCAGTCCCATCGAGGTCGAGGTGAGCGCGAGCGCGGTCCGCTCGGGCGTCCAGGCCGGGTCGATGACGGTCCCCCCGCGCTGCCGGCGGTCGACGATCACGCGCTCCGCGGTGCGCGCGGACGTTCCGGGAAGCTGCGTGACGATGCGCAGGCGCAGCGTCGCGAGCCGGGGCGAGCCGTCCGCCTCGAAAGCGTCGCCGCTCTGTTCCGAACCGGCGAGCGTGATCGACGGCGTGAAGCTGCGCGCCTCGGTGAGATTCTGCGCGCCTTTGCTGCGGTCGCCGATGACGACCGAGAACGACGAGAGCGCGAGGTCGGCGGTCTTTGCGCTCGCCGTCACCAGCGTCTTCTCGCTCGCCGCGCCGTTGTCGATGAACGTCCCGACGAGCGCCAGGGTCACGGTCGCGCTCGCGTCGTCCGGTAGCGCGTCGGCCGGATCGCCGGCGGCGCTCGCGAGGTGCGTCCCCGCCTTCGCGCTCGGCAGCGTCGGATCGAGATCGCTCCAGGCGCCGTTCTGCTGCGCCTGCAGCCACCAGTGATCGCGCAGCGCGGCTCGGGACGCCTGCTGCGCCGTGGAGTCAGCGCTCGCAAGATGGACGCCGGCGGCGGAGAGCAGCGCGTCGGTCGCGGTGCGCGCGCGCGCGATCCCTTCGTCGGCGAGCTGCTTGACGCGCTCGCGCTGCTCCCTCGACGTCGCGGCGACCTGCGCCGGATCGAGACCGAGCTTCTTGAGGATCTCGGGATCGCCCGCGCTCGCCTTCGGAGGCGCCGCGTCGACCGCTTTCAGCACCGTTTCGGTCTCGGCGTCGCTCAGCGGGCCGTGCACGAAGCGGACCGGTATCTGCTTGGCGCCGAGCAGCGCGGCGAGGAGCAGCGCCTTGTCGGCGGGCGAGCCGCCGTGCGCGGCGAGGGTCCCGTTCGCGCCGCGCATCGCGCCCGGATACGCCTCGGTCGCGATGCGGTCGCGCACGAAGGCGAAGATCGCGTCCGGCGTCTCGAGCGTCGCGGCCCGCGCCGTCGCGTCGTAGTCGGTCGACGGGATGGCATCGCCGGTCGCGACGATCCGCGCGAAATAGCGGTCGAGCTCGGGGCTGATCCCTTTGCAGGTCTTCGTCGCGTCGGGCGCCGGTGTCGAGCTGTCGCCGCCGACCGCGCCGCCGAAGCCGCCGAAGTTCCCGGCGCCGGTCTGCCCGATCTTTTGCGCTTGTCCGGCTCCGGGCGCCCACCCCTCGATTCCGGCGAGATCGTTCGGGTCGTCGGGGCACGGGGCCGGCGCCGTCGCGAAGACTTGCGCGTATCCCAGCGCGGGCTTCGGTCCGAAGAAGCGCCACCCGAACCATGCGCCGGCCCCGAGCGCGACGACGGCGACGAACGCGATCAGCGCGCGCAGCAGCGCTTTCACAGCGTCACCGTCGCCGTTTTCTCCGACTCGATGGTGACCGGCTTCTGCAGCGGGAACTTCGGCCGCTTGATGAGCACGGTGTAGCGCCCGGGCGGGACGCGTGCCGCCTCACCGTCGACGATCCCCGTCGCGACGACGTTCTTGTTCCCGTCGAGCACGTCGTACGGCAGCTTGATCGCCTCGGCAAGCGCGTCGCCGAGCGCGCCCGCGGAGTGCGTGTCGAAGTACTTGCCGCCGGTCTGGGTGGAGACAGAGTTCCAGGCCGCGCGCGTCTTCGGGTTCGCGATGTCGAAGCCGACGATGTTCGCGACCATGTGGACGTTCATCGCGCGCAGCTTCGCCGCGGCGTGCGCGACGTCGCCGTTGCACGATTCCTCGCCGTCGGTCACGACGACGATCGTCGGGTTCGGCTTCGACTTCACGTCGGCGGCGGCGAGCAGCAGGTTCTTCACCAGCGGCGTCTCACCGCGCGGCGTCAGCGCGTCGATCTTCGCGATCGTCGCGGCGCGGTTGAGCGGTCCGGGCGGGACGAGCAGCTCGCTGTCGTTGCACGACGCCGCGCCGCCGGCGTGCGCGGAGAAGACGCGGAGCGCGAAGTCGGTCCCGTCGGGGACCTTCCTGACGAGATCGTCGAGGATTCGCCGCGCGAGCAGGTACTTGGAAACGCCGGTGACTTTCTCTTTCATCGAGCCCGACTCGTCGAGCACGACCTCGAGCGTGCGCCCGGCGTGCTTCATCTTGCCGGACGTGACGCGGAGGCGTCCTTCGGCGCGGCCGTGCAGGACGATCAGGGCCTTCGCGGTGTGCCCGCTCCCGTCGTCGCCGGAGACGGTGACGGTGTGATCGCCGGGCTTCGCGTCGGCCGGTACGTTGAGCGTCACCCCGAACGGCGTCGTGCCGCCGGTGAGCGTCGCGCTCTGCGTCGAGAGGACGCCCGGAACGTCGCCCGTCGTCGAGAGGCTGATCGCGCCCTTGAAACCCTGGTTCGCCAGGATCTCGAGCGGGAAGCGGAGCGATGCCGCGCGGCCCGGCGTGAAGACGCCGTCCTGGTTCGGCTCGATCACGAACGAGCCGGCGACTTGCTGCGAGCAGGGCAGCTTCGCGTTCAGCGGGAGCGCGAGCTCGAGCTTCCGCAAGCGCTGGTACGCCGGGAGCGAGCCGTCGTCATGATCGAAACCGTCGTAGACGATCACGCCCTTCCCGTGCAGCGCGTACATCTGCATGAAGCCGTTGACGTTGAGCGCGTTGGTGCCGAACAGGTGACCGCACCAGTGCGGGTCGTTGGTCTTCACCGTGTTGGCGTCGCCGAGCTGCTGCGAGACTTCGGCGACGTAGCTCTTCGGATCGAAGTAGGCCGCGGTATCGGCCTTCTCGGCCGAGCCGAGGGCGTCCGACTCGACCAGAATCAGCCGGTCGCCGTGCGCGCCCGCCGCCCCCGGGTTCGCGGTGGCGAACCGGTACGGGAGGAAGTCGTACGACGTCTTGCCGCAGCCGTCGCTGTCGGTGATCAGCAGCTTATGACCGGCGGCGACCCACGTCAGCAGCGCGTCGGTCTGGCCCGGCGCGAAATACGTCGCCGCATTGCACAGCATGTTGAAGACGACGGTGTCGCTGGCGGCGAGCGTTTCCGAGTCGAGCAGCGGCGCGGCCAGCCGTGCGAAGCGGTACGCGGGCGCGTCCGCCGGCGCGTTGACGGGATAGAGCTCGGCTTCCGACGGCGAGTCGAGGACGGAGATCTGCGTCCCGCCGCCGCCGGCCGTGCGCGCCGCGCAATACGCGGGTACCTGCGCCACGCGCACGGCGGTCATCTGGGTCTCCTCACCGACGACCATCGTGCCCTCGTCGTTCACGACGAAGTGGCCCGAGGTGCCCTCGCGCGACCATCTCCAGACGCGCCCGTCGAGTCTCCCCGGGTAGGCGTCGCCGAACTTATTCTTCGCGCACTGCGCACCGTTCATCGTCGTCCCGTCCGCGAGCCGCACGACCTGCAGATACCACGGGTCCTCCTCGTCCGGCGCGCTGCGGAAGACGCCGTTGTCGTACGGCTTGTCGTAGAAGACGTAGGTCCCGGCGATCTTCGTACTCGCCGGAAGCGGTGCGAGCGCGCCGAACGCGCCGTACGAGATCCGGCTCCCGGAGCCGTTCGTCGCGGTGACGCGCACCCAGCGGGCACTCGCCACGTTCACCGTCGCGCTCTGCTCGGTGTCGGACGTCCCCGATGCGATCGTCGCGACGTCGGAGAACCCGCTCGTCGCGCCGCTGCTCGACACCGCGAACGTCACGCTGTCGCCCGGTGTCTGGTCGCTCTTCGCCGCGAGCGTCGCCGAGACGCGGGTCAGTTTCGCCGGGCCCGGCAGCTCGTACACGATCGCTTGCGGTCCGGGACTCGGGAACGTCGTGCCTTCCGGCGCGGTCATCATGTCCTGCATCGACGCCGGATACGTGCGGACGACAGCCCCGTTCGCGCGCGAGAGGAGATTCGGATCGGGCGTCGCCGTGGGCTCGGGGGTCGGGCTCGCCTGCGCGGCTCCGCTCGCCGCCGGCGATGTCGCCGCCTCGGGCGCCGCGCTTGCGGAGGCGGTCGTCGCCGTCGCGACCGGCTCCGGCGTCGCCGAGCTCGAGGAGCCGGCGTTGCGGCCGGAACACCCGTCGAGTGCGAACCCGAGAACGGCGAAAAGCACGAGCCAAGCCGCGGGACGGTGACGTGCGATCACTCCTGGTCCTCCGGGTGCAGGCCGACCCCGCTGCGGCGCTCGTTGTTCGGCGCGGTGTTCGGCCGCCCGGCTCCGGTCATCCTTCGCTCGTTCGAGCCGAGGGACGTTCGAATCAGGCCGTGACGACGAGGCCGATCGCTGCCGCCGCCATCAGCGCGATCGTCAGGCCGATCCAGGCGTTGGAGCCGCGGCCGTTGCGCCAGCGCCCCATGACGCGATGGTTTCCGGCCAGCGCCACCCCGATCAAGAGCGGGACGGCGACGAACCCGTTCACGACCGCCGACCAGAACAGCATCCCGACGGCGTCGATCCGCACGAGGTCGGCCACGACGCCGAGTGCGATCCCGAGCGCGATCACGCTGTAGAACATCGGCGCCGAGGCCGGCTTCTCGTCGAGCCCGGCCTGCTTCCAGCGGAACGTCTCGGCGAGTGCGTAGGCGGAGGAGCCTGCCAAAACCGGGACCGCGAGCAGTCCCGCGCCGATGACGCCGAGCGCGAAGAGCAGATAGGCGCCGTTTCCGGCGAGCGGGCGCAGCGCCTCGGCGGCATCGCGGACGCTCGTGATCGTGACGTGATGGCGGTACAGCGTCGTCGCCGTGGTGAGCACGATGAACCACGTGACGGCGTTCGAGAACACCATCCCCGTCACGACGTCGGCACGCGACGAGCGAATCTCGTCCTCCGTCGCGCCGCGCCGCTTGGCGACCGTCGTCCGCCCGATCGCGCGCTCTTCCTCGACCTCGAGCGCCGCCTGCCAGAAGAAGAGATACGGCGTGATCGTCGTGCCGAGGAACCCCACGAACGTCGCCATCCAGGTGCGGTCGAGGCGGATCTCCGGGATGACCGTGTGGCGCAGCGCCGCCTTCCAGTCGACGCCGACGACGAACGCGCTCACCACGTAGGCGAAGAGCGTGAGGCACAGCCACTTCACGACCGACGCGAACAGCCGGTACGAGGCGAACACCTCGACGACGATCAGCAGCGTTCCGAACGCCACCGCCCACGCGCCGGAGGGGACGCGCGTCACCAGCTCGGCCGCCGACGACATCCCCGCGATGTCGGCCGCGATGTTCAGCGTGTTCGCGGCGACGACCAGGAACACCAGCGCGCGCAGCAGCCACAGCGGCATGACGCGCCGCATCCCGGCGGCGAGACCCTGCCCGCTCACCATCGCGATCCGCGCGCACATCTCCTGAACGACGATCATCATCGGCGCGGTGATCAGCGCCACCCACAGCAGCCCGTAGCCGAGCGACGCGCCGGCGATCGCATACGTCGCGATCCCGGACGGGTCGTCGTCGGCGGCGCCGGTCACGACGCCCGGCCCGATCCGCTGCCCGCACCACTTGACCCCGGCCCTGCAGCCGCCGACGAAGACCTCGGTCGCGCTGCGCGGCCTCACGCGCGGAGCAGGCTCGTCAGGTTCTCCGCGAACTGGGCGACGATTCTCCGCGAGACGCCTTCGATCAGACGGCCGCCGACCGTCACGATGATCCCGCTGATCTGCGCGTCGGTGTGCAGGTCGACGTGCGTCTTCCCGTCCCGCGACGAGGCGGTCGAAGCGACCGTGGCGTTCACGCCGCCCCGGCCGCGCATCTCGTCGCCCTTGATCTTGAGCGTCGCCTTTTTCGCGGCGTCGTCGAGCGACTCGACGGCGATCAGCGCGCGGTAGCTGACCGAGACCGGTCCGACCTTCACCGAGACCTTCGCGCGGTAGGTGCGCTCGTCGACCACCTCGGTGATCTCGGCGTTGGGGATGCAGGTGGCGACGCGCGGTACGTCCTTGAGGAGCGCCCACACGCGCTCGACCGGCGCGTCGACCTCGAAACTGTCCTCGATCGTCACGAGAGCGAGGCCGGCGTCCGGCTGTTGTGCACCGGCAGCGTCCCTTCGCTGAGGCGGCCGCCGCGCCGGTTCTCGCGCAGCGCGACGATCTCGGCCGCGATCGCGATCGCCGTCTCTTCGGGCGTCCGCGCACCGATGTCGAGACCGATCGGGGCGCTGATCCGCGCGAGATCCTCCTCCGGGATCCCGACGCGGCGCAGCTCTTCGACACGGTTGGCGTGCGTGCGGCGGCTCCCCATCGCGCCGATGTACCCGGCGTTCTTGCGCAGCGCGACTTGGATCAACGGGACGTCGAACTTCACGTCGTGGGTGAGGATGATGAGCGCGGTCCGCTCGTCGACGCGGGCGGTTTCGAGGAACTCGTCGGGCCAGGCGACGATGACCTCGTCGGCGTCGGGGATGCGCTGTTTGGTTGCGAAGACGGGACGCGCGTCGACGACCGTCACGCGATAGCCGAGATACGTGCCGACCCGCGCCATCGCGCGCGAGAAGTCGATCGCGCCGAAGACGTACATGTCGGGTTTCGGCGCGTACGCGGCGATGAACAGCCGCACCTCGACGCCGACCGGCTCCCCGTCTTCGCCGAAGGTGCGAATCTCGTTCTCGCCGACCGCGAGGAGCGCGCGCGCTTCGCCGGCGGCCGCATGGTTCAGCCCGGGCGTCCCCAGGTCGCCGTACGCGTCACGGTCGAACACCAGCAGCTTCGCGCCGGCGTGTGCGCCATCGAGCCGCGTCACGAGCGCGACCGGCGTCTCGGCGCGCAGCGCCTCGGCGAGGCGGTCGAACAGCGTCACCAATCGAGCCGCTCGACGAACACGTGGATCGTCCCGCCGCAGGTGAGGCCGACCGAGATCGCGTCGGCGTCGCTGATCCCGTACGTGACGACCCGCGGGCGTCCGCTCGCGATCGCGTCCTGCGCTTCTTCGTACACGGCCGACTCGACGCAGCCGCCGCTGACCGAGCCGGCGACGTCGCCGCGCTCGTTCACCGCCATCGTGGCGCCGGGATCGCGCGGAGCCGACTGCTCGACGGCGACGACGGTCGCGACCGCGACCCGCTGCCCTTCGCCGCGCCAGCGCTCGATCGTGTCCAGAACGTCGATCATGCGATCCTCCCTTCGATGGCGTCCGCGACGGACTCCAGCGTCCGCAGGCTGTGACCCGAAAGAAAGGCGTCGAGATACGGCAGCGCCGCCGCCATCCCTCGCACGAGCGGCTCGTAGGCGGGATGCCGCTTGTGCGGGTTCACCCACACGATTCGCCGAGCGAGGCGGCGCAGCCGGCGCATCTCGTCGCCGACCAGCGCGGGGTCGTCGCGCTCCCAGCCGTCGGAGAGGATGACGACCGTCCCCCCGCGGGCCGCGCCGCGCTGCGCGAACCGGTCGTTGAACGCGTGCAGCGCCGTGCCGATGCGGGTGCCGCCGCCGTAGTCGCGCACCGCGCCGGCGACCGCGCCCATCAGCCGCCGGTCGTCCGCGCGCTTCAGCAGCGGCGTCAGGTCGGTGAGCTCCGTCGCGAACGCGAACGCGCGCACCGCCGGCCGCGCGAGCGCGGTGACGCGCGCGTACTGGAGGAGCGCGCGCGCGAACGGCGCCATCGAGCCGGAGACGTCGAGCAGGAACACCACCGGCCGCAGTCGTTCGCGCCGGCGCGTCGCGCGCCGCCGGACCAGCTCGCCCGCTGTGCGCGCGGCGCCGCGCAGCGTCCCGCGAAAATCGAAGCGATCGCCGTGGGCGTGCGCCCGCCGCCGCCGCGACTCGCGGTACTCCGCCGCGACGCGCACGCGCGCGATCATCCGCAGCATCGCGGCGCGCTCGTCCTCGTCGAAATCTTCGAACGCCTTGCCGGCGAGGCGCTGCTCCGATGAGGCAAGCACAAGCTGCGTCGGCGCGCGCTCCGCGAGCGCCTCGCCGGCCGGCCGTTCCGACGGCGCCGGCGGAACGCTCTCGCGCTTCGGCACGTCACGCGCCTCGCGGCGCGCCGGCGCGTCGACGCTGCGCACGAGCCGGCGCAGCGCGTCCGCATCGCCGAGCGACCCGAAGAACTCCAGAAAGGCCGCCTGAAACGCCTCGACATCGTCGATCGACGGAAGCATCGCGACGCGCGCCGTCCAGTACATCCCCTCCACCGACCGCGGTCGCATCGCGAGCAGCGCCTCCGCAAACGTCCGCGCCCGCAACGTCCCAGCCTCCACCCCACGCACCCGAAGCGCCCGATCAAACCCCACCGCCGCCCCCGCTACATCCACCTCGCCCGTCACCCTGAGCTCAGCCTGTCCTGAGCCTGTCGAAGGATCGAAGGGTGCGCCAGGATCTCGCCCTTGGCCGCCGTGGCCACGGCAAGATCCTCAGGGTATTTCAGCACGCTCCCCAGCGACGGCTCGAACACCGCCTCGTCGAGCCGCTCCGCGCCGAGGATGTGCAGCGTCTGCGCCCAGTCGAGCGACTCGGCGATCCCGGGCGCCTTGCGGAGCTCACGCGCTCGCAGCGCCGCCGAGGCGCGTGCCACGTCGGAGGCGAGTGCCGTGCCGACGCTCGGCAGATGCAGCCGGATGATCTCGATCTCGCGCTCGACGCTCGGGTGCCCGATCCAATGGTAGAAGCAGCGCCGCTTGAGCGCGTCGTGGAGATCGCGCGTGCGGTTCGACGTCAGGACGACGATCGGCGGGTAGCGCGCCGCGATCGTCCCGCGCTCCGGAATCGAGATCGCGAAATCGGAGAGAAACTCGAGCAGAAACGCCTCGAACTCGTCGTCCGCCCGATCGATCTCGTCGATCAGCAGCACGACGCCGCGCTCGCGCTCGGCGCCGAGCGCCGCGAGCAGCGGCCGCGCGATGAGGAAATCGTCCCCGTACAGGTCGGGAGCCCGCTCGTGCGAGGCCTCCGCGGCGCGAATCGCGAGGAGCTGCTTCCCGTAGTTCCAGTCGTACGCGGCGGCGGCGAGATCGAGCCCCTCGTAACACTGCAGCCGCAGCAGACGCGCCCCGAACACGCTCGCGAGCGCGCGAGCGGCGTCGGTCTTCCCGACGCCGGCATCGCCTTCGAGCAGCACCGCGCGCCCGAGGCTGACCGCACATGCGAGCGCGGTCGCAAGCCCCGCGTCGGCGACGTATCCCGCGTCGAGCAGCCTGGCTCGGAGATCCTCGACGTCGACCGGCGGCGGCATGGCGGCGGCGTTCTGGAACGGACCAGGAGAATCCGGCGTCCCGTGGGTAGCTTCCTCGCCCCGCTTTTCCCTCGGAGACGCTTTCATGCAGATCGATCTCACCGTCAACGGGAAGCGAACGGCCCTCGACGTCGAGCCGCGGCTCCTCCTCGCGCACGCGCTCCGCGACTATCTGAACCTGACGGGGACGCACATCGGCTGCGACACGTCGAGCTGCGGCGCGTGCACCGTGCTGCTCGACGGGAAGTCCGTCAAGAGCTGCACGGTCTTCGCGGTGCAGGCCGCCGGTCATGAGGTGACGACGATCGAAGGGATCGGGACCGCCGACTCGCTGCACCCGATGCAGGAAGCGTTCTGGTCGGAGCACGGTCTGCAGTGCGGCTACTGCACGACCGGGATGATCGTGAGCGCCGTCGATTTGCTGCAGCGCACCCCCGATCCGAGCGACGACGAGATCCGAGCCGGGCTGGAAGGGAATCTCTGCCGCTGCACGGGCTACGAGAACATCGTCAACGCGGTGCGCGCGGCGGGCAAGGCGATGCGTACCGGCGAGCCGCGGCACAGCGTCAACGAGCTGATGCCGATCCACCCGCCGGCCGAGGCGCCGCCGCCCAGCGGTGAGGCGATCATCCCCGAGAAGCTGGAAGAAGCGAAGGCATAAGAGATGGCGTTCACCACGATGGTCGGCGCGCGAATCCGCCGCCGCGAAGATCCTCGCCTCATCACCGGCCGTGCCACGTACGTCGACGACGTCAGGCAGGTCGGCACCGTCTACGCGGCGTTCGTCCGCAGCCCCTACGGGCACGCCAAGATCACCAGCATCGACACCTCCGAAGTGAAGGGCGATCCCCACGTCCTCGCCGTCTACACCGGCGACGACCTGCATCACGCGCACAACGTCAAGTCGTCGCTCCCCGTCGCCCACAAGATGGCCGACCTCAAGACGCCGCCGCACTACATGCTGGGGCTCGACGAGGTGCGGTTCGTCGGCGAAGCCGTGGCGGTCGTCGTCGCCGATTCGCCGTACCGCGCGCGCGACGCCGCCGACAGCATCCAGGTCGAGTACGCCCAGCTTCCGGCCGTGGTCGATCCTCTCAAGGCGGCAGCCGGACCGCCGTTCGTGCACGAGTCGCTCGGCACGAACGTCGCGTTCGTCTTCCCGTTCGCGGCCGGCGACGTCGACAAGGCGTTCGCCGAGGCGGACGTCACGGTGAAGCAGCGCATCGTCAACCAGCGCGTCGCGCCGGTCCCGATCGAGCCGCGCTCGATGGTCGCCAACTACGACGCCGGGATGCAGCAGCTCACCATCTACTCGGCGACGCAGATTCCGCACCTGCTGCGCACGCAGCTCGCCGTCGTCCTCGGGCTCCCCGAGAACAAGATCCGCGCGATCGCGCCGGAAGTGGGCGGCGGGTTCGGCGCGAAGCTGAACGTCTACGCCGAAGAGGCGGTCGTGAGCTGGATCGCGATGCAGCTCGAGCGCCCCGTGAAATACATCGAGACGCGGTCGGAGTCGTTCCAGGCGATGATCCACGGCCGCGACCAGATCGACGACCTCGAGATCGCGGCGAAGAACGACGGCACGATCACCGGGCTGAAGCTGAAGATCCACGCCAACCTGGGCGCGTACCATCAGCTCCTCACGCCGGTGATCCCGACGCTGACCATGCTGATGGCGCACGGCTGCTACAAGTTCGAGAACATCCAGGCCGAGGTCGTCGGCGTCTTCACCAACACGATGTCGACCGACGCCTACCGCGGCGCGGGACGTCCCGAGGCGACGTTCTTCATCGAGCGCGCGATCGACATGGTCGCGCAGCGGCTGAAGCTCGACCCGATCGAGGTGCGGCGCCGCAATTTCATCGCGGCGAGCGCGTTCCCGCACACCACCGCGACCGGTCTGACGTACGACTCGGGCGACTACGAGACGACGATGGACAAGGCGCTGAAGATCATCGACTACGACGGCCTGCGCAAACGCCAGGAAGAGCTGCGCCGTCAGGGCCGCTATCTGGGGATCGGCGTCTCGACGTACGTCGAGGTCTGCGGGATGGGCCCGTCGGCGGCGATGCCGGCGGCCGGCTGGGACTCGGCGACGATCCGCGTCGAGCCGACCGGGAGCATCACCGTGCTCACCGGCGTCTCGCCGCACGGCCAGGGCGAGGAGACGACGTTCGCGCAGATCGTCGCCGACGAGCTCGGCGTCCCGATCGACCAGATCACCGTGATCCACGGCGACACCGACAAAGTGCAGTACGGCGTCGGCACGTTCGGCTCGCGCGGAACCGCCGTCGGCGGATCGGCGCTGAAGCTCGCGATCGAGACCATCCAAGCCAAGGCGATCAAGATCGCCGCGCACCAGTGGGAAGCCAACCCCGACGACCTCGAGTACCGCGACGGCAAAATTCAGGTGAAGGGCGATCCGTCGAAGACGCTCTCCACGCCGGAGGCCGGCTTCCTCGCGTTCATGGGCGACAACTTGCCGCCGGGGCTCGAGCCGGGTCTCGACGCCACGCGGCGCTTCGAGCCGCCGAACTTCGTGTTCCCGTTCGGCACCCACGTCTGCGTCGTCGAGGTCGACGCGCAGACCGGCGAAGTGAAGGTCGAGAAGTATCTCGCCGTCGACGATTGCGGCCGCCTGCTGAACCCGATGATCGTCGAAGGCCAGGTGCACGGCGGGATCGCGCAGGGGCTCTCGCAGGCGCTCTTCGAGGAGGTCGTCTACGACGACGACGGCCAGCTCCTGACCGGGACGCTGATGGACTATGCGATCCCGCACGCGGAGCAGGTTCCGCACTACGACCTCGACCACACCGTGACGCCGACGACCGTGAACCCGCTCGGGATCAAGGGGATCGGAGAAGCGGGGACGATCGGCTCGACGCCCGCCGTCGCGAACGCGGTCATCGACGCGCTCGCGCCGTTCGGCGTGACGCACATCGACATGCCGCTGCGGCCGGAGAAGCTCTGGGCCGCGATGCAGCCGAAACCGACGAACGGGAGCGTGCCATGATTACGACGTCGTTCGACTACAAGCGCGCCGCGAGCGTCGAAGAGGCGATCGCGCTTCTCGAGCAGCACGGCGACGACGCGAAGCTGCTCGCCGGCGGCCATAGCCTGATCCCGATGATGAAGCTCCGGCTCGCCGCGCCCGCCGTCCTCATCGACATCGCCGGCATCCCGCAGCTGGACGCGATCTCGGTGAGCGGAGGCCGCGTCATCGTCGGCGCGCTGACGAAGCACGCGACGCTCGCGGCGAGCGACGAGCTGCGGCGCAACGCGCCGGTGCTGTGGGACGCCGCGAACGACCTGGGCGACCCGCAGGTTCGCAACCGCGGCACCATCGGCGGCGCCTCGGCGCACGGCGACCCGTCGGCCGACTATCCCGCCGTGCTCCAGGCGCTCGACGCGACGTTCACGCTCGCCGGGAAGAGCGGGACGCGCGAGCTCAACAGCGGTCATTTCTTCCGCGGCATGTTCGACACGGCGCTCGGCCCGAACGAAGTGCTGACACAGATCGCGTTCGACGCGGCGCCGGCCTCGGCGTACGTGAAGTTTCACCACCCGGCCTCGCACTACGCGGTCGTCGGCGTCGCGGTCGTCCTCCGCCTCGACGGCGGCAAGGTCGCCTCGGCACGGGTCGCGATCACCGGGATCGGCGACGCCGCGTTCCGCGCCGGCGCCGTCGAGAGCGCGCTCAAAGGCATCGATCCGACCGACGCGGACGCCGTGAAAGCCGCCTGCGCGGGAGCCGCGCGCGGCGTCGCCGCACGCTCCGACACGTTCGCCTCCGCGACCTACCGCACCGCGATGGCCGACGTCTTCACCGCCCGAGCCATCACCAAAGCCGCCTCAAACCGCTAACCCGCCCCAATTGTCACCGTGAGCCCCCCAATGTCA
>DASWSC010000218.1:0-6408 GCA_036402855.1 Candidatus Elarobacter sp. | reverse complement strand
GTCCACCGTATTTCGCGAAGCCGTAGTCGGTGAAACCGTGCGTCGCGCCGACGCCGGCGTCGTTCTTCGCGCCCGCACCGCCGTCGAGGCTCGTCACGCCGGCCGGGATGTCGAAGAGGACCCAGTGCACGAACCCGACCGTCGTCGGGGCGTCGGGATCGTACATCGTCACCGCGAACGACTTCGTTCCGGGCGGCGCCCCGCTCCATGCGAGGTCCGGGCTGCGGTTGCTGCCGGTGCAGCCCATGTCGTCGAAGACCGCGCTCTCCGGAATCGTTTGCCCGTCACTCAACACCGAGCTGGTGATGGTCAGCGTCGCCTGCGTCTCCATGCCGCGGCTTGTACCCCGAAACCACCTGCCGGACCTGGAGTAGTGCGGCGCATGGCAAGCGTCAGAATCGAGGACCGGACCGTCCACGTCGAGCTGAGCGGCTGGGACGCCGTGTGGGCGGTCCACGGCTCCTTCGCGATCCCGCTCGAGAACGTCACCGGAGCCACGACCGAAAAGCCGCCGGGGTTCTTCGAAAGCCTGAAACTGATCGGGACCGGCTCGATCTGGCCGCTTCCGGTCAAGATGGCCGGAACGTTCCTCTACCATGGCGAGGTGGTGTTCTTCGACTACCAGCGCGAGGAGAGCGTGCTGGTGATCAATCTCGCGCCCGGAACGTCGCGGTACAAACATCTCTTCGTGCACGTCGACGAACCCGACACCCCGGAAGCCGCAGCGGCCCGGATCGATGCCGCCGTGAGCAGCGCGAAGCTGGGCGCATGACCGCGGTTCGTTAACTTGCCGTAAATTCACCGCGACAGTGTGAGCCGGCACTCTCTCTGAGCCCGCTCAAAGTACCGATAGATTTCGCAGAAGGAAGCAGGTAGCAGCACGCTAGCTTGCTATGATCTGATCGCAATATGCAGCTCTTCGATTCGTTGTTCGGACGGCGCGAGCAGCGCTGGTTCGAAAACGGCGCTGCGGGGGCGCGACACGGAAGGTTCCAGGGCCACGCAACGAGCGACGGCCGCAACGTTCCCGTGCTCGGAACCGCGGTCGCGCGTGCCGGCGTCGCGTTCGTTTCGCCGCGGCCGCTTCCGGAGTCCGAGCTGCAGTTCACCTTCGTGCTGCGCGACCGCACGATTCCGAGCCGCATCCACGTCGAGCAGAGCGAGGCGATGCAGACGTCTGAGCGCGTCGTGCACCGCTACTTCTGCACCTTCACCGCGATCGCGGCCGACGACTGGGATGCGGTGGTCCGGTACGTCGAGAACAAGCCCGAGCCGCAAAAGATCGTGCTTCCGAAGCGGTCCGACGACGAGTTCCGGTCGCTCCCCGAGACGGTGCAGGACGCGATCGTCGAACAGCTCGTCCGCGCCAAGCGCCTCGAGGCGCCGGCTCCCGGAACCGTGCCCCTGATCCGCATGGTCGCAGGGACGATCCGCGATCTCGGACAGGGCCGTTCCGCGCAGGACGTCTTGATCCACAGCAGGGTGAAGGCCGGCGACGAGATGCGCGCGTTCGACACGCGATTCCGCGTCCTCTCGGCCCAGCGCGTCGAGCTGATCGCCTAACCGAAGGGCGGCGTTACTGCGAATGCAGTAACGGGCCGGCCGGAGCGGCGGGAGGACGTTGGCAGCAGGTTGCTGCATTGCGCCCTTCGCGTGCTGACCCAAACACACTATGGGCGGTCGTCAGCCCTTGCCGTCTCTTCGCTCGCGCTTCCGAATGCGCGCGAGGCGCACGTTCGCGGCGATCACGCCGCCGTGCTCGAGCTTCTCGCGGACGCCCGGATCGGCGATCCGTACCCCATCGAGGGCTGGCTGCTGCGCGCGCGAGCGCTCCTCGAGCTGGGCCGCCCGGCCGACGTCGCGGCCGAGCTCGCACCGCTGCTGCCGGCGATTCCGAACGCCGACGAACGCGCGACGGCCGCGATGCTGCACGCCGCGGCGCTGGCGACGCTGGCGCCGTCCCGCGGGATCGAGCTGCTCGCGGCGATCGCGCAGACCGCACGCCGCGAGCGCGCGCATCCCGCGATCCGTGCCGAGATCGCGTACATCCGCGCCGTCGCCGATGCGCGTGCCGGAGCGCTCGAGGCCGCTGACCGCTTCGCGGTCGAGGCGCAGTGCGGCGGGCACGGCTTGGTCTCGGTGCGGGCGACGCAGCTCCGCGCCTCAGTCGCGGAAAGCAGGCCGCGGGCGAGCCGCTACGCCGACGCGCTGGAGCTCTACCGCGCTGCGGCGGCCGCGTACGCGCGGTGCCGAGAAGTCGACGGCGAGCTCGCCGCGGCGCTGGCGCAGCGCATCGCCGGGCTCGAGCAGACGCTGCGCTCGGCGCAGGTTCCTGGGACGCACCGCACCCGCCACGGGCGGCGCGGCCTCCAGAACCGGCTCACTGTCCCGGTGCCGTCGTCACCAGCCGCGCTCCGGCTTCACTACGACGACGCGTACCTCTACGCGCTCGACGGCGAGGGCGTCCCCGCGCTGGCACTGATGCGCGAAGCCGAAGACGCCGCGCCGACGGCGGCGTGGCGCGTCTGGGCGCAAGCCGCGTGCGCGGCGCTGGCCGCGTTCTTCCTGGAGCGCGCGGCGGCGCGGACGTTCGCCGATCGCGCGACGGCGAACGCGCACGTCATCGACTGGAACGCCGCCGGTGCCGTTGAGCGCGGCGCCTTCCTCCACCTCGCGGAGGTGTACGCCTCGCTCGGTGAAGCGGCGACCGCGTCGGCCGCGCTGCGTGAGTTCGACGGGCTCGCGCCGTGCCCGCACGCGGAGCGCGACGGCGGCGATGCCGATCCGCGCCAGGCCGGCTGGTACGCGCACGTCGCCGGACTCGTACGGCGCGGCGAAGGGGACCTTCGCGGGGCGGCGGAGTCGCTGCACGCGGCGGTCGACGTCTTCCACGCGCACGGATGCCGGTGGCGCGAAGTCCTTTCGCTGATCGAGCTCGACGCGCTGCGCGGCCCCGCGCCCGGCGAGTTCCTCGATCGGGCCGTCGCGATGATCGCCGAGCACTTTCCCGTGTCGTTCCTCGTGCGCCGGCTTTCACCGTGGTCGCGTGCCGCAATCGATCCGGTCGTCGGAACGCTGACGCCGGCGGAGCTCGACGTGCTCCGCCACATGCTCGACGGCCGCTGCCAGCGCGACATCGCGCACCTCACGGGGCGTGCGTACAACACGGTGCGGACCCAGGTGCAGGGGCTTCATCGCAAGCTCGGCACGAGCAGCGACCTGCAGATCGTCGCCGCCTGCGCGCGCCGTGGGATCGGCGCGCCGTCGTGGCCGTTCACCGTGCGTCACGAGCCGTCGTGAGACGGCGGTTACGGAGGCCGGCGGGGCGCATCGTCGGCGATCACCGCATCGAGGTCGCCGGCGGCGAGTCGGCGCCGCAGCTCCGCCGTCCCCCGGACGTTCAGCTTCGCGCGTGCGTTGCGAATGTGGGTGCGCACCGTGAGCTCGGAACGCCCGAGCGAACGCGCGATCGCCGAAAGCGCGGCGCCGTCGCGAAGTGCGCGCAGGATCGTCCGTTCCGTGGCAGTGAGCTTCTTCGGCGGCTCGCCGCGGTACGTCGGTGTCTTCGGTCCGCTTCCCGGCATTCGCGCGGCATCGTCTCGCGCACGCCGCGCGAAAACCATACCTCAGTTGCGTTAATCGAGCCGCGCTGCCGTGATCGCCTCAGAACGAAGAGTAGATTCCGATACGCTGACGGGAGAACTCGGCGAGCCAGAGATTCCGGTCCGGCCCGAACGCGAGGCTGGACGTGACGCAGTCGGCGATCGCGTCGCTGGTGATCGACCCCGACGCAGTGGCGTGGCCCAGCCGGCACGTCGTCGGGTTGCCGGTGTCATGTTGTCCGTAGGTGAACCAGTACGTTCCGTCGGGCGCCGCGACGATCTTGTATGCGTCGCCGCCGTATTTCGGCACGGAGTACTCCGTGACGGCTCCCGCCGGCGTCACCCTTCCGATCATTCCGGACTGGTCGGTGAACCATACGTTGCCGTCCGAGCCCGCGACGACGGACGTGATCGCGCCGCTCGTGCCAAAGGTCGCGACAAGCCCTGTGGAGAGGTCGATTCGCGCGACGGACGACGGCAGGCCCACCCAGATGTTGCCGTCGGGGCCAGCCGCGACCGCGTTCGGAACGGCGGCTAGGACGTACGCCTTGACGACCGCGCCGGACGCAGGCGTCACCGCATAGACCGCGGGGCTCGTGCCGCCGTTCGCGAGGTAGAGGTTTCCGTCGGTTCCGAACGCGAGCCCGACGGGGTTGGCCGCCGCGCCGTCGGGAGCTGCCACGGTATATTCCGTCACGGCGGCGTCGCCCGGTGCGATGCGCCCATACTGCCTCGTGAAGCCGGCCTCGCTGAACCAGAGCGCCCCGTCGGAACCCAGGATGATGCTGCTGGGCACGCCGCTGATCGCATACTCGGTGACCGTACCGCTTCCGTCGATCCGCGCGATCGCCGCGCCGGCGGTCTCGGTGAACCACATCGCGTGGTCCGGTCCCTGGACGATGTCCCGCGGGTTGACCGCCTTCGGCGTGCCGTCGCGGCTCGGGATCGCGAATTCGGCCGACACGTTCGGCGGCTCGAACAGCACCGTCTGCCGCACGCTGTCGCCCTGCACGGCCGCGCTGAGCGTCGCGGAGACTCTCCCCGCGCCGTTGTAGGAGAGCCGGACGTCGTCGTTCGGAGACGTCACGGTCGTCTCCGAGAGCGCGGTCGAGCCGGACGGATCCGTGAGGGTGAGCACGATCGGAGGGTTGTACGCGCCGGGGCCGACGATCGTGTACCCGGCAGCGTCGACGGCGCTCACGTAGACGCTCGTCGCGGACGGCTTCCCGACCAGCAGGTTCGACACGTCGAGGTTGACCGCGATGACGTGGACGGGGACCGCATCGAACGTGATGTTGACGCTATTCGCTTGGTTCGCGACGATGGTTTGGTTGGTGGAACCCGCTGAGAGGACGTTCCCCTGCGCGTCGAAGTCGTCGTAGAGCGTCACGGTGAACGTGTCGGTGGCAACCGGAGCATCGACGCTGCCCTCGCACGTTCCGCTGCAGTGAATGACCGATGACGTCGTCGGAACACCGGGCGAGCTGATCTGGACGCGAGCCGCCTGCGTTCCGAGCGAAACGTACTTCGGCCGGCGTTGTCCGGCGGCGGACGACTTGGTCGGGCGGATGTGAAACGACACGCTAGCCGTCTGCACGTGAGGACGCGGGGTTACGTGTGATACCGCGCCGGAACCGCAGCCGGCGAGCAGCGCCGCGAGGATGAAGGCGGTTCGACGCATGCTCATTGCCCTCCGATGCTGGTCGTCGTGATCGAGATCGGAACGGAAACGCGTCCGTTGCGCTCGTCGGTCACGACGATGCTGCAGGCGCCCGGGGCGAGCGGATAGACGCCGAAGAATCCGGTGATTCCTTGCTGCACGATCGCAAGACCGTCGCACTGTGAGCCGTCTGCCGTGTATCCGCCGGTATAACCCTGTTCCGTGACGCGGAACCACTGGTTGGCGTCGTAACCGACCCGCGTGAAGGCGAGCGCACCGGGCGACGCGACCGGAGAAGGCCACGGTGTCGGCATCGCGCTCGGGGTCGGCGTCGGAACGGGCGTGGGCGTCGGGACGGGCGTCGGCGTTGGAACCGGAGTCGCGGTCGGCGCGGGCGTCGGCGTCGCGACCGGGGTCGGCGTTGGAACGGGGGTCGCGGTCGGCGCCGGCGTCGGCGTCGCGACCGGCGAGGGCGTCTCGAGCGGCGGTCCCGGCGGAAGCGTCGGGAAGGCCGTCGGAACCGGGCTCGGCGTCTGGGTCGGCGCATCGAGCGTGATGATCTGGCTGGTTCCGAAATTGTAGAAGTAGCGGGGGCTCATCGTGTACGCGCCCGGATGCGCCGCGTCGGGATAATAGTACAGAAACACGCCGAGCGTGAAATCGAAGAGGTACGGGAACGCCGACGTGCGCGCCGTGTACCACCAGTGCGTCGTCGCGAAGTCGTACAAGTACGCACCGCCCTGGCCGTCGTTCGCATCGACGACGTACTCGTAGCCGAGATTCGCGTGGTGAATATACCTCGCGTCCGGAAGGTACGTGTACGATCCGAACGCGATGCCGCCCGGCAGCGTCAGCGTATACGATCCGTTTCCGAGCGCCGTCTCGCCGGCGAAGAACGCAGCATGCGCAGCCGGAGAAGCCGGCGCAGGGCCGCCGGCAGCCGGCGCGGCCGGCGTCGGAAACGACGGCTTCGCCGCCGCGGTGAACGACGGTTTCGACGGCACCGCGAAGGGCGTGATCGTCCCCGTGACAGCGGGCGGCTGCGGCGAAACGGAACTGCTTCCGCCTCCGCCGCCGCAGCCCGCGATGACGGCAAACGCCAGCAATGCAGTCGCCCTACGACCGTTCAGACGCATTCGTTCGCTC
>DASWSC010000217.1:0-6833 GCA_036402855.1 Candidatus Elarobacter sp. | reverse complement strand
CGTCGAGAGCGAGTTCACTTGCTGCTGCACGATCAGGCTCGGGAACAGCGTGATCATCGTGACGGTCGGGCCGTTCCACCACGGCTCGACCACCACGTCGAGCACGCGGTCGTCGTGGAGTACCATGTTCTCCTTGAAGCTCGTCACGCCGGACGTTACCGCGTCGCTGCGGCCGCCGTCGTTCTTCCGTGAGACCATCGCCGCATGGCGGCCGCGCTGATCGATCACCATCTCCGACTGCTGGTCGGCGCGCCACAGGCCGAAGGTGACGAACCATGTGTGCAGCAGCCCGGGATGATACGGGTCCTTGATGTTCTCCATCATCAGCTTCCAGTTCCCGGGGATTCGCTGGCGCGAGTAGCCCAGCACCGTGAGGCGCCGCGCGTCGAAGATGCGCTCGAAATAGCGCCCCACCTCCGGGCCGACGAACCGGCGCAGCGGCTCGACGTCGTGGTCGAACGAGGCGAACACGACTCCGTTCCACTCCTCGGCCTTCAGCGTGGTGAGCCCGTGCTCGCCGAGCTCGAAATCCTCCGGCATCCCGCCGTTGACCCGATCGCCTTGGCGCACTCCCTTGCGAAACGGCAGCCCGATCAGATTTCCGCTGAGATCGTAGCTCCACTGATGGTACGGGCAGACGAAGGTCTTCGCCGTGCCGTACGGCTTCTGGCAGAACTGCACGCCGCGGTGGGCGCAGCGGTTCTCGACGACGTTGATCGTGCCGTCGCGGCCGCGGACCATGACGACTTGCCGCTCACCGACCGCGCTGCGCTTGAAGTCGCCGGGATTCGGGATCTCGGCGCTCAGCCCGACGTAGCACCAGTGACCACCGTAGAAGAAGCGTTCGAGTTCGCGCTCGTAGATCGAGCGATCGGTGTAGAGCCGGTACGGGACGCGCGCGCACGATCCGGAATCCCAGTCGAGGCCGGTCGAGCGCGGCAGCGTCTCCATGCCGTTACGTCGCGGCGCCCACCGGCGCGCTGATGGCGACCGGGTTCCGCAGCACGCCGATCTTCGAGATGTCGACTTCCATGACGTCACCGTCCTTCAAGAACTCGGGCGGAACCCGCGCGAAGCCGACGCCTTCCGGCGTCCCGGTCGCGATCACGTCGCCCGGTTCGAGGGTGAGCCCCTTCGTGAGCTCGGCGATGATGCGCGCGACGGAGAAGATCATCACCGACGTGCTGGCGTGTTGCTTTTCCTCGCCGTTCACGCGCAGGCTGACGTCGAGCTTCTGCGGGTCGCCGATCTCGTCGGCGCTTACGATCCACGGGCCGAGGGGACAGGTATCGTCGAGCGTCTTCCCCTTGAACCACTGCGTCGTCGCGTTCTGCACGTCGCGCGCGCTCACGTCGTTGAGGCATGTGTAGCCGAAGATCACGCTCAGCGCATCCGCTTCCTTGACGTTCTTGCAGCGCGTCCCGATCACGACGGCGAGCTCGGCTTCCCAGTCGTATTTCTGCGACACCGCGCCGTCGAGGCTAAGCGTCGCTTCGGGGTCGGCGATCGCGGTCGGCGCCTTCGAGAAGAACGTTGGGACCGACGGCAGCTTGAGCTCCTCGCCGCGAACGCGCGCGCCTTCTTCGGCGTGCGCCAGGTAGTTGCGGCCGACACAGAAGACGTTCTTGCGCGGGCGGAGCGGCGCGTGCAGCTTCGTTCCGGCGAGGCCGACGGTCTCGCCGAGGCGTCGTTGCGCGGCCGCACGCTCGGCGGGGTCGAGCGCGAGCAGCGCGTCGAGCGACGCGACCCCCTCGATCGGACGGATCGTCTCGCCCTCGACGACGCCGGGCCGCAGGCCGGCGAAGGGGCTGGTGAACATCACGAAGCGCACGGGGTCCTCCCAAGCTCGCGGTGCGAACGTCATCCTGCGATGGGGACGAACCGTCTCCCTCGCGGCGGACGCCCGGCGGTGGGTAACGAATCACCCCGCCGTCGGAACCCCGAAAGGACCGTGATGATCGCGACGGACACCCTGGACCGGCTCTTCGCCGAGGCGGCCGCCCAGGACGCCCAGCCGCTATGGACCATGATGGAGGCGATGGTGCCGCCCCATCCGCAGCCGAAGGCGGTGCCCCACGTGTGGCGCTACGCCTCGCTGCGCCCGCTCCTCGAGCGCTCCGCGAACTTGGTCGGGACGCGGGACGCCGAGCGCCGTGTCTTCATGCTCGTCAATCCGGCCCTCAAGCCGCCGCAGACGACCGACACGCTCTACGCCGGCTTGCAGCTCATCCTGCCCGGCGAGGTGGCGCGCGCGCACCGGCATGTCGCCTTCGCGCTGCGCTTCATCGTCGAAGGGGATGCCGCATACACCGCGGTCGGCGGCGAGAAGGTCACGATGCGGCGCGGCGACCTCGTGCTCACGCCGTCGTGGGAGTATCACGATCACGGTCACGAGGGCGCCGTCCCGATGGTGTGGCTCGACGGCCTCGATCTTCCGGTGTATCAGTTCTTCCCGGCCAATTTCGCACAGCCGTACGCCGACGAACGGTTTCCCTCCGAGCCGGCGCCGGCGGACTCGCATCTGCGCTACTCCTGGGATGACATGCAGGCGCGGCTCGATGCGGAGGCCGGCCCGTACTCGTACGCAGAGTACGTGCACAAGCAGACGGGCGGTGCGGTCTCGCGCGTGATCGGCGCCGCCGCCGAACGGATCGCCAAAGGCGGATCGTCGCCGACGCGCCGCGAGACGGCGGGCGTGATCTATCACGTCTACAAAGGCCGCGGCACGACGACGGTCGGGACGGCACGGCTCGACTGGGAGAAAGGCGACACGTTCTGCATCCCGTCGTGGATGCCGTACCGGCACGAGGCGACGAAAGACTCGTACTTGTTCCGCTACGACGACCGGCCCGTTCTCGAGGCGATCGGCGCGTATCGGGGCGAGGCGTCCGCCTCGTGAACGCGGACGCCGATCTGCGCGCGCACCCGCCCCGGAGTCCGCGCGTGATGCTCGGCGGGCTCGTCTTTCTGGCGCGCACGATCGACAAAACGCGCGCGAAGCTGCAAGGGACGCTCGGACCGTACAAGATCGGGCCGGGGCTCTCGGCGTACTTGCTCGAGTGGCTCGGGATCACCGAGGAGCAGTTCACGGAAGCCGTCGCAAGCGCGCACAGCGACGAAGACGTCGTGGCATGGGTTCACGAGCGCTGCGACCGCGGGACGTTCGGCGCGATCAACCAGCGGCTCTCGGAGCGCGGCATTCGCGACGACGCCCATTTTGCGGAAGTGCTGCCGCGGTATCCGGTGCTGCGCGAGTATCCGCACCTGCGAAACTGGTTCGAGATCCTCGAGGTGGACGACCGGTGGATGTTCGATCCCGCGAACGCGGAGGCCGTGGCGCATCCTTCGACAGGCTCAGGATGACATAGTGGCGGGCTCACGGTGACATTGTGGCGGGCTCACGGTGACATAGTGGCGGGCTCACGGTGACATAGTGGCGGGCTCACGGTGACATTGTGGTGCACTCACGGCGACATTGCCGTGCGCTCAGGGTGACATCGTGGCGGGTTAGTTCGGCCGCCGGGTTAGGTGCCAGAAGTTGCAGTAGCGGCATTCGTAGGAGAAGAGGACGTCGCCCATGCCGTTCATGAGGGCGTGGGCGTGGGCGTCGTCTTCATCGCGGTACTGCTGCTTTGAGGTGCACGAGCGCTCGACGTCGGCGTCGATGCGCGGGTCGGGTTCGCGGCGGTGCTTGACGTACCACTCCATGAGCGCGTCGGCGCCGGCGTTCGGGTCCGGCTTCGGCGGACGAACCCTGCGCGTCATCTCAGTGCGACGGCGTCGGCGACTTCATGACCTGCGGGAGGTCCGGCATGCGGTGGATGTTCACGCTGGGCGCGGGCTGCGGCGCCGGGGTGACGCCGAGACCGGGCGGCGGGGTCTTGCTCCCGTTGCGACGCGCGATGTCCATCATCGAGTCGGCCGCGCCGATCGCGTTCGGGTTCACGCCGCCGCGCTTCACGAGCTGCACGTCGCGGTGGACGCGCATGGTCTTCGGGTTGTAGTCGTAGATCAGCCGGTACGTGCCGAGCACGACGTTGCCGTCGGCCGTGCGGATGAAGGCCTGCAGCGCGTTGCCGTACGTCTGGGCGTCGAAGCTGGGCAGCTTCGAAGGCTTGACGCTCGTGACGCGCGCCACCTGACCGAGCTTGTTCACCTCGACCGTGTACTCGACGTGGAGCTGCTTGGTGGGGGCGAGCTGCTTCGGCTGCAGCTTCGTGACGTCGAGCCGCTGCGGCCCCTGAGCGCTCGGCTTCGGCTTCGGGGCCGGGGTCGCCGCAAGGGCGACGAGCGGGACGATCGCGGCGACGAGGGCGGCGGTGACCGCGGCGGCCCGCATCAGTTGCGTGACAGCGCGGCGAACGCCGCTCCGCAGGACGCGCAGGCGACGATCACCTGAAACGTCGCGCCCCGGTCGCGCAGGTCGCTCGAACGCTGGTCGGTCTCATGACTCCCGCAGTAACGGCACCGGGTCGAGGTTGAGTTCCCTCCCGAACGATCGTCGGTCACCATACGCCTGTTCCCGGATTTCCCAGCCGCGCCCTCGCCCGCGGGACGGTGCCTGGAACCCGCCGAACGCACGGCCCGTCATGATCCACCGACTCGCGCTCGCATTCGTGCTCGGACTGGCCCTCGTAGGATGCAAGGAAGACCAGACGCCGGTCGGCCAGCAGCTCTTTCAAGGCCAGGGCGACGTCAAGGTGCTCGAGGCGCACGTCGTCCCCACCGGCGACTCCTCGGCCCAGATGGGCGGCGGGACGCTGCGCTACGTGATCGCGCGGATCGAGTTCACCAACAACCTGGGCTACGAACTCACCCCGGACGTCTCGCACTTCTACCTGCTCGACCGCAACAACAACCGCTATCAAGGGAAGGACAGCGGCTCGTCGGTCTTCACCGGGGTGAGCAACTCCACGATGCCGCTCAAGCAAGGCGACAAGCGCGAGTACACGGTCGGATTCCGCACCTCGGATCCGAGCGTGAGCGGGACGATCTTCTACGAACGCTAAGCGCTTCGCCGCCGCGCTCGTCGCGCTCGCGCTGAGCTGCGTGGCGCCGGCGTCTGCGGCGCGCCCGCTCCCCGACTCCGGGAAATGGGACCGCACGTTCGCGCTCTACGCGCGGGACGTCGCCGTTCCGTGGAAGCGCATCGCGGTGCGCCTCGACACCTACAGCGGTGCAGCGGTCGACTTCGCCGCGTACGAGGTCGATCCGGCCGACGTCCTCATCGCCGGAACCGCGCGGGCGCGGCCCGTCGATACCTCGCGCCGCACGCCGGTCGCGCGTTGGCGCTTCACGCCGCCCGTCGGTCTACGCTACACGCCGAACGACGTCGACGTGCCGCTGCAGAACCGCGAGGGCTTTTTCGTGATCGAAGCGCGGCGCGGCGACGCCGTGCAGCAGGCATGGCTCAACCTGACGCGCGTCGGGCTGCTCACGAAAGAGTCGCCGGGCGGGATCGTGCTGTACGGCGCCGACCTCGGCAGCGGCAAGGCGCTCGCGGGGATGCGGATCGTCTACCTCGTCGGCGCCGAGTTCCAGTACGGGAAGACCGACGCGCACGGCATCGCGCACTGGTCGGGGTCGCAGCGCCCGCGCTTCGCGATGGCGGAGTGGGGGAAGAGCCGCACCTTCGTCTCGCTGCTCGCGCAGCCGCCGGTCCCCTCGACGCTGGTCGGCGTGCGCGCCGAGCGCGCGAACGTGCGCGCGGGCGACCACGTGCACGTGGTCGGTTTCGCGCGCAAGCGGGTCGGCACCGCGTACCGGCCCGCCTCGGGCGACGTCCACCTCTCGGTCATCGCGCGCGGCCGAACGCTGGCGAGCAGCGAAGCGAAGATGGACGCGGCGGGCGCCTTCCACGGCGATTTGGCGCTCCCGGGCGACACGCCGGCCGGTGACGCCGCGGTCCTGGCCGGATACGCCGGCGCGAGCGGCGGCGCTGCGATCCACGTCGACGGCGTCGGCGATCTCGTGGTTTCGGTGGCGGCGCTGTGCATCGGGGCGTGCATCGCCGATCAAGCCGTGCCGATCGCCGTCACCGCGCGCACGCGCGCCGACGGCACGCTCGCGCCGGGCCGCGACGTGCGCGTTCGCGTGCTGCGCGCGCCGCACGTCCTCGCCCCGGGCGTCACCGAGGACGCGGCGCCATGGGGGACGGCGACGGTCGCCGACGTGCGGTTGCGCACGGACGAGATGGGGATCGCGCGCTACACGATCCCCGCGCCGACCGACGGGCTTCCCTCCACGTACGGCGTCGTCGCCACGAGCGGCGCGGCGACCGCGTCGGCGCGCATCGCGGCGCCGACGGGGCGCGTGGGGCTCGACGTGCGCCCGCAGCGCACCGACCTCGACATCGGCGAACCTGCGTCGATCGACGTGCACGGCTTCGACGCCGCCGACGGGCGTCCGGCGAGCGGCTTGACGGTGCGTTTGCGCGTCGTCCACGGGCCGACGGAACAGGCGCAGCAGGTCGTGCTCGACGGCGACGGGCGCGCGCACGCGCTGTTCCGGAACGTCGTCCCGGGCACCAATCTCGTCTTCGCGCAGGCGGACGTCGACGGGAAGACGGCGGTCGACGTCAACGCGGTGAGCGTCCAGCCGCAGGCGCTGCTGGGCAGCCGTTCGCGGCGTAGCGTCGAGGTGCAGATCGCGACCGACAAGCCGCGCTACCGCGTCGGGGAGCGCGTCCGGCTCGACGCCTCGCTCAGCGGCGCGTCGGGCGATGCGTTCGTCGACTTCGAAGGCGCGCGCGCGATGGGCGAGCAGACGGTCGGGGCGAGCGGCGGCCGCGCGAGCGCGTCGTTCACCGTCCCGGAGACGGTCGGCGACGCTGC
>DASWSC010000216.1:0-5103 GCA_036402855.1 Candidatus Elarobacter sp. | reverse complement strand
CTCCTCGAGATCGTCCCACAGCTCGTCGTCGACCGGGCGGCGCGCCAGCGCCATCGTCTCGAGCTCGCCGCCGAACGCCTCGCGCGTCCGCGTCAGCGCGGTCTTGATCTTTCCGAACCAGCTCACCAGGCTCGCTGCTTCCGCGGCCCGGGGGCATCTCCCCATGCGATGTTTGCCGCACCGGCCGAGCGCCCGGCGGGCGCTGCACGGCGCTCGACCGGGTAGATGAGCGCCATGATTCCGATGCGTGAGATCGCGCCGGGCGTCGCCGTTTCGGCGATCGGCTTCGGCGGCTATCACCTGGGGCTGATGAAGGACGAAACGGAGGCGATCCGGCTGCTGCACGCAGCGATCGACTCGGGCATCACCTTCCTCGACAACGCGTGGGAGTACAACGAGCACGTCAGCGAGGAGCGGATGGGAAAGGGGCTCGCGCAAGGGAATCGGCGCGACCAGGTCTTCCTGATGACGAAGCTGTGCTCGCACGGGCGCGGCTTCGACGTCGCGATGCGGCAGCTCGAGGAATCGCTGCGGCGGCTGCGGACCGACCATCTCGATCTCTGGCAGATCCACGAAGTCGTGTACGACGACGACCCGGCCCGCCACTACGCCGCGCACGGCGCCGTCGAAGCGATCGACAAGGCGAAGCGCGACGGGAAGGTGCGGTTCGTCGGGTTCACGGGGCACAAGCACCCGGCGATCCACCGCGACATGATCCAGCGCGGCTATCGATTCGACACGCTGCAGATGCCGCTCAACGTGCTGGACCCGAACTACCGCAGCTTCGAGCACAGCGTTCTGCCGCTGGCGCGCGAGCGCGGGATCAAAGTCATCGGGATGAAGGCGTTCTCCGAAGGCCGCATGCTCGAAGCCGGCGGCGTCGACCCCGACGACGCGCTCCGCTACGCGATGTCGCTCCCCGGCGTCCTCACCACCGTCACCGGGATCGATTCACAGCGGGTGCTCGACCACCACGTCCGCATCGCCGACGGCTTCGAGCCGCTCGACGAGATCGCGCTGCAGGCACTGCGCGAGAAGTATCGCGACCGCGCGACCGACGGCCACCTCGAGCTCTACAAGTCGACGGCGAAGAACGACGCCGACGAGGGCCGCGCACAGCACGGCTTCCCGCCGATGTCGCAGCTCGCGATGTAGCTCAGCGCGCCGCGGAGTCGCGGTAGAACCGGACCAGGCCGGCCTTGAACTGCACCAGGGCATCGTGGTTCAGGTACACCTCGTGACCCGACTCGAAGAAGGCGAAGTGCAGGCGCTTGCGCTGCTCGGGCTTGAGGTTCATGTGGTCGAGCAGGTACTCGGTGCCGTAGAACGTGGTCGCGAGATCGTAGTAGCTGTTCGCGGAGAACACGTGCAGGAAGGGATTCTGCACGATCGCCGCCTGCAGGTCGGCGACGACGCTGATGGCCGAGGCGTCCTGGCCGCGCTGGTACTTCCAGTTCCGATTGACGCCGAAGTCGAGGACGTCGTACGGCCGCTCGTCGCGGTACTTCAGCACGTCGTGCGCGTAGTGGTTGAACGCCGCGACAAAGGCGGCCGACGTCATCGTGTCGGAGGCGTCGTAGTCGACGAACGCCGCGTTGCGGTCGATCGTCGGACCGCTGTACCGGCCGTCGTAGCGGCCGACGTTCCGCCCTTCATCGCGGAGCAGTTCCTGCTGGAAGCGGTTCGGGTCGACGCGCAGGTTCGCGGCCTGCAGATACGCCTCGCTCAGCCCGGTGTAGGCATGCAGCTTCGCGACGATCTGCTGCCGCGTCGCGGAGTCGAGCGTGTCGCCCCGCATGAGCGCCTGGGCGTACGCGCCGCCGGCGAACCCGCGCACCTCGTCGAGGAAACGCGCGAGGTTGGGCGGGTTTCCGGCGACCTTGCGGTGATACCACGCGACCGCGGCTTCGGTCGGGAGGTACCCGATGAAGACGTAGTCCTCGCCCGGTCCTTGGCCGACCGGCAAGAAGTTGTAGTCGAGCGCCGACGAGAGCAGCACGACGCCGTTCAGGGCGACGCCGTCCTGCTGCAGCAGGTTGGCCACGTTCGCGGCGCGCGTCGTGCCGTACGACTCGCCGAACAGATACTTCGGTGACTGCCAGCGGCCGTTGCGCGTCGCCCAGCGCTGGATGAACTGCGAGAACGTCTTCGCGTCCTCGTCGACGCCGTAGAAGTCGGCCGCCTTCCCGCGCGCGACGATGGTGCTCCAGCCCGTCCCGACCGCGTCGACGAAGACGAGGTCGCTCGTGTCGAGCAGGCTCGCGTCGTTGTCGCGCAGCACCGGCGCCGGGCCGGGCTGCGCGGCGTTCTTCGGCACGTCGACCCGCACCGGGCCGAACGAGCCCATGTGCAGCCAGATCGTCGACGACCCGGGTCCGCCGTTCCAGAAGAACGTCACCGGCCGCGTGCGCGCATCGGCGCGGTCGGCGGTGTACGCGACGTAGAACATGCTGGCCGCAGGCTCGTTGTCTTTGTCCTTCACCAGGATCGTACCGGCGTGCGCCGTGTAGGCGATGCGCCGCCCGCCGATCGTGATCGCACGGTGGGTGATCGCGTCGTGCACGCCGGGGAGCGGCCTGAACGGCGCGGGCGAGGGAGCCGCTTGCGCGAGCGCGAGCGGCGGGGCGGCGCTGAGCAGCAGCGCGGCCGCGAGGAACGGTGTGGGGAGCGCGCGCATCAGCGGGCCGTCGCGTCGCGGTAGAAGCGGACCAGATCGCCCTTGAGCGCGCGTCTCGCCTCGTCGTTGTGATAGATCATGTGCCCCGATCGATAGAACCCGAACGTCAGGTGCGAGCGCAGCGAGGGATCGAGCCCGAGATGGTTGAGGGTGTACTCCGTACCGAAGAACGGCGTCGCGAGGTCGTAGTAGCCGTTGACCGAGAACACGCGCAGGTACGGGTTCTTCGTCATGGCGTCGCGGATGTCGCGCGCGCCGTTCGGCGCCAGGATGGAGCCGGTGCGCCGGAAGTTCCACTGGTCGAACAGCCGCGCTCCGCCGAGGTACGCGCGGTCGACCGTGAAACCGAGATCGTCGCGCACGTAGCGGCTGAACGCGCCCACGTACGCGTCGGTCATCGCCTGCGAGAACGAGGGGTCGTACGACGCCGAGTCGCCGGTGCGGTCGAGCTCCGGGCCTTGATAGCGGGCGTCGACGCGGCCGATCACGACGCCGCGCGACGCGGCGAGCTGGTGCTCGAAGCGTGACGGGTCGATGCGCAGTTGCGCGCGGTCGATGTACGCCTCGTCGAGGCCGGTGTACGCGTGCAGCTTGGCGATGACGGCGCGGCGGGTCGTCGCGTCGAGCGCGTCGCCGCGCATCAGCGCGTCGGCGTACGGCCCGCCGGCGAACGCGCGCACCTCGTTGACGAACGGCTCGAGCTCGGAAGGCATCGACGGCAGCGCCTTGTGATACCAGGCGACCGCGGCCAGCGGGGGCAGGAACGCGACGTTCGAATAGTCCTCACCGGGACCCTGACCGATGTCGAGCGCGTTGTAGTCGAGCGCCGACGAGAGCAGGATCACACCGTTGACGGAGACGCCGTCGTCTTGCAGCCGGTCGACGACGGTCGCGGCGCGCATCGTTCCGTAGGACTCGCCGAACAAAAACTTCGGCGACGCCCAGCGGTTGTTCTCGGTCGTCCAGGCGCGGATGATCAAGTCGAACGCCTTCGCGTCCTCGTCGATCCCGTAGAAGTCTTTGGGCGTTCCTTTGCCGGTGATCTGGCTGTAGCCGGTACCGACGGCGTCGATGAAGACGAGATCCGAGAGATCGAGGAGCGACTCCGGGTTCGGAACGAGCGGCGTCCCCGGCGCAGGGAGCGAGGCGTTGGAGGGGACGGCGACCCGCACCGGACCGTACGAGCCGATGTGCAGCCACATCGTCGCCGTTCCGGGGCCGCCGTTCCAGAAGAACGTCACCGGGCGCGCGCGCGGATCGGCACCGTCGGCGGTGTACGAGACGGCGAACACGCGCGCGATCTCGTCGCCCTCGGCGTTCCGCAGCGCGGTCGTCCCCGCTCGGGCGGTGTACGCGAGCGGCTTCCCGCCGAGCGTGATCATGTGGTGCGTCGTCACCGGTCCGGGATCGGCGGCCGCGGCCGGCCGGGACGACACGACGGCACACGCGAGCAGCGACGCGACGCTGAACGCCGCGAACCTCCGTATTTTCACGGAGACACCGGTTCGGCGCGCGGCGCCGCGCGGCCTCGCGGTTCGCCCCGCGCGCCGGACGGTCAGGACGCCATGTCGACCGCGTAGACGAAAGCCAGGACTTCGGCGACGACGGCGTAGAGCTCGCGCGGCAGCGTCTGCCCGACCTCGAGCTTCGCCAGCGCCTCGACCAGGCCGGCGTCTTGATGGAGCGGCACGTCGTGCTCGCGCGCGAGGCGGACGATCTCCTCGGCGGCCAGGCCGCGCCCGATCGCGACGATCTCGGGCGGCTCGGGTCCGATCGGATCGTAGGCCAGTGCCGCCGCCGCGGGGCGCGCCGGCGCGTTGCGGCGCGCGTCGTAGTACCGCGTGTTCATGCGGAGCGGTCCACCGTCGCCGCGGCGTCGCGGGGCGGAGCCGGCGGCGCGTCGAGCGCGACCGTGGACGTCGTGCCGAGCGACGCGCTCGCGGCGGCGACGCGGTAGCGCAGCGATTCGAGCCGCTCCGTCAGCGCGCCGAGCGCGTCGCGGAAGGCGCGCATCGCGCGCGACGCCTCGGTTCGCACGTCGATCGTGACCTCGCGCCCGACGGTCACGAGGTCGATCGCGACCGTGCCGAGGTGCACGGTCTCCAGCACGAACGCGATGCGGAAGTTCCCCGCGTCCAGCCGCCCGCCGCGCGGCTGCGGCGCCTCGCGCTTCACCGAGATGTGCGCGCTCGCAGGACCCTGCGGCGTGGCGAGCGGGATGGTGAACGCGAGGCCGTCCGGCTGCGCGGCGAGCGCCTGCGCCGCGCCGACCTGCACCGCGGTAAGCGCGGTGAGCGCGGCGGCGAGCGGGGCGGCGGCCGAGGCGGGCGTCGCGGGGTTCGCGGCGACCGCGAGCATCGTCTGCTTCAGATCGGTGCCGAGCACCGCGGCGCGCTCGGCCGCGAGCGCGGCGGGAAGCGGGCGCG
>DASWSC010000215.1:0-4460 GCA_036402855.1 Candidatus Elarobacter sp. | reverse complement strand
GCGACGGCGGTGGTGACCTCGGCGATGTTGCGCACCTGGTTCGTCAGGTTGCGCGCCATCGTGTTGACGGAGTCGGTGAGGTCTTTCCACGTCCCGGCGACGCCTTCGACGACGGCCTGGCCGCCGAGACGGCCGTCGGTGCCGACCTCGCGCGCGACGCGCGTGACCTCGCCGGCGAACGCGTTGAGCTGGTCGACCATCGTGTTGATCGTGCCCTTGAGCTCGAGCACCTCGCCCTTGACGTCGACGGTGATCTTCTTCGAGAGGTCGCCCTTGGCGACCGCGGTGGTGACCTCGGCGATGTTGCGCACCTGCGAGGTCAGGTTGCCGGCCATCGTGTTGACCGAGTCGGTGAGGTCTTTCCACGTGCCGGCGACGCCGCGCACGTCGGCCTGGCCGCCGAGCCGTCCTTCGGAACCGACCTCACGCGCGACGCGCGTGACTTCGGCGGCGAACGTGTTGAGCTGGTCGACCATCGTGTTGATGGTCTCCTTGAGCTGCAGGATCTCGCCGCGCGCTTCGACGGTGATCTTCTTCGAGAGGTTGCCGTTCGCGACGGCGGTCGTCACCTCGGCGATGTTGCGGACCTGCGAGGTCAGGTTGCCGGCCATCGAGTTGACCGAGTCGGTGAGGTCCTTCCACGTCCCGGCGACGCCGCGCACGTGCGCCTGGCCGCCGAGAATCCCTTCGGAGCCGACCTCGCGTGCGACGCGGGTCACCTCGCCGGCGAAGGCGTTGAGCTGGTCGACCATGGCGTTGATCGTGCGCGCGCTGCGCAAGAACTCGCCGCGCAGCGGGCGGCCGTCCGCTTCGAGCGCCATCTGCTGCGAGAGATCGCCGCGCGCCACGGCGCCGAGGACGCGGCTCGTCTCGGCGATCGGGTGCGTGAGGTCGTCGATCAGCCGGTTGACGGCGATCAGCTTCTCGCCGTAGCTCCCGGGCGCTTGGAGATCGGACCGCTGTCCGAGCCGGCCTTCGATCCCGACGACGGTCGAGATGCGCTCGATCTCGCGCAGCACGCGGCCGTTCCAGCCGACGACCTCGTTGAACGCCTCGGCGATGTCCCCGTCGACGCCGTCCCATGTGGTCGGCATCTTCACGGTGAAGTCGCCGCGGGAGACGGCGCGCAGCGCGTTCAACAGGAGGCGCTTCGCGTTGTCGGAAGTCGGGGCGGCGCCGTTCGGCCGCGGCGCGTTTCCGTTCTTGGCGGGACGCTTCCCGTCGGTGGCTTTCGGTTTCCCGGCGACGGCCGCAGGCGGCATACGCGATCTCCTCGGGATGATGACGATATCGGTATCGGCGATGAACGATGGCGGAATGACCGAACGCCGTCGGCCCTTGCATTCGGACGTGCAGGAGCGACGGCGACACGGTGTACTGACGAGCAAGCTACCCGTCGGCGGCACACGCGAAACGTGTGCGGGTCGCCTCGTAGTCTACGCGCACAGGCCGCGTTCCGTCACCGGCCGAGCGAGGGGGAACTTCCGTTCCCGTACGAGCACCCTCCAGCGCAAAAGGTACCGTTCCGGTCAATGGAGGGAAAGGATGCCGTCGCGAGCGACCATCGCGCGTTGACGCCACACGATCGCGAGCTGGCGCGGTTGCGGGATGCCCTGACCGCAAGCGAAGACCGGTACCGGCGCCTGGCCGAGGCGATGCCGCAGTTGGTGTGGACGGTCGACGCGACGGGGCGTCTCGACTTCGTCAACGAGCGCTGGAAGACGTACACCGGGCTCACCCTCGAGGAGACCGCCGGCGAAGGGCGCCGCCGCGTGCTGCACCCCGGCGACCGCGCCATGCTGCGCGAGCTGTGGCATGATGCATCGGCCGCCCTCGCGCCCTTCGAGGCGCACTGCCGCATCCGGCGCGCCGAGGACGGGACGTACCGCTGGTTCCACATCCGCGCCGCCCCGGCGTTCGAACCCGACGGCGCGACCGCGGGCTGGGTCGCGACCGCGATCGACGTCGACGACCGGGTGCGAGCGGAAGGGTCGCTGGCACTCCTTTCGGACGTCAGCGACGTCCTCGCCCGCGCCACCGACGAGCAAGCGATCTTCGACGAGGTCACGCAGCTCGCGGCCCGCACGATCGCCGACTGGTTCGCGGTCTACCAGCGCGACGACGACGGCGCGGTGCGCGTCGTCGCGCTCGCGCACGCCGACCCCGAGATGACGGCGCGCGGCCTCGACGCCGCCCGGCGCTACCCGCCGCGCCCGGAGGATCCGATCGGCGCGCTGATCGCCAGCGGCCGCAGCGTCCTTCGTCAGCACATCGACCCCGGCGACGTCCAGCGCTCGGCGCGCGACGAGCGGCACGCCGCGATGCTCGCGTACTTCGACATCGCCAGCGCCGTCGTCGTTCCGCTGATCGTGCGCGAGGAACGGACGGGCGCGCTGCTGCTGATCCGCGGTTCGGGCTCCGCGCCGTACGACGAGAGCGATCTGCGCATCGCCGAGGTGCTCGCCAAGCGCGTCGCGCTCGCGTACGAGAACGTCCGGCAGTACCGCCGCCAGCAGCGCGTCGCCGACACGTTCCAGCGCGCCGCGCTGCCGAAGTCGCTGCCGTCGATCGACGGGCTCGCGCTCGATGCCGTCTACACCGCCGCGTCGGACGAGCTCAGCGTCGGCGGCGACTGGTACGACGCCTTTCCGCTCCCCGACGGCCGTCTCGCCGTCACGGTCGGCGACGTCGCCGGAAAGGGGCTGCAGGCGGCGGCGCTCATGGCGACCGTCCGGCAGTCGATCCGCGTCGCGGCGCTGCAGGGTCTCGCGCCGGCCGCGATCCTCGCCGCGGCCGAGGCCGCCCTGCTGCTGGAGTACGAAGACCGGCTGGTGACGGCCCTGGTCGCGCTGGTCGACCCCGCCTCGTGGACGATCGCGTACGCCTCGGCCGGGCACCCGCCGGCGCTCGTGCGCCGGCCGGACGGGACGCTCATGGCGCTCGAAGGCGCGGGCCTGCCGCTCGGTGCGCCGCTCGTGGTCGAACGGAAGACGCGGAACCTGGTCGGGATCCCGCCGGGTTCGCTGATCGTGCTCTACACCGACGGCCTGGTCGAGTCGACGCGCGACGTCGTCGAAGGCGAGGCGCGTCTCCGCGAGGCGCTCGAGCTCGACGCCGTCCTTCACTCCAAGTCGCCGGCGACGCTGATCCGCGACCTCGTCATCCCCGGCGGCGCGCGCGACGACGTCGCGATCCTCACCCTCGCGCTGGGCCGGGAGACGCACTGGTCGTTCGAGTCCGACGACGCGGTCGCAGCGCAGAGCGTCCGCTCGTCGTTCGTCGGAGCGCTCGCGCGCGAGGTCGGCGACCAATCGGATCTCGGCGCCGCCGAGCTGATTTTCGGCGAGCTGATCGGAAACGTGGTGCGCTATGCACCCGGTCCGATCGACATCGACTTGGAATGGAACGGGCTGGTCCCCGTTCTCCACGTCCTCGACCGCGGGAACGGCTTCGACCTGCGCTCGACGCTCCCCGAGGACGTCATGAGCGAGCGCGGTCGCGGTCTCTACATCGTCTCGGTATTGGGGAGCGATCTGCGAGCCGATCGTTTACCGGGACGCGGCAATCATGTCCGCGTAGCACTCCCCGTGCGGAGGCGTGAGGGTTGACCGATTTGGCGGCTTCGCTGCGGTTGCTCGTGGCGGCCAGCCGCGAGCTGGCTGCGTCGTTCGACTACGCGCAGGCGCTGAGCGCGCTGGGCCGGCTGATCGTCCCCGAGTTCGCCGGCGGCTTCTCGGTCGATCTGGATGAAGGCGAGATCCGGACCACGGTCGCGCGCGCCGGGCGTGTCCGGGCCGCCGCGGAGGGCTATCCGCTGCTGGCGCGCGGGCGGCAGCTCGGCGTGATGCGCGTCTCGGGCGCCAAGACCGCGGGCGACCGCGAGACCGGGCTCGACCTGTGGGAAGAGCTCGCGCTGCGCGTCGCGGTCGCCGTCGATGCGGCGCAAGTCTACGCGCGCGAGCACCACGTCGCCGATACGCTGCAGCGCGCACTCCTCCCCGAACGGCTTCCGCTCGACGACCGGCTGGCGTTCGATGCCGCGTACCGCCCGGGCGCCGAAGAGGCGATCGTCGGCGGCGACTGGTACGACGCGTTCCGCCTCCCAGACAACCGCATCGCGTTCTCGATCGGCGACGTGGCGGGACACGGTCTGCGCGCGGCGATCGTGATGGGCGAGGTGCGCCAAGCGTTCCGCGCGGCGGCGCTGAACCCGAACTCCCCCTCGCTCGTCCTCGAACGCGCGAACACGATCGTCAACATGCGCCCGAACCCGGTGATGGTCACGGCGATCTTCGGGATCTTCGATCCGCGTGACTCGGTCGTCACCTACGCGGCGGCCGGCCATCCGGCCCCGGTGCTGGCACTCCCGGACGGTGCGGTGCAGGTACTGCCGAAGGACGGCGTCCCGCTCGGGATCGTCGACCAGGTCGACGCGACGGACTGGACGTTCACGCTGCCGC
>DASWSC010000214.1:0-27761 GCA_036402855.1 Candidatus Elarobacter sp. | reverse complement strand
CTGCGGCTGCTCGTCGACGGGAAGCCGCTGGCGGCGTTCGGCTCGCAGGGTCAGCAGCGGACGGCGGTGCTCGCGCTCAAGGTCGCCGAATACGACGTGATGCGCGCCCGGACCGGAGACGCTCCGATCCTGCTCCTCGACGACGTCCTCTCCGAGCTCGACGCCGAGCGCGCCGGCGGGTTCCTCGGCGCGGTCGAAGGCTTCGAGCAGGCGTTTCTGACCACGACCGAGCTTCCGCGCGACGTCCCGGCCGCGGCGACGTGGTCGATCCGCGCGGCGACGGTCACCGCATGCTGAAGCTGGGGACCCTCCTCGACGGCTGGCGGCCCAAGCCGGGCGCCGGGAGCGATCCGCTGGTCGCGGTGCGGTCGGCCTGGCTTGAGCTGGTCGGCGCCGACGTCGCCCGTGCGGCGGCTCCGGTCGCCATCGAGCGCGACGTCCTGATCGTGCTCACCGCCTCGTCGGCGTGGTCGCACCAGCTCGCCTTTCTCGAGCCCGAGATCGTGCGCGGGCTGCGCGCGCTCCCCGAGACGCGCGCGCTCGTCCGGCTCCGCTTCCGGGTCGGGAAGCTCCGTCGCCCGCTCGCCGCGGCCGAAGGACCGGGCGGGCCGCGCCGCGCCAGCGAGGCGCATCACGGCGAGCCGGCCGCCAAGACGCTCGACGACGCGCTGGCGCGGCTGCGCCGGGCGGTGGAGCGGACGCGCGCTGCGCACCGCAGCCGCGGCGGCGGCTTCTGCGCGCTCTGCGAGGCGCCGGTCGACGGCGGCTCCGCGTGCCGCCCGTGCCGCAACGACGCCGAGCGCCGCCGCCGCTTCGCCTGCGAGCGGCTGCTCTTCGAAGCGCCGTGGCTGCCGCCGGAGCACGTCCTCGCCGTCGTCGACGGGCTGAACGCGGACGAGTACGACGCCGCCCGGCGCCGTCTGCTGCGCGCCTGGTGGGACGAGCTGCATCGCGCGAACCGGCTCGATCGGCTCCGCCAGCCGCTGGACCGCGTCCGCCTGCGCAAGCTCGCGAGCTCGTTCGTCCTGCTCGAGACGCGCATCGATCCGATGCGCCTCGAGATGGATTCCGCGGTGCGAAAGAACGCGCTCGGCGACCTCTACGAGTTCGTCCGCAAAATCGAGGCCGACGCGGTGTAATCGGGGCACCGGCCGATGTCGTGATGCGCGCTCACGGTACGACGAGCTCAGGGTGAGATTCGCGCGGTTGTCGAAGAGATAGGATCGAATGCAGGACTACACCGGCGAACAAATCGAGGTCCTCAAAGGACTCGAGGCGGTTCGCAAGCGCCCCGGAATGTACATCGGCAACACTGCCGAGCGGGGCCTTCACCAGCTCGTCTACGAGGCGGTCGACAACGGCGTCGACGAAGCGCTCGGCGGCCACGCGCACAATCTTCGCGTCGTCCTCTACAAGGACGGATCGGTCTCCTTCGAAGACGACGGGCGCGGCATCCCGATCGACATGCACGCCGAGGAGAAGATGCCGGCGGTCGAGGTCGCGATGACGATCCTGCACGCGGGCGGGAAGTTCGGCAAGGGCGGCTACAAGGTCTCGGGCGGACTGCACGGCGTCGGCATCTCGGTCGTGAACGCGCTCTCGGAGTGGATGATCACGCGCGTCAAGCGCGACGGCTGGGAGTACGAGATCCGTTTCGAGCGCGGCCTCACCACGCAGAAGCTGAAGAAGCTGCGCCGCGCCGAGGGCAGCGGGACCGTGCAGTGGTGGAAGCCCGACCCCGAGATCTTCGAGACGCTCGAGCTGTCGTGGAAGATCCTCGAGAACCGGCTGCGCGAGCTCGCGTTCCTCAACCGCGGCTTGGCGATCACGCTGCGCGACGAGCGCGGCGACGAGGTCAAGGAGCGCTCGTACATGTACGAGGGCGGGATCGTCTCGTTCGTCGAGTGGCTCAACGAGAACAAGGAGTCGCTGACGCCGGTCATCTCGACCAACGGCGAGCGCGACGACGTCGTCGTCGAGTGCGCGTTCCAGTGGCAGGACGGCTACAACGAAGTCGTCTACTCCTACGCGAACAACATCAACACGATCGAGGGCGGGATGCACCTCACCGGGTTCCGCACCGCGGTCTCCGGGAAGGTCAACGAGTACGCCCGCAAGCGCGGCATGCTCAAGGAGTCGGAGCCGAACCTCTCGACCGACGACTGCATGGAGGGGCTCACCGCGATCGTCTCGGTGAAGCTCCAGGACCCGCAGTTCGAAGGGCAGACGAAGACCAAGCTCGGCAACGCGAAGATCCGGCCGATCGTGAACCAGCTCGTCACCGAGCGGCTCGAGTTCTTCCTGGAAGAGAACCCGAAGATCGCGCGGGCGATCGTCGAGAAGTGCATGCAGGCGCAGCGCGCCCGCGAAGCGGCGAAGAAAGCGCGCGACCTGACCCGCCGCAAGAACGTGCTCGAAGGGAGCGGCCTCCCCGGCAAGCTCGTCGACTGCAAGACGACGAACCCCGCCGACTCCGAGATCTTCCTGGTCGAGGGCGACTCGGCCGGCGGGACCGCGAAGGGCGGTCGCGATCCGAACACCCAGGCGATCCTCCCGCTGCGCGGCAAGATCCTCAACGTCGAGAAGGCGCGGCTCGACAAGATGCTCTCGAACGAAGAGATCCGCACGATGATCACCGCGCTCGGGACGGGCTTCGGCGAGGAGTTCAACGCCGACAAGCTGCGCTACCACAAGATCATCATCATGACCGACGCGGACGTCGACGGCTCGCACATCCGCACCCTGCTCCTGACGTTCTTCTACCGGCAGATGCGGCAGCTCGTCGAGCGCGGCTACGTCTACATCGCGCAGCCGCCGCTGTACGGGGTGAAGAAGGGGAAGCGCCAGGACTGGGCCTTCAACGAGGCCGAGCTCAACGCGATCTTCAACGGCAGCGATCCCAAAGAATGGACCATCCAGCAGTTCAAGGGGCTGGGCGAGATGGACGCCGAGCAGCTCGCCGATACGACGATGGACCCGCAGACGCGGCGGCTCAAGCGCGTGACGCTCGAGGAAGCCTCGGAGGAGGCAGAGCGGATGTTCACCACGCTGATGGGTGACAAAGTCGAGCCGCGCAAGCTGTTCATCCAGGAACACGCCCGCACCGTTCGCAACCTCGATTTGTAATCGAAGGCTGTTCCCAGCCGTCGTGGGCATGTTTGTGAAGATGCCCGCTCGGGGACGTAGGAAGCGGTGTTTGGCGTGAGAGCGTCGCGTCGCGCGGTCATCGTCGCCGCGACAGCGGCGGTTCTCCTCGTCGTGGCGATCGCGGCCCGCCACGTGATCGCCCGCGCGGTCCTCCAGAGCGTGCTCTCCGCCGCGACCGGCTACGACGTGCGGATCGGGGAGCAGTCGCTGGGGACGCACCACGCGGCGCTCTTCGACGTCCACGTGGTGAAGAACGGCGACCCGGTCCTCGACGCGCAGCGCGTCGACGTCGACTACGCCTTGCGCGACATCTTCCCGGGCGGCCAGCACCGCTTCGGCTTCGCCGCGATCGCGATCCAGAAGCCGGTCCTGACGATCACCCGCCACGCGGACGGGACCCTGACCTTCAACCGCACCGGCGGGACGTCGGGGGCGGCGCCGGCGCCGACCCGCAAGGCGGCCGCGCCGTACTACTTCACCGCGCGCGTCCGCGACGGCGTCATCCGGCTCGTCGACGCCGCGCCGCTGCAGCCCGATCTGGCGAACCAGACGATCGAGCACGTCTCGATCGACGCCTCGGTGAAATCCGACACGCGCACCACCGCGAAGCTCGACGGCGTGCTGCTCGCGCGCCGCGCGCCCGGCGCCGGGGTCGAGCGGTACCCGCTCTCCGAGCGCACCGTCATCGACGTGCAGCGCGGGATCGCCCTCAACACGATCACCGCCGCGCGCCTGCCTCTGCGCGGCGCGCTCGGGTTCTTCATCCACTCCAAAGAGTTCCGCTTCGACGACGGCGTGCTCGACCGCGTCGTCGCGCGCTACTTCGCCCTCGCGCCGAAGCCGGGCGACGAGTTCTCCTACAAGCTGGGCGGGCGCGCCGATCTGAGCGGCGGCCGGATCTTCGTCGCCGCGCTCGCGCACCCGATCCGCGACCTGAGCGCCCCGCTGCTGATCACCGACGACACGCTCGCGGCGACGACGATGAACGGAACCGTCAACGGGATCCCGCTGGGCGGCCGCGGGGCGATCTACGATCTGTTCGGGAAGCCGGCGTTCCGGATGGCGTTCGCGGCGAACGCCGACCTCCACGACCTGCGCACGCTCTTCACGTTCATGGCGACGATGCCGCTGCGCGGCGCCTCGCATTTCGAGACGCTGCTCGGGTCGTCGCTCGCGAAACCGCTGATCCGCTCGCACTTCAGCGGCGCGCGGGTCAGCTACGACCGCTATCCGGCCGACGCGGTCGACGCGACCATCGACTACTTCGACGGCGCGCTCACCTTCGGCGGCGTGCGCGCCCGCTACGGCAGCGCCGACGTCGCGGTCGGCGGGCGGATTCTCTTCACCGATCAGGGGAACGACATCGCGATCGCGGTCAACGCGCGCGGTCCGGGGCGCGCGCTTCCGTATGCCGACGCGATCGCGCCCGACGCGGCGATCGTCGCGACGGCGCTGCTCCACGAGCCGCCGGGTCGCACGCTCTTCGATGCGCGCGGGACGATCGGCGCGCTCGGCGGCACGACCGGCGCCGGGACGTTCGCCGTCGACCAGCGCGGCGTCGGCGCGTTCGGACCGTTCCAGTTCGAGCGCGCCGACGGCGAGGCGATCGCCGGCGGCTTCCAGCTCGAGCGCCCGATCTCGCAGAGCGCGGGGTGGCTGCACGCGCGCGCGTTCCGGCTGGCCGACGTCCGCCGCGCGGCGAGGCTGCCGGGCGGGATCACGGCGGCGCTGCCGCCGATCTCGGGCGTGATCGACGGGGACTTCGCGGGCGGCGGGACGCCCGACGCGTTTCTGCTGGCCGGGACGCTGAGCGGCCGCGATCTGCGCTACGGCCCCTACGCGCTGGGCAGCGGGACCGTGCGGCTCGGCGGGACGATGAACGACGTCCGCCTCGCCGGGATACGGCTCGACGGCCCGATGGGCCGCTTTCAAGGCGACGGCGCCTACGACGGCGGTCTCTTCGCGCTGGAGGGAACCTACGACGGCCGGCTCGAGCAGCTTCGTCCGTTCATCGCCGACGCGAGCGCGAGCGGCCCGGTGCACGGCGCCGTCCGGGCGACGATCGCGCAGAACCGCATCGTCGTGCAGACGACCGGCGCCGAGCTGCCCGGCGCGCGTATCCGCGGCATCGCGATCGACCGCGTCGCGGGGACGCTCGCCGTCGACGGCGGCAAGACCCTGCGCGTCGTCGCCGCGAACGGCTCGATCGGCGGCGGCGAGGTCGTCGCCGGCGATGCCGGCGGACCGTTCCTCGTCTCGGCACCCGGGATCCCGGTCGCGGCGCTGCGCGGAGCCGGGCTGCCGCTCGAAGCCGGGTCGATCGGCTTCTACGGCCTCGCCGACATCCGCGGGCGCGCGCCGGCCTACGACGGCTTGGTGACGCTCGACGACGGCATCGCCGCCGGGTACCCGGTCAGCGGCGGCGCCGACCTCGCGCTGAACGACGGCACGGCGACGATCCGCGCCGGCGTGGCGGCGTTCGGGAAGACGTACGGCCGGTTCGACGGCCGCGTCCTCGGGATCGGGACGAGCGGTGCCGCGCCGGCGTACGACCTGAACGCGCAGGTCCCGATCGGCGACGTCGGCGAGGTGCGGCGGACGCTGCGGCTCCCGGTGCGCTATCTCGAGGGAAGCTTCTCGGCCGGGGTGCGGGTCCGCGGCAACGGCGCGCGGCCGCGCATCGCCGGCGACGTCGCCGTCCCCGAAGGCTCGTACAACGGGCTCGCCTTCCGCGACGCGCGTGCGGGGATCGTCGCCTCGCCGAGCGCCCTCGCCGCGAGCGGCGGCAGCGTGACGGTCGGTTCGACGCGCGCGCAGCTCGACGCGGCCGTCTCGGTCGCGAGCCGCGCGTTCTCGGTCGACGTCCGCAGCGCGAACGCCAACCTGGCCGACTTCGACGACTACTTCGACGAGGGCGAGACGCTCGAAGGCCGCGGCCGCGTCGCGCTGATGTTCGCGAACGACGGTCGCGCGACGCGCACGTCGGGGAACGTCAGCGTGCGCGACTTTCGCTACCGGCGCTTCGCCTTCGGGACGACCGACGCGACGTGGTCGGAGCGCGCCGGGGCGGTGAGCGCGGCGCTCAACGTGCGCGGCACGCACGGCGCGCTCCGCGCGAACGGGAGCGTCGTCGCCGCGGCCGGTGATCCGCTGCGCGCGATGGAGCTCGCGACGTACCGCGCGAACGTGCAGGCGCGCGGCGTCGACCTCGGAACCTGGCTGCCGCCGTTCGGAATCACCGCGCCGCTGCTCGGTCAGGTCGACGCGCGCGGCTCGATCGCGGGGCGCTGGCCCAACCTCGCGGTGAGCGGCGACGCCTCGCTGATGAACGGCTCCGTCTACGGCTACAAGGTCGTGGCGGCGAGCGGGCACGCGAGCGGCGGCGGGCGGCGCGTCACGCTCTCGAACACGTCGGCCGATCTCGGCTTCGCGCGCTTCACCGCGGCCGGCTCGTTCGGGTTCTCCACCGCATCGCCGCTCGCGCTCTCGGTCCACGGTGAGGCCGACGACGTCGCGCGGGTCGTCGCAACGCTGCTGCCGCACGGGCCGCGCTACGACGTCGGCGGCAGCCTGCAGGCCGACACGCGCATCACCGGCTCGATCGCGAAGCCGCGGCTCAATCTCGGGTTCGCGATGACGAACGCCCGGTACCGGACGCTCGCGATCCCGCGCGTGCTGGGCAACGTGAACTACGACGGGAAGCGGCTCGACGTCGGCGACGCCGAGGCGACGTTCGCGAAGGGCAACGCGGTGCTGGCCGGCGCGCTCCCGCTGACGCTCGAGCCGTTCGGCGTGACGCCGAACGCGCCGCTCTCGTTCACGCTCGCGCTGAGCGGCGTCGACCTCGCGCAGTTCTCACCGTTCGTCCCCGGACCGAAGACGACGCTCGGCGGAACGGTCGACGGCCGCGTCGCGATCGAGGGGACGATCGCGGCGCCGCGCGTGATCGGCGCCGTCGCGCTCGCGAACGGTTCGTACGTCTCCGACTTCGACCGCGCCGGGATCACCAAGGCGAACGCGCAGCTCGCCTTCCAGGGGACGAGCATCGCGCTCCAGGCGCTCCACGCGAACCTCGGCAACGGGACGCTCGACGGGCGCGGCGATCTCGAGCTGCCGTTCGCGAACGCGCGGGCCGGCAACTACGCGATGGATCTCACCGCGCGCGGCGCCCGGGTCGACTCGCCGTACTACGGCACCGGCTCGGTCGACGGCGCGCTGCGCCTCCGCAACAGCGGGCCGCTGCCGGTCCTCTCCGGCGACGTGACGCTCTCGAACGCCTCGATCCCGATCCTCGCGATCTACCGCAACGCCAGCGCCGCCGGCGCCTCGGGCGGCGCGGCCGCCGGCGACGGCGCGCCGCTGAACTTCGGCTTCGACGTCGTGGCGCACGCCGGGAAGAACGTGCGCATCCAGGCCAGCGCGCCCTACATCGACATCGGGACGAGCGGGACGCTCGACCTCACCGGGACGCTGCGCGCGCCGAAGCTCGCCGGCGTCCTGACCGCGACGCCCGGCGGGCTGTTCTCGACCTACAACCGCGCCTTCCGCGTCCAGAGCGCGCAGGTCGCCTTCAACCCGGCCAACGGCGTGCTGCCGTACATCGACCTGCGGGCCTACGCGCACGTCACCAACCCCGACCCCGATCCGAACCGCAACGCCGTGGGTAGCGCCGACATCACCGTCAGCGTCGACGGCCCGGCCGACGAGCTCGCCGCCGGGACCGGCTCGGCGATCCAGTACGCCTCGAACCCGCCCTACTCTCAGGAGCAGATCATCGGGCTGCTCCTCGACGCGTCGGTCTTCGGCGCCGTGAACTTCGGCCAGCAGCAGAACGGCACGACGCTGCGCGGTGCGCCCGGCGAGTCGAACCCGCTGCTGCCCCCCGGCGTGACGCCGTCCCAGACGGGCGTCATCAACTTCAACCAGGAGGCCTTCTCGGTGCTGAACGGACAGCTCACGCAGCGCTTCCTGGCGCCGGTCGAGCGAATCTTCACCGGGCGCTTCGGGCTCACCGACTTCGAGCTGACCGTCGACTACGGCGGCGGGATCGGCTACAGCGCCCTGAAGCAGCTCGGGAAGCGCGACGTCTACGCGAGCTTCGGGCAGACCCTCTCCTCGCCGGTCCGCTCCCAGCTCGGCTTCACGGCTCGGCCCGACGCGACGACCTCGGTGCAGTTCAGCTACTTCCGCCAGAACGGCAGCCCGGCGATCACGAGCAACGCGAACGGCTCGTCGGCCTTCAGCGCGACGCAGCGGCTGCGCGGGATCCAGGCGGTGAACGACCGGCAAGGGTTCACCTTCTCGATCGTGCGGAAGTACCCATGAGGCGCCAGCCTGGCTGCCGGGAGTGCCAAAAGGCGCTGACGGCGGCGTGTCGTACCCCTGGTGCCGGGAACGCGCCCGAACCGGCGCGCGTTAGGCCCATATCAGCAGCCCGCCGGTCGCCGTAGCCTGCGACCGGGCTGCAATCTCGTTACGAAGGACGTCTTCCGCTTGTTCGAACGGTTCCGTCGCACGCCGCGCATCGTGCTCGCCGTGCTCGCGTTCCTGGGTCTCGCAGTCCCGGCGAACTCCGCGCCTGCCGCACCCGCTCCGACCGTCGTCTCGGTCTCGGTCACCGGCAACGCGCACATCCCCACCGATCGCATCCTGTCCGTCGTGAAGACGAAGGTCGGCGATCCGTTCGACCCCGCGAAGGTTCAGGACGACCTCCGCGCGATCGCCGATCTCGGGTTCTTCGCCGATCAGGCGCCGCCGATCATCAAGCAGCGCCCCGACGGCGTCGCGGTGACCTATCGCGTCATCGAAAACCCGGTCGTCACGTCGATCCGCTTCGACGGCAACAAGAGCGTCTCGGCCGACACGCTGCTGGCCCTCATGGACACCGCGCCGGGCCAGGTCTTCAACATCAAGACCTACCAGCAAGACGTTCTCAAGATCAACAGCTACTACGACAAGATCGGCTTCGGCGGACAGCTCCCCTCGCACGTCACCGACGTCAACATCGGCGCCGACGGCGTCCTGACGCTCAAGGTCCAAGAGGGCTTGATCGTCCGCAACATCATCATCACGCCGCCGCCCGACGCCGACCCGCTGCTGGCGCCGACGCTGATCATCGGCGCGCTGGTGACGAAGCCCGGCCAGCCCTTCTCCGAGGCGCTGCGCGACAAGGACAACGACGCGCTCAAGGCGCTCTACGAGAAGTACGACCTGAAGCTCGGCGACGTCGAGGCCGGCGTCGACCCGGCGACGATCGACATGAAGGCCGGGACGGCCGACGTCCGCTACACGATCAGCGTGCTGCGCGTCGGGGCGATCGAGATCACCGGCAACACCAAGACGCACGACGACGTGATCCGGCGCGAGCTGCGGATGCGGCCCGGGATGGTCGTCACCGACAGCGGCGTCCAGCGCGATCACGACCGGCTCTCGAACCTCGGCTTCTTCGAGAAGGTCGACGTCCAAGGGAAGACCGGCCCCGATCCGAAGCGCCCCGCGCTCGTGACGCTCAACTGGCAGGTCAAGGAGCAGCGCACCGGGACCGCGACGCTCGGCGCCGGCTACTCCGGCGGCCTCACCGGGACCGGCCTGACCGGGACGCTCTCGTACCAGGAGAACAACATCAACGGCACCGGGAACGGCGCCAACATCCGGCTCGAGCGCGGCTCGCGCGTCTCCGACGCGCAGCTCTCCGTGACGGTGCCGTATCTCGGCAAGAGCGAGAAGTCGCAGAAGTACAGCCTCGGCGCGACGCTGTTCACGCAGCAGGCGACGAACTTCTACCCCGTCTACTATGCGTGCTCGACCGCCGCCGCGACGACCTCGAGCAGTGCGTGCCCGGCGACCGGGCCGATCCCCGTCACGCTCGTCCCCGCCGACGTCACCGCGGCCTCGATCGTGAACGGCGTCGTTTCGACGTACAAGTCGCGCTCGACCGGCCTCTCGGTCTCGATCGGGCGCCGGCTCACCGACATCTATCACATCTCGGTCGGAGCGAACATCCAGCAGGTCGCGGCCGCGGCCGACCTCCCGAGCGGCTATGCGTTCCCCTCGGGGGCGAGCACCGGGGTGATCAGCGCGGCGACGTGCAGCGGCTCGACCTCGTTCATCGACCCGTCGTGCCAGACGCTGAACAGCGCCTACGGCGTCAGCGCGCCGTCGCTCGCGACCATCGATGCAAGCAAGCCCTATAAAGTGCGCAGCCTGCTGCTCGGCGCCGGCGCCGACTCGCGCGACGACGTCTTCAACCCGCGCCGCGGGCTCAAGCTCGAGGTGAGCGACGAGCTGAGCGGCCATGGCCTCGGCTCCGACTTCAACTACAACCTGATGACGATCGACGGGTCGAAGTTCTTCCCGGTCATGCGGCGGGCGACGCTCGGGTTCCACGGCCGGGCCGGGATCTCGACCGGGGCCATCCCGACCAACAAGCTCTTCATCTTCTCCGATCAGGACCTGCGCGGGTATTCCGACCCGTTCTACGGAACCGACATCCTGCTGGGGCAGATGGAGCTGCGCATCCCGCTCACCGCGGACCGCAAGTTCGCCGTCGTCGGCTTCGCCGAGAGCGGCGGGACCCGGATCCGGGGCGGAAAGTCGATCACGACCGACGCCTCGGGGATGACGACGACGACCTTCGACCTCAACAAGTACACGTTCCACGGCGACGTCGGGGTCGGGCTACGATTCGACGTCCCGCAGCTCGGGCTTCGCACGATCCGTCTCGATTTCGCGAAGGGAAGCCAGGGCACGCACACCTCGTTCGGAATCGGGCAGAGCTTCTAACAGAATGAACAATCCTTTCATGCGCGGCCGCGCGGCCGCGCTCGCGTTCGCCCTCGGTGTCGCCGTTCTGGCGACGCCGGCGATCGGCGCTACGGACGTCGTCGACATCGGATCGCTCGACCAAGGCGCTCTCGCGGCGCTTCCGTCGTTCCAGGCCGCGAACCGGCAGCTCTCCGACTACGGCGCCTCGCTGCAGCGACAGTACGTCGGTCGCGCTCAGCACGCGTCGCAGGCCCAGCAGCAGAAGCTCGCCGCCGAGTTCCAGGGGAAGATGGCCGACCGGCAGCGGCAGCTCTTCGGGCCGCTGTTCGCCAAGGCGCAGGTTGCGATCGCGTCGGTCGCGTCCTCGAAGAACCTCACGGTCGTCGTCGACAAGCGCATCGTCGTCTTCGGCGGTCAGGACATCACCCCGAGCGTGCGCGACCTGCTGACCGGGGTCGGCGATCCCGTTCCGCCCGTCTCGACGCCGCCACCCTCCAAGGTCGGGTACGTCGATCAGGCGACGATCGATCAGACGCCGAAGGTCAAAGCGGCGACCGACGAGTTCCTCAAGTTCAAGAACGACCAGGACAAGACCGCGGCCGACAAGCTGAAAACCGCGAAGACCAACGCCGACCGCGACGCGATCCTCAAGGACTACCGCAAGACCCTCGACGACAAGCAGAACCAGACGCTCAAGCCGATGGTCGACACGACGCGCAGCGCGATCTCGGACGTGGCGAAGAGCAAAGGGCTGATCCTGGTCGTCGACAAGGGCAACATCGTCTTCGGCGGCACCGACATCACCAAAGACGTCACCGACAAGCTGAAATGACGCTCTCCGGCGGAGCGCTGCGCCGCGCCGCCGCGGCGGCCGCGCTCACCGCGCTCGCGGCGTGCGGTCACGGATCCTCGCAGCCCGGCCCCGCGGCCTCCGGATCGGGCGCGGTCGGCTACGTCCGCATGGACGATCTGGTCAAGAAGCACCCGCTGTACGACCAGCTCGCGCGCTACGAGCGCAGCATCCAGGCGTTCGACCTGACCTCGACGGCGCCGCAGATCGCGAAGGGCGATCCGCAGCTCGCGCAGCGCGAAGCCGCGCTCCAGAAAGAGCTCCGCGACGCGGCGGACCGGACGCAGAAGCTGCTCGGCCAGAAGCAGGAGCAGTACCAGCAGCAGGAGGCGGCCGCGATCGCCGCCGCGATGCGCGGCGCGGGGCAGACGGGTCCGAGCGCGGCGCAGATCGCGGGGACCGTGAACGCGACCGCGGCACAGCAGCAGACCGCGGTCGGCGCGCGCGCGCAGCGCGACTTCGAGTCGTACCGGAAGACGCTGCAGAAACAGGACCAAGCGCAGATCAACGCCGCGCAGAAAGCGCTGAGCGACCGCGCCACGCGCGCCTACCACGCGAAGGCCGACGAGCTGCAGTCGAAGGAGTCGGCGCTCTCCCTCAAGATGGCGAGCGAGGACGCCGCCCAGCGGCTCGCGCTGCGCACGAAGCTCTCCTCGCTCGCGCTCGACGACACCGCCCGCGAGGACGCGCAGAAGCAGCTCACGGCGCTCGACCGCAAAGAAGCCGATGCGCTGGCCGCGCAGCGCAACCGTGACCAGCAGACGCTCGCGTCGTACCAGGCGCAGCTCCACGATCAGGTGCAGACCGATCTGAACGCGCAGGTCTCGTCGATCCAGAAACGTTCGATCGGCTCGCTCGCGAACCGCCAGACGTCGCTCGCGCAGCAGATGCGGACCAGCGGACCGGTCGTGCAGACGACGGTCGTGAACGGGCGCGCGCAGCAGCAGATCAACCCGAATCTTCCGCCGGCGCTGCGAGCGCGCATCGAACAGCTCCATACCGATTACCAGAAGCGCTTCCAGAACGACGCGAAGACGACGATCGCCGACTTCGAGAAGACGCGCAAGGACCTCTCGCGCCGGTATGCCGAGCTGCACGGCGTCTCGGCGGCGTCGGCGCAAGGCGCCCAGTCGCAGATCCTCGCGCTCCGCAAGAAGCACGACGACCTGTACGATCAGATGGTCGCGCAGATCGACCGCGAGGTGCGCCTGATCGCGCAGCAGCGCGGCGTCTCCGTCGTCCTCACCAACGTCGTCGCACCTGCCGGTGGAGTCGATCTCACGCCGGACGCCCTCAAAGACATCGAAAGCCTGCACGAATGACCACGCTCCGCGCCGCGCGCGCCATCTTCGCCACTACGCTGCTCGCCGCGCTCGCCGCCTGCGGAAACAAAGGCGCCGATTCGAACATCGGCTTGGTCGACGTGCAGCGCATCTCGCAGAACTGGCCGAAGTTCCAGAACTACCAGAACCAGCTCGCGAACGACGCGCAGACCATCGAGCGCTCGAACCGCCGCGACAAGGCCCAGGCGCGCGCGCAGCTTCAGCAGCGCTTCGCGCAAGCGCAGGGCGAGCTGACCCGCGACGTCAGCGAGGCCGCGAAGCAGGTCGCCGCGGACAAGCATCTCAGCTACGTGTTCACGCGCCAGTACGTCGGGTACGGCGGCGTCGACATCACGCCCGACGTCGAGAAGATCCTCAAGATCGTCGAAAAGCCGAGCCCGTCGCCGTAACGTGACCGCGCTCGGGACGCTCGGCGAGCTCGCGCAGCGGACGGGCGGCCGCGTCGTCGGAGACGCCTCGGTTCGCATCGAGCGGATCGCCGCCGTCGACGACGCCGGCCCCGCGTCGCTGACCTTCGCGGTCGACGAGCGCTACCTGCAGTCGGCGCTCGGCTCGCGCGCCGCCGCCGTGCTGACCGACGCGGCGCTCGTCCGCGACGGCGAGACGTACGCGAAGCCGCTCCTCACGGTACCGTCGGCTCGCGTCGCCCTCGCCGCGCTGCTCGCCGAGCTGGAGCCGCCGCGACCGCGCGGACCGTTCGTGCACCCGACCGCCGCCGTCGACGAGACCGCCCGGATCGGGGAGAACGTCTGGATCGGACCGCAGGTGAGCGTCGGACCGCGCGCGCGCGTCGGTGACCGCTCCGTGCTGCAGGCGGGCGTCGTGATCGGCGCCGACGCCGCGACCGGCGCCGACTGCCTGTTCCACCCCCGCGCATACCTCGCCGACCGCTGCGTCGCCGGCGACCGCGTCGTGCTGCAGGCGGGCGCGGTGATCGGCAGCGACGGCTTCGGCTGGGCGTTCCTCGACGGCCGGCTGGTGAAGATCCCGCAGATCGGGATCGTGACGCTCGGCGACGACGTCGAGATCGGCGCGAACACCTGCGTCGACCGCGCGCAGACCGGCGTGACCTCGATCGGGAACGGGACGAAGATCGACAACCTGTGCCAGATCGGCCACAACGCGCGGATCGGTGAGCACAACGCGATCGCAGCGTTCGCCGGGATGGCCGGGACGACGACGATCGGCGACTACAACCGCATCGCCGGGAGCGCGCTGTTCCCGGGCCACACGACGATCGGGAGCCGCGTGACCATCGGCGGCGCCTCGCACGTCTGGGGCGACGTCCCGGACGGCGCGTTCGTGAGCGGGCAGCCGGCGCAGAACCACCGCGACCACGTGCGGCTCCAGGCGTACCTGCGCAAGCTGCCGAAGCTGTTCGCTCGGGTCGACGCCCTTGAAAAGCGCGGCCCCGGCTCGAGCTGACGATGCAGTACCAAACGACGTTGCGGGACGCGATACCCTTCAAGGGCGCCGGGCTCCACACCGGCGCCCCCGCCGACGTTCGCGTCCTTCCCGCCCCGGCCGGCCACGGGCTGCGCTTCCGCCTCAACGGTGAGGTCGAGTTCCCCGCGCACGCCGACCACGTCGTCGACACCGTGCGCGCGACGGTGCTGGGCGCCGGCGGCCACACCGTCTCGACGGTCGAGCACCTGCTCTCGGCGCTGCTCGGCTGCGGCGTCGACAACGCGCTGATCGAGGTCGATGGGCCGGAGATCCCGGTCGAGGACGGGAGCGCGAAGACGTTCGCCGACGCGATCGAGACCGTCGGGCTGACGACGCTGCACGAAGCGCGCAAGCGCTGGATCCCGACCGAGCCGCGCGTCTTCCGCGACGGCGAGAAGCTCCTGATCGTCACGCCGGCCTCGTCGTTCCGGGTTCGGATGACCGTCGACTATCCCGCTCCGATCGGCGCGCAGTACGTCGAAGCCGAGATCACGCCGGAGAGCTACCGCGCCGAGGTCGCGCCGAACCGCACGTTCGGCTTCCTGCACGAGGTCGAAGCGCTCGTCAAGCGCGGGCTGGCGCAGGGCGGAACGCTCGAGAACGCGGTCGTCTTCGGCCCGGACGGCCCGCTCGCGCCGCTGCGCTCGCCGCACGAGCCGGCGCGCCACAAAATCCTCGACCTCGTCGGCGATTTCGCGCTGCTCGGCGCCTACCCGCAGTGCGAGGTGATCGCGATCAAGAGCGGGCACAAGCTGCACTGCATGGCGGTGCGGGAGCTGAGCCCGCACGGCGGCGCCGGGTCGTCCGCCGTCTCCGCGACGTCCTGAACCGCAAGGAGCAGAATCGTGCCGACCCTCGACGTGCGTGAGATCATGAAGATCTTGCCGCACCGCTACCCGATGCTGCTGATCGACCGCATCACCGAGCTCGAACCGATGGTGCGCGCGCGCGGCTACAAGAACGTCACCTTCAACGAGCCGATGTTCACCGGGCACTTTCCGGGCAACCCGCTCTTCCCGGGCGTCTACATGATCGAAGCGCTGGCGCAGCTCGGCGGAACGACGATCCTCGAGCCGGGCGACATGGCGCGCAAAGTACCGTACCTGGCGGGGATCGACAAGGCGAAGTTCCGCCGGCCCGTCGTTCCGGGCGATCGCCTCGACATGGAGGCGCGCGTGCTGAAGACGAAGATGAACATCGGCTGGGTCGAGGTCGAAGCGAGCGTCGGCGGCAAGAAGGTCGTGAGCGCGGAGCTGACCTTCTCGATCTCGATCGATCCGTCGGCGTTCGCGTACGACGCGACGGTGCTGCATCTGTGATCCATCCCAGCGCGATCGTCCATCCCAACGCGCACGTCAGCAAGACGGCCGACATCGGTCCGTTCTGCGTCGTCGGTGAGCACGTCACGGTCGCCGCGCGCGCGGCGCTCCTCGCGCACGTCGTCGTGACGGGGCGGACGACGGTCGGCGAGGACGCGGTGATCCATCCCTTCGCCACGATCGGAGCGCCCTCCCAAGACCGCAAAGCCGAAGAAGGCGAGATCGCGTACACGACGATCGGCGCGCGAACCGTGATCCGCGAGTACGCCTCGATCCACCGCGGGACCGCCGATGCCGGCGCGCTCACCTCGATCGGGGAGGATTGTCTGCTGCTCGCCTACACGCACATCGCGCACAACTGCCGCGTGGGCAACCACGTCACCATGTCGAACCTCGCGCAGCTCGCCGGCCACGTCGTCGTCGAGGACCATGCCAGCGTCGGCGCGATGGCGGGCGTCCACCAGTTCGTGCGGATCGGGCGCTACGCGTTCGTCGGCGGCTACGCCAAGGTCCCGAAGGACTTGCCGCCGTTCATGCTCGCCGACGGGAACCCGCCGGCGGTGCTCGGACCGAACCTGGTGGGCCTGCGCCGCGCCGGCTTCTCGCGCGAGGCGATCGCCGAGCTCAAGGAAGCGTACAAGACCATCTACCAGTCGCAGAACAACGTCTCGCGCGCCGTCGCCGCGCTGCGCGAGACGGTGACGACCGACGAAGGCCGCGAGCTGCTCGCGTTTCTGGAAGCCGAATCCGAGCGCGGGATCCTCAAATAGCCGCGATGCGCGTGTTCTTCTCGACGGGCGAGGCGTCGGGCGAGCTGCTCGCCGCCGACCTGCTCGGCGCGATGCGCGCGCGCGTCCCGGTCGATGCCGAGGCGATCGGCGACCTGCGGCTGGAGGGCGCCGGCGCGCGGATCGTCCAGCGCAATCGCGGCTGGGCGTCACTCGGGATCTTCGAAGCGCTGCGGCGGCTCCCGCTCACCGTCGCCGGCGGCCTGCGCGCGGCGCTCGCGCTGCGCCGCGATCCGCCGGATCTCGTGGTGCTGATCGACTTCGGCGCGTTCAACCTGCGCCTGGCGCGGATGCTGCGCATCCTCGGGTTCACGCGGCCGATCGTCTACTACGCGCCGCCGTCCGCTTGGCTCGACAGCGCGAAGCGTGCCCGCGCCGTCGCCGCGCTCTGCGATCCGCTCACGATCTTCCGCCACCAGGCCGATTTCTACCGCGGTCTGGGGCTGCCGATCGGCTACGTCGGGCATCCGCTCGTCTCGACGATCGGGCCGCGGGACCGCCGCCCCCCCGCGCCGCCCGACGGCGGACTGATCGCGCTGCTCCCCGGGAGCCGCGCCGGCGAGATCGAGCGCCACACGCCGCGCCTGCTCGACGCGCTCGCCCGCGTCCGCGAGACGCGCCCGAACGTGCGCGCCACGCTCGTCGCGGCGAGCGACGACGCGCAGCGCCACGCCGAGCACTTGCTGACGTTCCGCTCGCCGCTCCCCATCACCGTCGTGCGCGACGCGCGGTTCGCGCTGCGCGAGGCCGACGCGGCCGCGATCGCGTCGGGGACCGCGGTTCTCGAAGCGGCGCTGATCGAGACGCCCGCGGTCGCGCTGTACGTGCTCTCCGAAGCCCAAGCGCGGATCGCGCGCCGCATCTATCACGGCGCGTACGTCACGCTGCCGAATCTCGTTCTCGGCGAACCGGTCGTCCCCGAGCTGTTGCAGGAAGCGGCGACCCCGGCGGCGCTCGCCGCCGCGCTCGACGGCCTGCTCGCCGATCCGCTGCGCCAGCTCGACGCCTTTGCACGGGTGCGGACCGCGCTCGGCCCGCCGGACGCGCTGCAGCGCAACGCCGACTGGGTGCTGCAGACCGCCGCGGAAGCGAATCCGGTGATCGAGCGCGCGCTCGCCGCCGGACGGGCGTAGCGTGCGGATCTACCATACCAGCGACATCCACGATCACCGGCACGTCGCGGCGCCGATCGAAGCGCTGCGTGCGGCGAAGCCCGGCCTGTACGCCGATTGCGGCGACTCGCTGCGCGGCTCGCAGACCGTCTTTCGCCGGCGCGAGCCGATCATCGCCGAGCTCGACGCGGCGCACGTCGACGTCCAGGCGATGGGGAACCGCGAGTTCCACTATCTCTACCGCTGCGTCCGCGCGCGCGCCGCGCAGATGCGGCACCCGCTGCTGTGCGCGAACCTGACCGACGCGCGCGGGCGTCCGCTGCCGTTCAGCGCCGACCTGACGCTCACGCGCGACGATCCGTCGAGCGACGGACGCGCGACCCCGTGGACGCTGCGCTTCTTCGGGCTGCTGGTCGTGCAGGACCCGGCCGGGTCACCCTGGGAGCGGCTCTTCGGGTGGCGGTTCGCCGACCCGCTCGAGGTCGCGGAACGGATCGCGGCGACGACGCCCGACGGGACGACGCTGATCGCGCTCTCGCATCTCGGCTTGCCGCACGACCGGCTCCTCGCGCGCCGTGTCCCGCGCATCGAGCTCATCCTCGGCGGGCACAGCCACGACACGCTGCACGAGCCGGAGATCGTCGGCGGCGTGCCGATCGTGCACGCCGGTCCGTACGCGAACTACGCGTCGCGCACGGAGCTCACCAAAGACGCCGCGGGCCGCGCGCGGATCACCGGCTTTGCGCTGGAGCCGCTGACATGAGCGCGCGCGTGCTGTTCGTGACCAACGGGCACGGTGAAGCGGCGATCGCGGCGCGGATCGCGCAGGATCTCCGCGCGATCGGCGGAGCGCTGACGGAACACTTCGCGCTGGTCGGCGAACGGCTCGGCGGACCGGAGTTCGCCGACGTCGGGCCGCAGCGCGCGATGCCGTCGGGCGGACTGGTCGCGATGGGGAACGTGCGGGCGTTCGTGCGCGACCTCGGCGCCGGCTTCGTCGGGCTGTTCGCCCGGCAGCTCGCGTTCTTGCGCGCCGTGCGGCGCGAGCGGCGCTACGACGCGCTGGTCGCCGTCGGCGACGCGTACGCCTGCGCGCTCGCGCGCATCGCGCGCGCGCCGCTGGCCTACGTCGGGACGGCGAAGAGCGTCTACGTCGCGCCGTACGGCCCCGGCGAGCGCCGGATTCTGCGTGCCGCCGTGCGGCTGTTCGTGCGCGACGCGGCGACCGCGAACGACCTGCGCCGGCACGGGCTGCCCGCCGAGGCGCCGGGCAACGTCATCGTCGATCTGCTCGCGACCGACGCGCGCGTCGACTGGCGCGCGCCGTTGCGGCTCGCGCTGCTCCCGGGCTCGCGCGAGCGCGCGTACGCCGACGCCGTCCGCCTCGCCGACGTCGTCGCCGCACTGCGAAGCCGCGGCGTCCAGCCCGACGCGGTGCTCTCGATCGCGCCGAACCTCGCCGCCGAGCGCTTCGCTCCCGCGCTCGAACGGGGCGGGCTGCGGGCGTGGACCGGTCCGTTCGGCGCGCTGCTCCACGGCGCGACGCTCGCGCTCGGCCAGAGCGGGACGGCGAACGAGGCCGCCGCCGCGGAGGGCGTCCCGGTCGTCGCGCTGGAGCTGGACGACGACCGCCGCGACACCTGGTACCGCAAGCGCCAGCGCGGGCTGCTCGGCGAGGCGATGACGATGGTCCCCGGCGACCCCGCCGCGGCGGCGGAGGCGCTCGCGGGGCTCCTCGCCGACGACGTCCGCCGGGCGCGCATGGCGGCGATCGGGCGCGATCGCATGGGCGGACCCGGCGGCGCGCGCGCGATCGCCGAAGCGGTCGCGGCGCTGGCAGGCGCGGCGTGACGTCCGGGCCCGGCGTGCGGACGAGCCCCCTCACCGCGACCGGGCTCGCGGTGCTGTTCGCGATCCTGCCGCTCTACGGGACGTTCGCCGCGCTCGCGCCGCAGACGCCGGGGATCCCGCCGCTCGTTCCGCGTGCCGCGGCCGCGTCGGTCGCGCTGATCGCGCTCCTGGCGCTGGTCGCCGTCCTCCCGGCCGGGCTGCGCGCCGCGCGACGGGACGCGCTCACCTTCGCCTTCCTCTCGCCCGGGCTGGCGACGATCGCCGCGGCGGTCACCGGCTTCGACCCGCCGCTCGGGATCGGGCTCGGCCTCTTCGTGACCGGATTCGGCTGCGCCGCGCTGGCGCTGGCGCGTGCCGCGGACGCCCCGACGGCGCGCCTCTGCCTGCGCGTCTTCCTCTGGTCGGGGCTCGCGGCGGCGGTGCTGGCGCTCGCGATGGTGGTCACCCGCCGGCCGGCGGCGCTCTACGCGTTCGACAACGGACGCGCCGTCGGGACGTTCCTGAACCCCAACGAGCTCGCGGCGTACACGCTGATGGGCCTCGGCGTCGCCGTCCCGCTCGCGCTGCTCTCACGGGGCCGGGACCGGCTCGCCGTCGCGAGCGCCCTCGTCCTCGCCCTGACGCTCGCCGCGACGTTCTCACGCTGGGGCGCGCTCTCCGCCGTCTGCGGGGTCGCGGTCTACGCGCTCGCCGCGCGAGCGCGGGGGCTCCTGGTCGCCGCGGTCGCCGTCGCTCTCGCCGGGGTCGCGCTCGACACGCTCGCCGGGGCGCAACACCACAACCCGCGCGACGTCGAGGCGCGCACCGTCGCCTGGCGGACCGGGCTCACGACGTTCGCGCGCTTCCCGCTGCTCGGCGCCGGGCCGCTGGCCTTCCCGCGAACCTACGACGAGATGCGCCCGCCGAGCGCCCCCGGGACCCGGACCGCGGTCGCGTTCGACCCTCATTCGCTTCCAATCGCGTTCGCAGCCGAGGGCGGTATCGTAGCGGTGGTGACCCTCGCGGCGTCGTTCACGATCGTCTTGGGGACGACGTTGCGGGCGGCCCGGGGCGCGCCTCCGGCGCCGCGCGTCTTGGCGCTCGCGGTCGCCTCGGCGCTCGTCGCGCTGATGATCCACGTGTCGATCAACACGGTCAGCCTTCTCTTTCCGCTCGGCCTCCAAGTGGTGCCGCTCGCCCTTGCCGTAGTACGCACCGATGCGCTCCGCTAGGTTCGCCGCCGTCCTCGCGCTGCTCGCGGCGGGCTGCGCGCCCCACGCTCCGGCCGCGCCGGGCGCCTCGCCCTCGCCCGGGCCGGCCGCTTCGCACGAGGCGCGGCCCAGCGCGACGCCGGTTCCGATCCGGGTCGAAACGCGAGGCGAGAACGGGCAGTACATTCGCATCGTGGAGACGATCCGGGGCCGCAAAGCCTATACCATCCGCGCGCTTTCGAGCGTCGCGGAGCGGTTCGGGACGAATCAGGCGACCGGGACCTTCGAGCAGCCGCACGTCACGTTCGTCGACAAGAGCGGGAAGACGACGATCGCCGACGCCCCGAAGGCGCACTTGGCCGAGCGGGACAAAAGCGTCGTGATGACCGGCGGCGTCCATGCCTACACCAGCAGCGGCAGCGTGCTGAGCTGCGATACCCTGACGTACAGCGGACAGACCGAGCGGTTCCACGGCGAGGGGCACGTCCACCTCACCTCGCGCGACGGCTTTCACCTCGACGGCCGGCACCTCGACGGCGACGTCAAGCTCGAGAACGTCAGCGTCACCGGGAGCCGCGGGTGACCGAGAGCCGCGACCGGATCGTCATGGTCGAGCTGGTGAAGCGCTACGGCCGCCGCACCGTCGTCAAGGGCGTCAGCGCCGAGGTGCGGCGCGGCGAGGTCGTCGGGCTGCTGGGCCCCAACGGCGCCGGCAAGACGACCACGTTCTACATGGTCGTCGGCTTGATCCGCCCCGACGGCGGCTCCGTCGTGCTCGAGCGCGACGGGACGGCGCGCGAGATCACCGGTTCGCCGATGCACGAGCGCGCGCGCGCCGGCATCGGTTACCTCGCGCAGGAGAACTCGATCTTCCGCAAGCTCTCCGTCGGCGACAACCTGCGCCTGATCTGGGAGATGAACGGCGTCCCCAGCGCCGAGCGGGAACGCCGGCTCCCGGAGCTGCTCGCCGAGTTCGGGCTCGCGCAGTTCGTCGACGCGCGCGGCGACTCGCTCTCCGGCGGCGAGCGGCGGCGCGTCGAGATCGCGCGCGCGATCGCGACCGAGCCGGCGTTCCTGCTGCTCGACGAGCCGTTCACCGGGATCGACCCGATCGCCGTCGCGGACATCCAGGCGATGATCCGCCAGCTTCGCGACCGCGGTCTCGGCGTGCTGATCACCGACCACCAGGTGCGCGAGACGCTGGCGATCGTCGACCGCGCGTACATTCTGAACGACGGCAACATCGAGGTGAGCGGCTCGGCGCAGGACGTCCTCGATTCGCCGGTCGCGCGCCGGTTCTACCTCGGCGAGAGCTTCCGGCTGTGACCGAGACGCGCGTGCTCGGCCACACGGCGCCGCGCTCGCCGCTGTGGCCGCCGACGATCCTCGACCGGTACCTCGTCAACGAGCTCACCGGACCGTTCCTGTTCGGGCTCTCCGCGTTCACGCTGATCTTCGTCGCGACGCAGATCCTCGCGATCGGCCGGCTGGTCTCCGAGCAGCACGCTCCGCTGTGGGCAGCGATCGAGTACTTCCTGTGGGACATGCCGTACTATCTGCTGCTCGTCATCCCGATGGCGATGCTGCTCGGCACGCTCCTCGCGATGCAGCGCCTCTCGTCGGAGAGCGAGATCACGGCGATGAAGGCGGGCGGGATCTCGCTCTCGCGGATCGTCGCGCCGCTGCTGATCGTCGGCGTGCTGATCTCGCTGCTCGCACTCGCCGTCCAAGAGCTGTTCGTCCCGCTCGCGAACGACAAGGCGGCGTACATCCGGCAGCAGGCGATCGAGCATGTTTCACCGGCCTCGTCGAACCTGCAGGCGGTGAGCACGCTCCCCGGCGGCGTGAAGCAGGTGACGATCGCCAACGGCCTCGACGTCGCGACCCAGACGCTCCTCGGGGTGACGCTGATCCGCTACGACCTGCAGCAGAAGCCGCGCGATCTGATCGTCGCGGACCGCGCCCGCTACGTCGCGCCGACCTGGACGTTCGAGAACTCGACCACCTACCACTTCGAAGCGGAAGGGACGGTCACCGCGCAGAGCGCGGCGCACATGAACATCGACATCGGCGAGCGGCCGAACCAGATCGCGAAGCAGAAGATCGAGATCACGAACCCCGAGGATCTCTCACGCGCCGAGATCAAGGAGCGGATCGACTCGGGCCAGCTCTCGCCGCAACAGCAGCGCCTGTTCACGGCGACGTACGCCGCGAAGCTGGCGCGCCCGTTCGCCGCGTTCGTCTTCACGCTCATCGCCGTCCCGTTCGGGTTGCGGCCGGTGCGAGGCGGCGGAACCGGGCTCGGCTTCGGGCTCGCCGTCGTGATCATCTTCCTGTACTACGTGATCTCGACGATCTGCCTCTCGATCGGGAGCGCGGCGACGTGGCTCGCCGGGCCGGCGGCGTGGGCGCCGAACCTCCTCTTCACCGCCATCGGCGCGACGCTGCTGCGGCGCGCCTCGCGCGTGTAGCCGATGATCTCGAACTTGCCGGGCGTCGTCATCGTCCTCGGGATCACGATCGTCGCAGGCGTCATCGCGTACATCGGCGACCGCGTCGGGCACCAGGTCGGGCGCAAGCGCCTCACCCTGTTCGGCCTGCGGCCGAAGTACACGTCCACGATCGTCGCGGTCGCGACCGGGATGCTGATCGCGCTCTCCGTCACGCTCGCCGCGCTGGTCGGATCGAACTACGTCCGCACGGCGTTCTTCCGGATCGGCCAGCTCAACGCGCAGATCAACCAGCTCCAAGCGCAGGCCGTGGCCCAGCAGAACGAGCTCGAGACGACGCGCAACAGCAGCATCGTGATGGCGAAGGGCGCGCTGATCGCGCAAGGCGCGGTGGTCGACGTCACCTCGCCGCAGGACGAGCAGCTGCGCCAGTTCTCGACGTTCTTCGACGACACGGTGCGGTCGGTGAACCAGACCGCGCAAGCCCTCGGGCTGCAGCCGATCAAGAAGCGCTCCGCCGACCCGCAGGTGCGCACGCAGCTCCGGGAGCTGCTGCAGCAGGCGCGCGACCACTTCGGCCTCCCCGGCGAGCGCAGCGTCGTGCTCTTCCTCCCGCTCGCCCCTCAGAATCTGTTCCGCGGGGAACCGGTCACGTTCTCGCTGATCGCCTGGCCCGACAAGCTGCTGTTCTCGAACGGCGAGGAAGTGGCGGCGGTCGACGTCGAGGGCGGCCGCCCGATCGCGACCCCGGTCTATACGCTGCTCGCCCGGCGCACGACCGACGCGATGGCGCGGCGCGGTCTACCCTACCCGTTCTTCGCCTCGCCGCCGAGCGGGTTCGATCCGGCGCGCTTCCAGGCGGCCGCCGCCGAGCTGGCCCGCGTCCGGGGCCGCTTCCGGCTGGTCGCGCGCTCCGAGGGGGACCTCTTCCCGCACTCCGGCCAGTTCGTGCTCGCGGTCTCCGTCGAGCCGCGCAAGTCGTGAGCGGCGAGGGGGCGATCCTCGGGCTCGACCCCGGGACCCGCAAATGCGGCTACGCGGTCCTCCCCCGCGGCGCCGCGGCGCCGCTGACGCTCGGCATCGCCCCGCTCGAGGCGCTCTCCGAACGGCTGCGCGAGCTGCTCGCGGCGACGCCGGTCGCCGTCGCGGCGATCGGCCGAGGGACGAACTCGGCCGCCGTCGTCGAGATCGTCCGGTCGCTGGGACTGCGCCCGGAGCTGGTCGACGAACGCGAGACGACGCTGCTCGCGCGCGCCCGGTTCTTCCGCGACCACCCGCCGCGCGGCTGGCGGCGGCTCGTCCCGCGCGGGATGCTGCTCCCGGACCGCCCGATCGACGACTACGCGGCGCTGCTCATCGCGGAGCGCTATCTCAAGTCTTCTTGAGGGTTGCGCTCCAGGGGAGGAGTCCTCACGCTCGCTTCGGTATAGCGAGTTTGGCATGCGTTCCGTATCGAGCGCGTCCTCGTTGCGCCCGCCGGGGGAGACTCCGGGTCGGGCTCTTGGCACCGGGGCCTCACGAACGGAGCAGCTTGTCAGCACTTTCTCGGAGGACACGATGAAGCGTCTCGCTACCCTCGTCCTCGCAGCGGGCTTTGGACTGAGCTCGCTGGTGGCGTTGGGTCAGGGCGCCTCCGCTACGCCGTTCTCGGACGTGCCTGCGAACCACTGGGCGTATCAAGCGATCCAGTCGCTCGCGGCCGACGGCCTGGTCGAGGGGTATCCCGACGGTAAGTTCAAGGGCGACCGCCCGTTGACGCGCTACGAGATGGCGGTGCTGGTCGCACGCGTCATCGCGAAGCTGCAGGCCAACGGCGCGGGCTACGCCTCGAAAGCCGATCTCGACAAGCTGCAGAAGCTCATCGACGCGCTCAAGGACGAGCTGGACTCGCTCGGCGTTCGCGTCACGAACCTCGAGGACGCGCTCGACGCGCTCGACAAGCGAACGAAGTTCGCGCAGTCGATCCAGTTGCACGGCGCGATCCTCGACAACAACTCGTACCGCCAGCGCTACGGCGTCCCGCAGACGCTCGCGCATGGTGCGATCGATCCGTTCGTCAACGTGTTCCTCACCTCGCCCGCGAACAACAGCCCGCTCGAGCAGACCGGTGCGGGGAACCTCATCCGGTTCGACGACAAGCTGAACTTCACGTACACCATCAACGAGAACCTGACCGTCTCGCTGCCGGTGCACATCATCAACTACCAGTACGGCGGCGAGTTCACCCCGCAGGCGAAATACTCGATCCAGCCCGACGTCGTGGTGAACATCGCCCGGGCCGGCGCCTTCACCAACATCTCGTTCCGCGAGGGACAGCTCGACAACCTGAAGTCCTCGCGGCTCGGGCTGACCTACCGCGCGCCCGATGCGACGCAGCAGGGCCCCGGCTACGAGAACCCGGTCCAGCCGTACGAGAAGGGCTTCGAGATCGGCGGGATCGTGAGCGGTCTCACCGAGTTCCAGTTCTCGTGGACCCGTCTCGACCAGTCCATGATCAACACCCTCACGAACGTCGCCGATCCGAGCGGTGAGTTCGCGAACAACAACTACTTCTTCGTCGTGACGCGCCCGCAGACGTCCTACATCCAGCCGGGCGCGCCGAACGGCACGGGCGGCGCATCGCGCACCGATACGTTCGTGGCGAACGGCCAGGTGCTGGGCTCGGTGTACCTGACGCGCAAGGCGGTCGCCGGAACGGTCTACGTCTCCGCGATCAACGGTGCGCTCTGCCAGATCAACGGGCAACGCGTCGGCGGCGGCGACTGCCTCGGCATCTCGGCGGGGACGCCGGGCGGCGGCTACTATTTCATCGACCAGACGAACCAGGTCGTCTTCACGACGCCGCTGCCGGCCGGGACGATCGTGCAGATCACGTACGTCGGCCTGACGTACAACAACAACGACCAGTACCAGCGCTACCACTTCAACGCGCGCATCAATCAGAAGTTCAAGGGGCTTCCCGGCGCCGAGGTCGGCCTTTCGGTGAGCCGCATCTTCGACTTCGCCGACGTCTCCAACTCGCAGAGCACGACGTTCTTCCAGTCGGCGCCCGCCGGCAACGCGGCCGGGAACGGCTTCGGCGTCGTGAGCGACACGGTCTTCGGATTGGACGTGCAGTTCCCGCTGACGTTCATCACGCTGGGCAGCGATCGCACGCAGCACCCGGTGATCTTCGGTGAAGGCGCGTTCAGCAAGTTCACGCCGGACTTCTACAACACGCCGGCGGTCACCGACAGCGCGGCGGTGATCGGTCTGCGCCTGAAACTCTACCAGGCGACGGCGACGATCCAGTACCAGGCCGTCGGACCGAACTTCCTCGACGGCGCACCGCTGCGGTACTTCGGGCCCGCGCCGGCGACGTTCCAGTTCTGGAAGGGCAATTTCTTCCCGCAGTTCTTCGGCTTCGCGAACAATCTGGGGATCAACCAGACGTTCGACAGCGCGGTCGCGCCGGCGTGCGCCGGCAACGCATGCACGAGCCGAAACGCGGGGCTGACCTACATCTATCCGGTGTTCAACCCGTTCGTGGCGAGCGGCCCGCAGTATTTCAGCGCGTTCGCTCCCAACTCGCAGGGCTGGACGTTCAACCTGACCGCGCCGATCAACGCCGGCGGGACGACGCTGCAAGGGCGCGTGCTCGCGCAGCACCTGGCCGAGATGATTCCGAACGGGTTCGGACAGATCGCCTACGGCCCGGGCTTCGCCAGCGGAACGAAACTGAAGTTCGACAAGCTCGAGGGCGGCCTGCAGTTCTCGCTGCCGGTGTTCGGCTCGAAGGTCGCCTTCAACCTGACCGGGTCGACGGAGCACCTGGCGCGCAACGACCGCACGGCGTACTCGTACGTTCCGTTCAATCCGAACACGGGCGGGCCCGACGCTGCGTCCGGAGCCGCGCTCAACGCGTACCTCACGGGCGGGGCGACGCCGGTGCTGTTCTATCCGAACTACGTCGACGAGTACCACAACACGCTCGACGCGGCGGCGACGCTGCCGGTCACGCGCGATCTCGTCCTCGGTCTCGGCTACAACAGCCAGACGTATCACGGCGCGTACGGCACGACGTTCCAGCAGAACATCGCGCAGCGCAAGGACCAGTACCAGGGAACGCTGACGTACAACATTCCGAAGACGACGAGCTCGATCTCGGCGCTCTTCCGGAACCAGAAGTACACCGACAACGTCCTCCCGACGTACAACTTCAACCAGAACCGCGAAGACCTGAACTTCTCGATCCGGTTCTAGAACCAAAGGGCGGCCGATCCGCCCCTGCGGCGAACAGGATGCCCCGACACCTCAAGGTGCCGGGGCGTTCTCGTTGTAGGGAGCAGCGTGCTCCGTCCGGCCTGGCTGCGCCCGGTGCTCGTGCTCGCGGCGCTGATCGTCGCGGTGGTCCTCGGCGGGATCCAGCTCGCGTCGTCGGCGGCCTACGGTGATCTCGCCGTGCGGCCCTCGCTCCCGGCGCTGCTGCACGCGCGAGCGCCGGCGCTGCTGCGCTCGCTGA